>CAJQKW010000078.1 GCA_905478975.1 uncultured Pseudomonadales bacterium | reverse complement strand
AAAAGGACTCTTCCTTAGGCCTATCGTTAACTAGATAAGAAGATAATAATAAACGTCTCGGCAACCCAGTTGCCAGGGGAAGCACCATGAAAAACGACGATATTTCAGCTCAGGCTGCAGAGATCATTAGCTCCGACAGAGAGCATATCTGGCATCACCTAACCCCTCACAACGCGTTTAAAAATAGCGATCCGCTGATTATTAAAAGTGGTATAGGCATGCGCGTCACCGATATCAAAGGCACTGAATATCTCGATGCCACCTCCGGCGGAGTCTGGTCTGTCAATGTAGGTTATGGCCGCGAGTCCATTGCCAATGCAGTGCGCGACCAGCTGCTCGAAATGTGCTATTTCGCCAACAGTGCCGGCAGTATTCCCGGGGCAAAATTTGCCGAGCGACTGCTGCAAAAAATGCCGGAAATGCGTGACGCTGAAGGCAACAATAAAGGCAAAGTCTACTATTCCAATTCTGGCTCCGAAGCCAATGAAAAAGTTTACAAAATGGTGCGCCAGTTAGCCCACATTAATGGCGATGGCCGCCGCCATAAAATTATCTTTCGCGACCGCGACTACCACGGTTCGACCATCGGCGCCCTCAGCTCCACCGGTCATCAGCAGCGCAAAGAACAGTACGGACCCTTTGCCCCAGGCTTTTCTGAGTTTGCCCACTGCTGCTGTTACCGCTGCCCCTTTGGCAAAACCTATGGCAGCTGCGATATAGAATGCGCCAAAGATCTGGAGACTGCGATTTTGCGCGAAGGCCAAGATCAAGTGGGTGCAGTGGTACTAGAACCGATTACTGCGGGTGGCGGGATTATTCCCCCCGTCCCTGAGTATTTCCCGATCATTCAGGCGATCTGCAAAAAATACTCGGTGCTACTGCATATAGATGAAGTGGTCTGTGGTCTCGGCCGCACCGGAAAATGGTTTGGCTATCAGCACTACGACGTCAAACCGGACCTAGTGACCATGGCAAAAGGTCTCGCCAGTGGCTATGCCGCCATCTCCTGCACCGTGGCCACCGACCAAGTCTTCAATCAGTTTGCCGCTGAAGATGCCGGCACCTTGGATTACTTTAGAGATATCAGTACCTTTGGTGGTTGTACTGGCGGCCCCGCCGCGGGCCTCGCCAATATGGATATTATCGAAGAGGAAAACCTGCTGGATAATGTGGTGCAGATGGGTGAACACCTAAAAGATCGCCTCTTCGGCTTACAGGAAAAATACCCAGTGATCGGCGATGTGCGTGGCAAAGGTTTCTTTGCCGGTGTCGAATTAGTCTCTGACCGCAGCACCAAACAGCCCATGCACGAAAGCTACGCAATGAAAATTGTCGCCCACTGTATGGCTCAGGGTGTCTTGGTTGGCCGGACGAATAGAAGCTTTACCGAGCTCAACAATAACCTCTGCCTGAGTCCCGCACTGATCGCATCGCGTCGTGATATAGATGATATTGTCGACGCCATTGATTGTGCCCTGGCTGATAATCCGCTCTAAAAAACACTCAAAAAAGAGCACTTAAAAAAGAGTACTTAAAAAAGAGCACTTAAAAGAAGAAGGAATCGACATGAACTTTGTTCCCTACGCTATTCCGATTTTCCTGCTGATGATTGTCATGGAACTCGGCTGGGGCCTGTTCAAAGGCAACAACACCTACAGGGTCAATGACAGCATTAACAGCCTCAGCATGGGCCTGTTGAGCACCGTGACGAAATTTGTTTTTCTCAATATTGGTGCACTGGTTTTTACCAAAATTTCCCAAGAATATGCCATCTGGGCTTTCGATATAAACGCTATCGGCCACTGGCTGTTGGCCATACTACTCTATGATTTTCTCTACTATTGGTTTCACCGCATTAGCCATGAGCGCCAGTTTTTCTGGGGTTCCCATGTGGTTCACCACCAGAGTGAAGACTACAACCTCAGCACCGCTCTGCGCCAAACCAGTACTAGCTTTTTAACTACCTGGGTATTTTATATTCCCTGCTTCTTTTTGGGCATGCCGATCAGTATGTTTGTCAGTATCGCCAGCGCCCACCTGATCTATCAGTTCTGGGTGCACAGCCAACATATCCCCAAACTGGGTGTCTTTGAATGGTTTATGGTTAGCCCCTCCAATCACCGAGTCCACCATGCGCAAAATGCCGACTATATCGATAAAAATTATGGCGGCCTGCTGATCATTTGGGATCGATTGTTTGGCACTTATAAAGCCGAAGACGAAAAGCAGCAAGCCATTTACGGCATCCGCGTGCCACTGCAAAGCTGGAACCCCATCTGGGCCAACCTGCATATCTTTGCAGGAATGCTTCGGGATATATGGCATACCAATCGCTGGTCAGACAAATTCCGCGTGCTCTGGTCGAAAACCGGTTGGCATCCAGAAGATATGGTCGAACGTTTTCCTCAACAGAAATCCGATTTAGAGCAGTTTGAAAAATACAATCCTCAGCGCAGTAGCAGGATCAATGGCGCGATTATCGTGCAGTACTTGCTGCTCGCGGTACTCCATTTTTGGAGTGCGGGGCAAAGCACAGTACTCTCATCGGCTCTGATGTGGGCTGTGGTGATTGCTCAGGTGGCTGTATTGATTGTGATTGGTGCCGTGCTGGAGGGTAAAGCCTATGCCCGGCCCTTTGAATACACTCGTCTACTAGGCTTATCGTCGATGCTGTGGATAAGCTACTCAGCAGAGTTAATCAGTTCGGACTGGTTCAGTTGGGGGCTTGGCTATTTAATGGCCAGTGGTATTTTGATGCGAGTTTGTGTCAATGGTGATCTAGAGACTCAGGGTTCAAGGGCGCAGAACCAAAACCAAATAAGTTAATAGTTTAAGGCAGCTTGAATGCTCAGCTCAGAAAATTAAGCGCTTTCATTCTTAGCAGTATTCAAATCTTCGAGTCCATCTATAACTTCCGGAATAACCTTGAGAAGATGAATAATCGAAAATACAAACACACCATGAGCAGCACCCACATCAGGGTTAATGGCAATTTCGCCTAACTCTTCAACAACATCAAAAATCTCATACCCGGATGTCACTATCAGCGTTAAACCGCCAAGTAAGTTTAATAGTGGGCTTTTCAGGAGTCTGGTTAGAATGTTCATCAATTACCGTCTTTATGTATTAGGATTTATATTAGGAACTAAATTAAGAGTTAAAAAGCCAAGACGCCATCAGTAATAGGCCTACAGCTGTCCAACAGTCTTCAAGACTGTCATCAACAGGACGAAAAGAAACGCCGTTAGTCTATTATTAAAGAGTATTTAGTTCCACCTAATATTCAAGAGACAGCAAAAACCAACACATCAGAAACGTCTTAAGAGCATTAGCCTGCACCCTCAACACGGCCCTCTGCTGCTAGCAATACCTTCTCGCTGCCGTTCTTGCCAGCTTTGATCCAGATAGACCGGAACGTCTAAAGAAGGCAGCAGCGCTACACCCTTAACCATATCCGCGCCGCGCTCGGCCAACATCATGGTTGGTGCATTGAGATTGCCATTGGGGATCGTCGGGAACACTGAGGCATCAATAACACGTAGGTTTTGAATACCGCGCACACGCAGCTCTGAGTCCACCACCGCCATCTCATCAACCCCTATCTTGCAGGTACCACAGGGATGATAGGCACTGTCCACAGAGGCTCTAACAAAGGCATCGATTTGCTCATTGCTCTGCACCTGCTCCGTCGGCTGAATCACCTCGCCACGAAAAGCATCCATAGCGGGCTGACGCATAACCTCTCGAGTGAGGTGAACACAGTCACGAAAACCCTCGCGATCGGCTACTGTCTCTAGGTAGTTAAACAGTATCTCTGGGTGCTGACTCAGATCCCCAGACTGCGCACGCACATGGCCGCGACTGGTTGGTTTGTTATGCCCCACATGGACTTGAAAGCCATGGCCTTTAACCGCAACCGAACCGTCATAGGTAATCGCGCCAGGCAAAAAGTGATACTGAATATCCGGGGATTTAACCCCCGCTTTTGAGCGAATAAATGCGCAGGCCTCAAAGTGATTGGTGCGCCCCAAGCCAGTTTTGAATAACAGCCAGCGAACGCCAATCAAGCCCTTTTTAAACAGACCCAACTCTGAGTTAAGGCTGATCGGCTGCTTGCAGAAATATTGAAAATTAAACTCCAAATGGTCCTGGAGGTTTTCACCCACACCCGGCAGTTCATGCAGCAGGTCAATGCCCGCAGCCTCGAGAATTTTCCGTGGACCTACGCCAGAGACCTGGAGCAGCTGCGGTGAACCAATGGCACCGGCGCTGAGAATCACTTCCTTCTTGGCGCTGTATACACTGGTTTTATCGCCTATTTTGCATTCAATGCCGGTGGCGGTTTTGCCCTCAAAGACAATCCGCGTCACTAGGGCACGCTTGAGAATAGTTAAATTAGGGCGCTTTTTAGCGGCTTTTAAATAGGAGTAGCCTGTGGAAGCACGGATACCGCGATCCACATTCATAAACTTTTGCCCGAAGCCTTCCTGACGAAAACCGTTGTAGTCTTCGGTTTCCCCATAGCCCGCTTCCACACCTGCATCAATAAAGGCGCGATATAGTGGATTGCGCATATTGTTGCCATTGCTGATCGCCACTGGGCCTTCATTGCCCGTGTAGTCTGTGTCGCGACATTGATGGTTTTCAAATTTTTTAAAGTACGGCAGGCAGTTTTGGTAATTCCAACCACTGGCACCCTGCTCTTCCCACTGATCAAAATCTGCCGCATTGCCGCGCACATAGACCATGCCATTAATCGACGAGGTGCCACCGAGCACTTTCCCTCGCGGGCAGTTCATTCGGCGGTTGTCTAGAAAGGGTTCCGGAGCGGTCTCAAAGCCCCAGTTATATTTTTTGCTGTTCATGGGAATACCCAGTGCCGAGGGCATGCGCACGAAGATACTGCCATCGCCGCCGCCATATTCCACCAGTAGCACTTCACAGTTGGGGTCTTCGCTGAGACGCGAAGCCACAATGGCTCCTGCAGAGCCGGCACCCACAACGATGTAATCAATGTTCTTTTGCTTTGGCATTATGTTCATTCTCTTAAAACTGACTTAATCAGCTTTTTGTTCGATAGAAAAATTCTCGGCCAACTCTCTACGACCCTTAAATAGCAGTATATAGATGACCAGATACAATCCGATAACAATCAGGCCCACCCACTCAATTTCAAAGAGCGTAAACTGATACAACAGCACCAGTGAGGCGATTAACAACCAGTTGCCAAGAACATACTTGCCTCGACCTACCTGCTTCACTCCGAGAGCTAAATTATCCGTATACAACCTAATCAATGAATCCAGGGAGTTAATCACAAAGATCACCCCGACAATAACCATTGCGGCATTTAACACCCAGCTCACCGGAATACCATTGGCAAAATAATAATAGAGCGTGGCAAACCACAGGGCGATGGCAATGGAAGGAATTACCAGTAGTGCCAACATTAGCTGCCAAACTTTGAGACCGCCGACAAATCGCGCTACAAACTGGCCAATCATAATGCTCCAGGCAAACCACCAGAATAGATACCAGCCATGATACTCACTGATTGGGCTAACAAAGCGATGAATGTTTTCAAAGTACCCCGCTATATGGCTTAGGGTTCCAAGATACTCAGTGATAGGAGCGCCGGAGGCGAATAGCATCACAATATTGAGCAGCGCAAACAAGCCACTGGAGGCGATACTGAGAATTTTTAGATAGCGAATCTCAGTGCTCGACCAAACCGCCATCAATATAATAAAGCCGACCAAACTGTACTTCTGTAATGGCGTTATGCCATTGATATAGTTGGGCGCATAACTGAGAAACAGAAAGGCGGTAAAGGCGCAGGTGGCGATGATAACGAGATTGTTAATCCAGCGAATAGGTCTGAGTTGAAACAACCCTACTTTGGGTTCGACAATACAAAAATAAAAGGTGGTCAAAAAATAGAAAGCCCAGACCAGGAAACCCCAAAATCCAAACTCAATCGCCAGTGGGTTGGTGAAGCTGTAGGCTTCCTCCGTAGCATAAACAGGGAACTCCACTAGGGGAAACATAATCAGGCCCACATCTAGGCCAGAGGTAAACAAGATTGCGGAAAAGGCTACTAGGGACAGAGGTGTTTGGCCAACACAGCGGAGGTTGCGCCACTTCAAGCAGATAAAGACCGACGTCACCAGAGTAACGACAATCGCTATCGACAGTATTTCGACCATACTAATCCCCCGGGCTGCTGAGGGGTCTAAACCCTTAGAAGCTGCTCCAGCTGGACAACAATGCCGCTGAAATCGTTATTATTGATTATCTGATTTTCGCTTATATATAAGACTAAACGAGATCGGTATCATGACAGAAAAGACCTCCCAAGAGAATGCAGACCATTTCACTAGTGCCCTCTCCTGAGGCTTGGTGTTATTGCTCCCATGAAATATACTCACTGAAAATAATAACAAAACTTCCAAGGTGGCGACTCCCATGTTCAAAGACATCAGCCAATCAATCGAAGCTTGCGCTGCCTACTACGGTGACGAAGCCGAGAAAATGAAGCAATATCTGATTCAGGGTCAGGAGAAAGCCCTAGCCCTGCCAAACCGTGGCCCGATTCGCTTTGATAAGAACGGCGATATTCACCCTGATATCCTGAAAACCTATTCAAAATATGGCTTCTATATTTTTGAGGCTGCTCTTGGTGAAGAGGAACTCAATGACTTAAAAAACGACTTAGAGCAGATGCGTGAAAATTTCCCCACTGAGATGGGTGCAACTCTAGACGCCAAGGGAAGACCTGCTCTGGGTTCTGATAGAGAAGGTTTTGCCTTGCAATGGGCAAAGCCACTCTCAGATCCATTGGGCGGCACAGCGATGCTGAATGGCCGTCATCAGGTTAAATTATTTGAGCCTAAGCCCGGCGAAGGTGCCCCACAGGCGACGCCGCTATACCTGGGCGGCTCATTACAGTATTCAGATGCTTGCCTGCGGACATACGCACATCCAGGGCTTTTAAAAATGGCTGAAGCGGTCAACGGCAAGGATTTTGTGCCCTTTCATGAGGGTTTGTTTATTAAAGATGCCGGTCTCGGGGCCTCAGTGTCTTGGCATCAGGATGGCGACACTCACTGGGACAGCCCGGTGTTTGACGAGAATATTCATGGCTTTAACTTTATGGGCCAAGTCTACGGCAGTACTGCAGTGAACGGCGTCTGGGTTGTGCCCGGCAGCCACAAGAACAGCAGAGTGAATATTGTCGAACTGGTTTCTAAGGCAGGCACTGAGCGTCTGCCGGAAGCCATACCTATTATTTGTAACCCAGGTGATGTGGTTATCAATAGCCGCCAAATACTCCATGGATCATTCGCCAATACCGGCCTGGAAAAAAGGGTGACGGTTAACTTTGGTTTCCACCCAATGGCATCAGTGCTAAATGTGCGAGGTGCTGGCCTGCATGCGGAAGCCGCAACCTTTGATGAAGCCTTTATCAAACATCGTTCTAGACTAATTGGCATAGCCATTGCGGCACGCAAGCAGCGGTTCCCGGACGAAGCACCCTATGACTATGCACCAATAGCCAAGGACGCTGAAAAGCCTGTGTGGAATGAGGACGTTAAGGCGTCACTTAAGAATTATAATCTTATGGATTTGAGTATTTAAGCCTTAAAATATTTGCAGCTCCCAGACTTTGAGGCCACCGACCAATCGGGGCCTCTTAAGCCTACTATCTCTGTTACCCCGTGCTACAAGATAGGAATTATCCATTGATTGGTCTCGGTGTTAATTGACCCCTGCATCAACTCCACCACCACCCTGTCGATGGTACGCAAATCCCGAGCAGCCATAGTGGCAAAGCTATCTTCTCCCAATTGATCCGGCGTCTGGTCGGGGAAATTCCGTCTGGTCCGATGGATCGAATAGGTGTCCGAAAGATTCTTTTTATTAAAGGCTTTCTTTACACCCTGCTTGCCAAGCATAAAGCCGAGCAAACCACCCCAGGTGGCAGTAGGATTATCTGAGTCCCAACCCGCCAAAGTGCCAATCTGAAGCGTCCGTTTAATATCCCCTTCTCCATAAAAGAGACTGACCAAACTTGCGGCAAAATTAATTCCCGCATCAAAGGGCTGATCATAAATGTAGCCGTCCATTGCCGACAGCTGATAGCGTTGATACACCGCATCTCTGGTACTTTCCCAATCCTCTTTATCTGGATTATTCAGATACTGGGTTTTGACAAAGGCATATATTTTCGCTGCGCTAGAATCTTTAGGAAGTTGCGCTGTCGCCTGCTCAGCTAACCATTGGGTCTGCTGCTTTAAACTCAGCGACGGATCCACCTTGGAGGCTAATGCATGCATAGCCACATAAAACTGAGAGATCCACTGGGCGTCCAAAACAGCTGTAGTGCGAATCGGCAACCATGAAATATCCACAGCAACATCGACTCTTGCCGGCGCTAAAAGACCAAATATTTCCGTGGTGAGCTGGGCATCTATCATTAGGGACTTGGAGTTATTAGCCAGATCGCTGGTCTCTGGTGGAACCATGCCCTGCTCCATCAAGATCCGCGCCCGCTCATTTGAGACCCACAGGAAATTTTCTGTTTGCGGCGTGGAATCAGGGAATTTTTGAAACAGCGGTGCATCGGTCTCGGAGTAAATATGTTTTAACCAACCCCTGCGTATTTGATCGGCGCTGAGCTTGCTCACTTGATGCTGGTCATGGAGAAAGGAATATATGTATTCGATATCGGTGTCGTCATCCGAGCCCCAGGGTTGGCCTTGTTCCTCAAAGTAAAAAGCAATGTGACTAGCATGGGGAACATATTCACCCCACATTGCTTTTAAGTCAGGCTTACCCCAATCCTCATCGGTGTAAAACGGCATGGTCTCCGGCGTACCCACCTTATCCATTTCGGTAATCAAACCAGTCCAGTTGGCGATGTTTTGCCCCAACCAAAAGCCCTGCAGTTTTTCGCTGTACTCTGCACGTGAAATGGAAATCACCGACTTATTAGTATCTGGAGGTGAGCTTGCAGCTGAGTTAGAGCTGGCTAGAATTGTCAGTAGTGCAACTCTGTAAAGGCGGGAGAGGCACATATACGAAGCCTGTAGTTATTGTTAGACAATTCTACAATATTGTTTTTTGACAGGCGATAAAAAAGGACTGTATGACTACAGTCCTTGATATATGGTGCCCGGGGTCGGACTTGAACCGACACGGTGTTGCCACCGAGGGATTTTAAGTCCCTTGCGTCTACCAATTTCGCCACCCGGGCGTGTAACTAGGTGGGCTTTGAACCATCTCTGTTTGCTGATAGTTCTACCAGTCTTTCAGACTGGACTTGCGGTCGCTACCGGCGTCCTGCCTAACGCGACACTCGAGCATCCTGCTCATCGTCTACCAATTTCGCCACCCGGGCGTGTAACTAGGTGGGCTTTGAACCATCTCTGTTTGCTGATAGTTCTACCAGTCTTTCAGACTGGACTTGCGGTCGCTACCGGCGTCCTGCCTAACGCGACAC
>CAJQKW010000077.1 GCA_905478975.1 uncultured Pseudomonadales bacterium | reverse complement strand
AATATTATCGCCCGGCAATACCAATACTTTCTTCATACTACTCGCCATTATTTTATAGCTCCAAATACCCAAGGATGCTGAGCCGCACGCTCAGTCTCATACTGCTTAATCGCATCGGCTTCTTTTAAAGTCAAACCAATCTCGTCCAAACCGTTCAACAGACACTCCTTACGAAACTCATCCAACTCAAAGCGAAACACATGGCCTGAGTCTGTAGTCACAGTCTGGGATGGCAGATCGATCGACAGCTGATAGCCCTCTTCAGCTTCCATCTCCTTAAACAGAATATCTACCTGCTCTTCAGTCAACATCACCGGTAACAAACCGTTCTTAAAACAGTTGTTATAAAAGATATCCGCATAACTGGGTGCAATCACCGCGTTAAAGCCATAGTCTTCCAACGCCCAAGGCGCATGCTCACGGCTTGAACCGCAACCAAAGTTCTTTCGCGCCAAGAGTACAGAAGCACCTTTGTAGCGCGGGAAGTTCAACGGGAAATCTTCCTTAAGCGGACGGTTAGTACAGTCCTCACCGGGCTGCCCCTCATCCTGATAACGCAACTCGTCAAACAGATTCGGTCCAAAGCCACTACGCTTAATCGACTTAAGAAACTGCTTGGGAATAATCATATCCGTGTCTACATTGGCGCGATCCATAGGACCGACCAAACCACGGTGTGCAGTAAATGCTTTCATTAAACTGCTCCTCCTACATCTTGTAATAAAAAGCTTCGGACATCGACAATATGACCAGCAACCGCGGCCGCAGCCGCCATCGCAGGACTCATCAAATGGGTACGCCCACCATTGCCCTGACGACCTTCAAAGTTGCGGTTCGAGGTAGACGCACAATGCTCACCTGCCCCCAACTTATCGGCGTTCATCGCCAGACACATAGAACAGCCCGGCTCACGCCAATCCATGCCCGCCGCAATAAAGATCTTATCCAGACCCTCAGCTTCCGCCTGCGCCTTCACCATCTGCGAACCCGGCACTATTAACACCTGCTTAACTGAACTGGCGACTTGACGACCCTTGGCCACAGCTGCTGCCGCACGCATATCTTCAATACGCGAGTTAGTGCAAGAACCAATAAACACACGATCAACATAAATCGACTCAATCGACTGACCGCCTTCAAGGCCCATATATTCCAGAGCGCGCTCCAGGCCTTTACGTTTCTCTTCGTTAGACTGCTGATCTAAAGTAGGAACAGAAGCCGTTACCGCCGCTACCATCTCAGGCGAAGTACCCCAGGTCACCTGTGGCGCAATATCTTCCGCCGCCAACTCCACCTCAGTATCAAACTGCGCATCCGCATCCGAGGTCAGGGTTTTCCAGTACGCCACAGCCTGATCAAACATCTCGCCCTGAGGCACAAACTGACGCCCTTCACAGTAATCGATAGTCTTCTGATCAACCGCCACCATACCCACACGGGCACCGGCCTCAATCGCCATATTGCACACCGTCATACGCCCTTCAATGGACATATCACGGAACACCGACCCGGCAAACTCAATGGCATGCTCATTACCACCAGCCGTACCAATCTTGCCAATAATCGCCAACACCACATCTTTCGGGGTTACACCAACACCAACAGTGCCATTCACCGTCACCCGCATATTCTTCATCTTCTTGGCCACCAAACACTGAGTCGCCAACACATGCTCAACTTCAGAGGTACCAATACCATGGGCCAAACAGGCCAGCGCACCATGAGTCGCCGTATGAGAATCACCACAGACCACAGTCATACCCGGCATAGTCGCGCCCAGCTCAGGGCCCATCACATGGACAATACCCTGACCCATCTCATTGATCTTAAATTCCTTAATACCATAGAGATCGCAGTTATCATCCAAAGTCTGCACCTGAATACGAGAAACCTCATCAGTCATCCCCGCAACACCGGCATCACGCTCAGTCTTGTCAGTAGAGATATTGTGATCAGGGGTGGCGATATTAGTGTCCAAACGCCAGGGCATACGGCCTGCAAGACGCAGTCCCTCAAAAGCCTGAGGTGAAGTCACCTCGTGGATCACATGGCGATCTATATAGATTAACGATGAACCATCGCTATTTTGCTTAACAAGGTGGCTATCCCACAGCTTGTCGTAAAGTGTTCTTCCAGTCATCACAGTCTCCCAGACGTGCTTATTTCAAGTTGCAGCCATTGTAGACCTGCCTTATGATGAAATAAATTCATATTTAGCATAAGTTCCATTCTTTAAAGGAATGAACAGTCAAAACAGAGTAACGCCATGGATAATCAAAATTTAAAAGCCTTTATCACCGTCGCAGAGCTTGGCTCATTTTCAGATGCCGCCGACCGCCTCTACCTAACCCAATCCGCCATCAGCAAGCGTATTGCCCTGCTGGAACAGCAGATCGGTAAACGCCTATTTGATCGCATCGCCCGACAGGTATCCCTAACTGAAGCCGGCAATGAACTGCTGCCAAGGGCCCGGCGCATACTGCAGGAATATGAAAATGCCCTACAGGCGATTAATGATTTATCCGGGGAAGCCAGTGGCACTCTGAGATTGGCCATAAGCCACCACTTGGGACTGCATCGCCTGCCGCCGGTGCTTAAGCAATTTGCCCAGCAATATCCCAATGTGACTTTGGATATTGAGTTTATGGACTCGGAGAAAGCCTATGAGAAAGTCCTCCATGGCGAGTCAGAGGTTGCAGTGATTACCTTGGCTCTAGAGAGCCATCACAATATTAATAGTAAAAAGATATGGAATGACCCGCTGCGGTTTATCTGCGCACAGGATCACCCGCTGGCAGCGCTAAAACAGCCGGCACTTAAAGACCTTGCTGAATACCCGATTATTTTGCCGGGGCTTAATACTTATACGGGGCGGATTATTCAGAATTTATTTCAGCGGGAAGGAATACCGCTGAAGGCGCCAATGTCGACTAACTATTTGGAGACCATTAGCACCATGGTTGAAATTGGGCTGGGGTGGAGTGTGTTACCTGAAACGCTGGTGAGAGACTTACATGTGATGCCGTTTAAGACTATTACGATTGAGCGGGAGTTGGGCTATATCCATCATATGAAGCGCAGCCTGTCGAATGCGGCGATGGGGTTTTTGGGCCTAATGGATAGGGCTTAGTGCCATTCCTTGCGGTTCCAGCGAACCAAATGTTAGGTAGTGTTCAATATTTAGTTTGAGTTTAAGTGATGCAATTTAGCTGTCATATCCAGCCCCAATGCCTGCATAACAACCAAAGTCGTCTTTAAGGTCGGATTACCCTTCTCGCTAAATGATCGATAAAGTTGCTCGCGGGAAAGTCCCGTTTCATTGGCTATCTGGCTCATACCTTTGGCTCTGGCTACTACACCTAGGGCTTCAGCGATATACCCTGAATTACCTGTTTCAAACGCATCAGCCATAAATACTTCAATAGCTTCTGCACTATCCAGAACAGCTGCGGGGTCGTAGTTGTATATTTGCTCTGCCATATTAATGTCCTCTACTCTTTGGCTAATTTCAATGCAATTTGAATATCTTTACTTTGCGTACTTTTGTCACCACCACACAGAAGGATAATGATGAGTGCTCCCTTCTTTTTGAAATAGACTCGATAACCAGGCCCACAATGAATTCTAAGTTCGCTGACTCCCTGACCAACAGGAGACACGTCGCCGGCTAGACCATTGGCGAGGCGAAAAATTCGCGCAGCAATAAGGGCTTTAGCACGACGATCCTTGAGTTTGCTTTGCCACTTTTGATAGGTTGAAGTCTGTTTTATCTCAAGCATACACTAAATGTAGTTTATAAAATACAAATAGCAAGGTTTTATATGAATGGCTAAAAGTCATGCATCGGTAAAGTCGCGTGGATCACTTATGCGTGATGATATTGAGGATGAGACCCTGCACTGCATAAGGGATTACTCTGGAGCGCTTGGGAGGCACATCGAGAGTCTTCCCGAGCGAACGGGTAGTGTTAAGTTTTGTGTCAGCTCTCTCCTTAAAGCCTGTATTTCCTCCTAAAACCAGGGCCTTTAAGCCCTAAAAGTCCGTTATTTAAAGGCGCTTTCATTTGTATTTCAATAACTTACGTAGGTTCGACCCATTTCATAGGTTCTGGCACTAACATCTAATGGATTAACTCTAAAAACAACACCACAAACCCAAAGGTGCCTAAAAAACACAGGTTAGACATGACTATTACCGCAGACGCTTCCCGCTCCATCACACCATAGGATGCACTAAAAATCAGCGCACTTATTCCTATAGGCATAGAGGCAGCAACCACAAGAGTCGCCGCCTGCAAATAAGGCAAATCAAATACCGAAAACGCCATATATCCCACCAATAGAGGAAAGAGGATAAGCTTCAACCCCATCACCAGCACCAGTCGCCACTTGGCGTCAATGGAACCCATGCCTAGACTCTTCATGCCAAGTACCAGTAAAGCGGTGGGAATCCCTGCCTGACCCAGTAGGTGAATGCTATCGCCAAGTGGGCCTGGCAAGGTCACATCGAATAGATTGAGCCCCAAGCCTGCGATCAGAGCAGCGGTGACTGGACGTTTGACCAAAGACAGCAGTAGCGAACTCAGCACCATGAGTAATGAACGCCGATTGGCGTTGTCGAGCTCTGCCACAACCGTGCCCATCAAGAACAGGACGATGTCATAAACCACGATAATTAACATCAGGGGCACGAGGGCTCCATTGCCGAGTAAATGCAGTACCACAGGAATGCCAATAATTGTAATATTCGAATAGGAAGCCTGCATTGCCAGTGATGCGCAAGCCGGACCCTTGAGCACTTTCCCCCACAGCCCTAGGCGGCCAAGCAACAGAGTAATCAAAAATACAAACAGTAATGGCCCATAAAATGCGCCGTAGAAAGACCATTCAATCGACTCCGGCAGACTGGCTTCCCAGGAGGATATAAACAGCAACGCAGGTACGGCAACTTTGAATGAGAAGTTGGCGAGAACTGTTTCAATATTCGCTGGGTTGTTGTGGACACGGCTAAATAAGTAGCCTGAAAAAATCAGTGCGAAGGGAGGAAAAAGTGCAGAGACAATAGTGGCTATCATTGACTTACAACCCGGTAATAAATACCCAAGACTAGAATCTCATTCGAGGTCATTCGCTGCTTTTCTGCTCGGGAGTTTTTTACAGCCTTCGCACCGAACAGTATAATTAAAATGAGAATGCCTCGTAGAACTTACCAAACCTAAGCCCGCAATCGGTCACTGGACTGTTTAGGAATGACAGTGGCACAGAGGTGCAATGGCGAGGATCTGAGCTTGCATCACGCTGAGGCACGCAAAACTCATCGCCACCCGCCACCACCTCCATCACATCAAAATGAAGGTGCGGGCCTGTCGAGTTACCGCTATTGCCGCTTAAGCCAATAACATCCAATTGATTAACCCTATCCCCAACATTCACCAGAGCGCCATTTTTAGTGAGATGAAAATAACGCGCAAAAGTGCGATCATCATGCACCACTATGACGACATTCTCATGTCCTGGCGTATGGTCAGTATCAGAAAACTGTTCTTCAACCTGAAATACCTCGCCGGCCCTGCTGGCGACAATCTCGGTGCCAATTGGCATCTCTATATCCAGAGAATAATACTGAATCGGATTGATAGAATTCGACGAGGGAGCGGTTCGCGCGGCATGGGGAAAGGCTTTAAATGATTCACCAATCTGGTAGGGCAAAATATAAGGCGATGTAAATTGATCGGGAAATACAGAGCAGTCATAGTTTTTGTAAGTATTTCCCTGGCCGCCACTACAGCTGGCGAGTAAAAGGAAAAATGCTGAGACTGCCATTCTGATCATCTAGTTCTCATCCTTAAGATAGCTCTTTGGTCACGACGCGCCACAGGCTTTCGTCCACTTTGGGTTTTAATTTAGTCAGTGAAACCAACAATTACCAGTTTAGGTAACTGAAGTCGCTGCGGGCAATTGGGGATATCAAGAATCTGTCAGGCGGGGATACTTCAACTTGGGTGCGAGTGACTTTGCTGGACGATCCAGAGAGAGGTTAGAAGCCTTTGCCTGCCCTCTTCCTTTGCAACTTAAATATCTCCTCCATTAGATCCTTAGTACTGCCATAACAAGACGCACAGAACGCTTCAAACTCCCTTAACTGGTCAGGGGCTGGCCACACTCCACTGGTGCTAGTCAATTGCCCAATACTAATCTGATACTTAGAGAGCGTCTCGATATAAACACGGCGCTGTTCTTTGGGAATCACCAATGGCGGCAAGCCGCTCTTCAGCAATGGAATATTGGCCAATAACCTAGCAATTCGACCATTGCCATCATAGAACGGGTGAATATGGGCAATGCCCATATGGATCTTGGCGTATATTACTGCGGCATTATCGAGAGTGACATCGTCTACGCTGGTTGCATTAATAGCGTCCAAAACCTCAGCCATTAACTTCGGCACAAACAGCGGCAATGCATATTCAATAAAAGACTGCTTGTTATCTGAGCCTACAACATGGGTGCCATTTGCCTCCACCTTCCAGGCGCCAATGGGTTTGTAGATATCATCAAGATATTCGGTCTGTACCGCTCGGTGCAGGGCAAAAATCACATCATGACTCAGTGGACGGTCAATACATTGATAGAGCACTTCGATCGCTCGGGCATGACCTCGAACTTCCTGATGATCTTTTATTGGTTTGCCTGAAACGGTCAAACCTTGTTGGAGAATAAAGTGTGTATCACCCAATGACAGGGTATTACCCTCTAGCGCGGTGGATGAATGAGTCCAGAGGTCGCGAATTTGATTGAGGAGTACTCTGCGTAAATCGGGATCAAGATCGGCGAGAAAAGCAAAGGAGTCGCTTGCCGAAAAAGGTGGGACCGCCTCTGTAGGGTTACTTATAGCTTGATAGGTGGTTGAGGGGCCGGCTCCACTTCGTTTTACTTTGTTACCAGCTTCCCAGTCAGCTAACCAGCGCCTAAGAGTGCGACTCGAGGCTTCGTGGTTGATTTTACTCGCGATATCCCTGAGCGAGAGTGGACCTGAGGCCTGCTTTAACAGGGTTAAGATGGCGTGTTTTTGGGTAGACTTGGCCATAAATTGACTATTTAATGATCAGTCCGGCCATTATATTCATAAAATGGCCAAATAAATAGATTTCCGGCCGTTTTTGTAGCTATCGATTAGAGGCGGTGCTAGCTGTGGCTAGATCCCTGGCCACTGCGCTCTGCCAGGATGACAATATGGGGGCGGCGCCCGGATAACAAATTAAGGGGCTTTCTCCGGATGGCAGCTTAAAAATCAAATAACCCGCTTAGGATTCAGAATTCCCTTGGGATCCATTGCCATCTTCAGTGTTTTCATCAAGGCAATTTCACTGGGGGTTCTCGAGAGCGCTAAAAAGTCGCGCTTTATAACACCCACACCATGCTCCGCGGTAATAGCACCAGAGTACTCGCCGATCATATGCATGATATCTTCATTGATTTTGAG
>CAJQKW010000076.1 GCA_905478975.1 uncultured Pseudomonadales bacterium | reverse complement strand
TCAATTCAAATCCGCAGCGGACGCTCTAAGCACTTCCATGGGCACAATCTCTAGGGCCTTGCTGTTGCTGCGGCGCAGATAGACTTTTGGCGCACAGCCACTCTCATAGGCTTCCAACCAACGGGATGCGCAGAGGCACCATGACTGTCCGGCAACCAACCCGGGAAACTCAAATTCAGGGCGTGGTGTCGACAGGTCATTACCTCTGGATTTGGAAAAATCTAGGAACTCATCAGTGATTTGAGCACAGACGGTGTGGGAGCCGCGGTCATATTTATCGGTGCGGCAGAAGCCATCGCGAAAGTATCCGGTGATGGGATTGCTGCAACACTCTTCAATTGCTTCTCCAAAGACATTAGTTTGGCTCATAGTGTTCGGCTCATATTATTTTGCTCGCATATTTTGATTTTTATAGCGTCTAGCTGTTATAGCTTTTAATTTAAGAGCTCTGCTTTAGCTTACCGCGTTTGGCTGATTTACCCTACAGGCAGAGTGTTATTTCTCCATCAGTAAATCTATTGCCTAAAGTAGTTAGCATGCTTACAATAAGTTTCCTCTCAATAGCTATCAATAACTGCCAATAACTGCCAATAACTGCCAATAACTAAAAGTACACCCCTATGAGCAACGCCGACTCTGCAACTAACGATACTCTGGGTTTTATCATCCACGATGTCGCCCGCATGATGCGCTGGAATTTTGAGCGCCGCGCCCACGAGTACAACCTAACTCGCTCCCAGTGGTCGGTTCTGGTGCTGTTGTCTCGGGAAAATGGGGCTCAGCAAAAGCGTCTGGCGGATGTTATTGGTGTTACCGCCATTACTATGACTGGTCTGGTGGATCGGCTGGAGCGCGATGGCTGGGTTGAGCGTCGCCAAAATCCCCAGGATCGTCGGGCCAAACAGGTGTTTCTGACCAACAAGGTTGAACCGCTAATAGAAAAAATTAAGCTGGTGGGAAAAGAGGTTCGTAATTCTGCCCTAAAGGGCATTTCCGCCAGCGAGGAACAACAGCTAACCGATCTGCTGCGGCGTATGCGCGCCAATCTCAGCGCAGAAAATGCGGATATAAAATAGCCAACGCCGCGAGTCACATCCAAATAATAATAACTAAAACAGGAATACAGGCCTTGTCAGACAAACTTAAACGCAAAGTGACGCTCTTCGCTGGACCACTGATCATCACCGCCGTCGCGATCTATTTTTACATGATCGGTGGCCGTTATATGGAGACTGACAACGCCTACTTAAAGGCTGGCATGATGTCTATCGCCAGCGAGATTTCTGGCAAAGTGGTGGAGGTCTCGATTGCCGACAATGGTCGCGTTGAAGCTGGGCAGCTGCTGTTTCGTGTCGATGATCAACCCTACCAAATCGCTCTGGCCCGGGCCGCGGCGAATCTGGTTAAAGTCGGTGGCGATGTGGAGAGCCTCAAGGCGGACTATCTCAATAAATTCGCAGATCTGGATAAAAGCAAAACCCAGCGGGATTTCTACCTGCGGGAATTCAATCGTTTAAACAGCCTGTTAGCCCGTAAAACGGTCTCTGCTGCGGAAGTGGATCAGGCGGAATATCTCTATCTCGATGCGATCAATGAAATGCAGGTGACCACCCAGGCGCTGCAAGTAGTCAAGGCGCGGTTGATTGATATTGACCTGCCCCTGGAGCGACACCCAAGTTATCTGCTGGCCCTGGCCGAGCGGGATAAGGCCAGACTGGATCTCAGTCATGTGAGAACCGTTGCCCCCTCTTCCGGCGTGGTGGCCAATTTCTCGATTCGAAAGGGCGAATATATTATTGCTGGAGCGCCGCTATTTAGTCTGGTAGATGACAGCTATATCTGGGTGGAGGCGAACTTTAAAGAGACCGACCTGACTCACCTACAGGTGGGCCAATCGGCCACCATTAAGGTGGACTCCTATCCGGATCAACAGTGGCAGGGTCATGTTGCCAGCATTACCCCGGGCACTGGCTCGGAATTCTCCCTTTTACCTGCTCAAAATAGCACCGGCAATTGGGTCAAGGTAGTACAGCGTATTACGGTCAATCTGGCCATTGATCCCCTGACTTCAGACTCCTCTATCGGCCTCACCGCAGGCATGAGTGCGCTGGTAAAAGTGGATACAGGCCACAGCCGTCAGATGCCCTGGGCCAACTAGTGGGCGGCAGGTTCACTATCCTCATAACCATGCTCTTCATCATGCTCTTCATCATGCTCTTCATTATGTTCGGAATGACCCATGTCAGTTCAAGTTGAGCTGACGCCGCGGGCCAAAACCGCGGTCACCGTGGCGGTCATGCTGGCCGCCATTATGCAGATGCTCGACACCACCATCGCCAATGTGGCACTGCCCCATATGCAGGGCAGCCTCTCTGCCACTCAGGATCAGCTGGCCTGGGTACTGACCTCTTATATAGTCGCGTCGGCGATTATGACTCTACCTATAGGCTGGCTCTCTGGGCGTTATGGCCGCAAAAAAGTATTTGTCATTTCCATCGCCGGCTTTACCCTGACCTCACTGCTCTGCGGCGCTGCTGGCTCACTCAATGAGATGATCGCCTTCCGTATTTTACAGGGTCTGTTTGGCGCCTCGTTGGTGCCCCTGTCCCAGGCGATTATGCTCGATATAAACCCCAAGGAAGCTCACGGCAAAGCCATGGCTATGTGGGCGGTGAGCATTATGATTGGGCCTATTCTCGGGCCCACTTTGGGGGGCTTTCTCACCGAGTATTACTCCTGGCGCTGGGTGTTCTATATCAACCTGCCGATTGGCACGGCGGTGTTATTTATTATTTTGACACTGATGCCAGAAACCGAACGGGAAGAACGGCCCTTTGATGGGTTGGGGTTCTTTGCCCTGGCGTTATTTATCGCCGGCATCCAGCTCATTCTCGATCGCGGCCACCATCTCGACTGGCTCGACTCTCTGGAAATACAGTTCTATTGCGCCGTGGTGCTGTCGGCGCTCTGGGTCTATGTGGTGCACACCCGCACCGCCGAAAATCCCTTTTTAACACCGGCAATTCTTCGCGACCGCAACTTCACCACCGCCTTGGCCTTTATGTTTTTTATCGGCCTGATTCTCCTCGCCACCATGGCCCTACTGCCCAGCTATCTGCAAAATATAATGGGTTATCCGGTATTCGATGTAGGCACCATTCTGGCACCCCGGGGTTTTGGCACCATGCTGTCGATGTTTCTGCTGGGTAAGTTTGGCGACCGTTTTGACCCCCGGGCACTGGTTCTCTTTGGCCTGCTGTTTACCGCCTATTCCCTATCGCTGATGGTGGAATTCGATACCTTTGTACCGGCCAGCGTAATCATTAGCACTGGCTTTATGCAGGGCTTTGGCCTCGGGTTTGTATTTGTTCCCCTGAGCACCCTTGCCTATCTGACCCTGGAACCCAAGTATCGCGCCGAAGCGGCGGGACTGTTTAGTTTGGTGCGCAACTTCGGCAGCAGTATTGGCGTGTCGGTGGCCTTTGTTTTGTTTGCCCGCAATATGCAGACTCAGCATGCTTATTTGGCCGAGAACATCACTCCCTACACACTGAGCATGGGCCTACAGCAGCTGCCACAAATTGCCCACAA
>CAJQKW010000075.1 GCA_905478975.1 uncultured Pseudomonadales bacterium | reverse complement strand
ATGCATTGAAAAGGATTTTGAAGTCGATGCTGCTGGAGGCTAACCAAGCAGAAAAGTTGGAGCCAACAGGTGCCAGTAAAAAGACAGACTTCTACAGAATGGGCGACACATCAAAGGTTAAAATTTAGTCGGGTATTTTCTCATAAAGGCGAGAGCTAAATAGCTGGGAATCAGTATAAAAACGGCAAGAAAAAAATAGCCTGACACTGTCTGTGATAGATTTGGGTAAACCAGTAAAGTTACAACCAAACTAACTAGAAAAACGATTAAACCAGCCAAAGCTAGGTGAGTTTGATGACCATATAGCCTCTCGCTGAGGCTATATAAAAAACCACAGAATCCAACTATCGACCCGACAATCAACATCATTATTCCAGGCCCAGCAGCAACACCAATCCCGCCCCAGACAAGACTCACAGTAAACCAAGTCAAAAGCACATAAAGGTAACCCACGACTCTACACCCCAAATGATTAATAAATTAATGATAGAGCCAAACAAAAGCATCAGAGAAAAATTACAGATCAAACTGAGAAATAACAAAGAACATAAAAATAATAACCGACTTATCATACCGATCACGTATGCATCAAACAGAAAAGCGCACAGACTTTTACCAAGAACTCAGCACCAACCTCGCCAAGAAAGCATGGCCCTAGCCTTGAGATCAATCAGACCCCGCTTATACCTTTTATGATTTGGTGAAAAAGCGAGGACCTGTTTGAGCGACAGCGAGTTCCGCAGCGTCAGCAAATCATAAAAGGTATGGGGTCGATCTCAAGGCTAGGGCCATGCTTTCCGAAGCACCTAAACCCAAAGCCAACCCAAAAAAACAGCAGCCTCTACCCCCGCCGCCACTTAGTCCCCTCACGACTATCTTCCAACACCACGCCCATCGCCTTCAACTCCTCACGCACCCCATCAGCCCCAGCATAATCCTTATCCGCCTTAGCCTGATTACGCTTCGCAATAAGCACCTCAATCTCCTCAGGAGAAATATCACTGCCGCCGCGAGAATGGGTAAACCACTGCTCCGGATCCTGTTGCAGCAACCCCATCAAACCCGCCACCGCCAACAACCGACCCTTAGCCGCAGCCAAGGCATCCCCATCAGCCGCATTCATCTCACGGGCCAACTTATGCAACTCGCTTATCGCCACAGGGGTATTCAAATCATCTAGCAGAGCAGCGTAAGCGTGAGTGTCAGCAATCTCCACATCAGCCGACTCAACGCCCACCTGAGTGCGCAAAAATCCATAGAGCGCATCCAGTGAACGCCAAGCGCTATCCAACAAGTCCTTGCCGAAGTGCTGTTCAGATCTGTAGTGAGCCGAGAGAATCACATAGCGCAAAACCTCACCCGGATACTGCTCCAATAGATCATTGACCATACGGAAATTGCCCAAAGACTTAGACATCTTCTCGCCTTCAATATTAATAAAACCATTGTGCATCCAGACATTGGCAAAGGGTTTTCCATCATGGGCACAGCAGCTCTGGGCAATCTCATTCTCATGGTGTGGGAAAATCAAATCCTGACCGCCACCGTGAATATCAATGGAATCACCCAAATGCTTTTCAATCATCGCCGAGCATTCCAGATGCCAGCCAGGACGGCCACGTCCCCAGGGACTGTCCCAACCCGGCTCGTCATCGGCAGAGGGCTTCCAGAGCACAAAATCGCCGGCGTATTTTTTGTAGGACGCCACCTCAACTCGAGCACCGGCGAGCATATCGTCCAAGGACCGACCGGATAGTTTTCCATAGTCCGCCATGGACCGCACAGCAAATAACACATGGCCCTCAGACTCATAGGCGTGCTCCTTGGCAACCAGCCGCGAGATCATATCGATCATCTCGGGAATATGCTGAGTGGCGTATGGCACGATAGTGGGCGGCAGATTATTCAGCGCCTGCATATCATCAAAATAGGCTTCGGCATAACGGGTGGAGAGCACACTAATATCTTCACCCAACTCCGCAGCGGTTTTCATAATTTTGTCGTCAATATCGGTAATATTGCGCGCGTACTGAACATTGGGATAGAGACTCATCAACAACCGATAGAGCGTATCAAACACCACAGCTGGACGCGCGTTGCCTATATGCACACGGTTGTAGACCGTTGGCCCACAGACATACATAGTCACCCGCTCGCTATCTATAGGCTGGAATGGCTGCTTGCTGCGGGTCATGCTGTTGTATAGGGATAAACTCATGTTTCTCTCTTAATTTTTTTCTTAACTCTGAAAAGCCTTTAGCGAAGATTAAAAGCGTTTAGCAAAGATTAAAAGCCTTTAGCGCAAATTAAAAGCCCTTAGCGCAGGGCGGATGCCTTTAGCGCAACGCAATAGTTCGGTTAAAGACTAGTTTGTCCGCACTGCTGTGCTTCGCATCAACACAGTAATAGCCTTCACGCTCAAACTGAAAATGCTGACCAGCAGTGGCCGCAGCCAGACCTAACTCCGCCTTGCACTGCTTAACAACTTGCAGCGAATCAGGATTAAGGTGATCAATAAATGACCCCTCCCCCGCATCAGGCGCTGCAACAGTAAATAATTTCTCATAGAGATAGAGATCACAATCAATCGAGTTAGTCGCCGACACCCAGTGAATCACGCCACGTGGACGCACGCCCTCTGGGGGATCCTGACCAACAGTACCCGGAATATAAGAACAGATCAGTTCAACAATCTCACCCGCGGCATCCTTGATAACCTCGTCCGCGCGAATCACATAGCCACTGCGCAATCGAACATATTCACCGATCACCAAGCGCTTAAACTTCTTCCGCGACAATGTCGTGTCTTCATTAAAGTCATTGCGATCAATATATAGCTCACGAGTAAAGGGCAGTTCACGAGCAGGCAGATCATCACGATTGGGATGTCCAGGCGCAACCAACATTTCCTGCTGATCTTCTGGATAGTTATTCAGGGTAATCTTCAGCGGGTTCAACACACACATGGCACGATTGGCGTTGTTATTCAGATCTTCACGAATAAAGTGCTCAAACTGAGCCACATCAACTATGCCATCGGTTTTGGCAACAGCCAGACTATCGCAAAACTCCCGCACCGATGCCGCAGTCACACCGCGACGACGAAGCCCGGAAATCGTCGGCATACGCGGATCATTCCAGCCATCCACATGCCCTTCATCCACCAACTGCTTAAGCTTGCGCTTGCTGGTCATGGTGTAATTCAGATTCAGGCGACCAAACTCATATTGGCGGGGAATCGAAGGCAATGGCAGATTGCTGGTAAACCATTCATAGAGCGGTCGATTAGCGGCAAACTCCAGCGTACAGACCGAATGGGTCACTCCTTCGATGGCATCTTCCTGGCCATGAGCAAAGTCATAGGCCGGATAGATATTCCACTCATCACCGGTGCGATGGTGCGGTACTTTCTTAATCCGGTAGATCACCGGATCACGCATATTGATATTTGGCGAGTTCATATCAATTTTCGCCCGCAGTGTCATGGTCCCTTCATCAATGGCGCCAATTTTCATCTGCTCAAGCAACTCAAGGCTCTCCGCAGCAGGTCGCTCACGAAATGGGCTGTTCTTACCCACCTCGGTGAGTGTGCCGCGATACTCGCGCATCTGCTCGGCATTCAACTCACAGATATAGGCTTTACCATCTGTCACTAGCTGCTGCGCCCAGGTATACAGCTGACCGAAGTAATCCGACGCAAAGCGTGGTTCGCCACCCCAGTCAAAACCCAGCCAGCGCACATCTTCAATAATCGCCTGAACATATTCGTCGTCTTCTTTGTCAGGATTGGTGTCGTCAAAGCGCAGGTTACAGGTGCCGCCAAACTGCTCGGCAAGACCAAAGTTAAGACAGATCGACTTGGCATGACCTATGTGCAGGTAGCCATTGGGCTCAGGAGGGAAACGGGTCACCACCTCTTTTATACGGCCGGCTTCGAGGTCAGCAGTAATAACTTGCTGGATAAAATTTGTCGGTTTTTCGATATCAGTCATTTATATAAGTCTGGAGTGAAAAGATGGGCGAGATTATAGCCGCAGCCATCGGTGCATTAAACTAAAACCCCTACTAGATCCGCGATTAAGCTCACTTATCATGGATTAGCCAAAAATAAGCCTAAAAAGCTCAGCGCCAGAGCGCAAAACTCAAAGATCGGTTTTAATCCAACCCGTTAGCGCCTAAAATGCGGCCTTGCTAAGCAACCGCTAATTCTCACAGACTTTTTACAGGAACTCTTATGATTACATTGCGCACCACACAGGGTGATATTTCCATCGAACTCGATTTTGATAAGGCGCCTAACACTGCTGCCAACTATCTACAGTATGCCCGCGACGGTTTTTATAACGGCACTATCTTTCACCGTGTTATCCCCGGCTTTATGGTTCAGGGCGGCGGTATGGATGCAGAGATGAATGAGAAAGAATCTCGTGAGTCCATCGAAAACGAAGCTGACAACGGCCTGACCAATGAAATTGGTACTCTGGCTATGGCTCGCACCAGCGATCCACATTCCGCCTCTTCACAGTTCTTTATCAATGTGTCTAACAATGGCTTCCTGAACCACAGCGGTAAGAACAGCCAGGGTTGGGGCTATGCGGTATTTGGTAAGGTCGTTGAAGGCATGGACGTAGTTAACGCCATCACTGAGATGGAGACTGGCAGCGCCGGTCACCACCAGGATGTTCCCGTTGAAACTATTGAAGTGACCGAGACGGTTATTGGCGATGCTTACTCTGACAAGTAAGACAAAGTAGCTAACAAATAGCGAGTAAGTCTATGTCTGTGCTGTTTATTTCAGATCTTCACCTTGCACCTGAGCGCCCGGCAGTTACCCGGGCGTTTTTGTCTTTTCTGCGTGATCAAGCTTCTCAGGTCGAGGCGCTGTATATTCTCGGCGATCTCTTTGAAGCCTGGGTTGGAGACGATGACCCCACAGAATTGGCAGCACAGGTTCAGAGCCGTCTTGGCGAACTCAGCCAGTCAGGGGTAAAGCTCTATATTCAGCATGGTAACCGCGACTTCTTAATTGGCCGGCGTTTTATTCGGCGCTGTGGCGCAGAGTTATTGGCCGATGAGCACCTGATTGAATATCAGGGGCAGACTGCTTTAGTGATGCACGGCGACTCACTCTGTACTGATGATGTGGACTACCAGCGCTTTCGCCGCAAGGCCCGCAACCCAATCTATAAATGGTGTCTCTCCCACCTGCCCCTAAAGCGCCGCCAAAAGCTCGCCTCAGATTGGCGTGCCAAAAGCATGTCTGCCAACAGTAATAAAGCCACGGCAATTATGGATGTCAATTCGGCGGCGGTAGACGCAGTGATGGCCAAACATCAGGTTAAAGTGCTAATTCATGGCCATACTCATCGCCCAGACCAGCATCTGGTAAGCCAGGGTCAGCGCATTGTGTTGGGGGATTGGCATGATCTTGGCTGGGTAATCAGCATGAGTGAAGGAGGCTTTGCCCTGCACAGCTTTGCAATTGACGATCCCAATCAAATATTGACCCGTAAACAAGTCTAGATAAGCAGCCAAAAGCTGATAATATGGTCGAGAATTCTCCGCGATGGAGTGGCAATACTCGTACGACAGAGTATTATTAGCGCATCGCTAATTTGGTTAGAGGAAGTAAAAATGGAAACGGACAAGTACAGCGCAAAATCAATTTCAGGTAACCGTCAGAGCGGCATTCAAAGCACTGCCCTTGACCCCGCAGTCGTCAAAGTTCTGCGCAACACTTATATGCTGCTGGGCGTCACCCTAGCCTTCAGTGCGATTATGGCTGGCGTGGCTATGGCCATGAACGCTCCCTACTTTGGTCTCTGGACATTACTGCCCTACTTTGTCTGCCTGTGGATGACTGAGAAAAACAAAAACAATTCAATGGGTATAGTCTGGGTTTTTGCCCTTACTGGTTGGATGGGCTTCACTCTCGGGCCGATACTGAATATGTATCTGGCTGTACGTGGCGCTGAGCCGATTATGATGGCACTGGGCTCTACTGCCCTGGTGTTCTTCGCCTCCTCTGCTTACGTTATGACTACCCGCAAAAACCTTAACTTTATGACTGGTTTCTTGATGACCGGCATGTTGGTCGCCTTTATTGCCGCCATTGCCAACGTCTTTCTACAGATTCCGGCCTTGGCACTGACCGTCAGCGCGGCTTTTGCCTTGATCTCAACCGGCATGATTATGTGGCAGACTAGCGCCATTATTCACGGCGGCGAGCGCAACTATATCTCTGCCACAGTGACATTGTTTGTGATGATCTATAACCTGTTCCTGAGCCTACTGCACCTGTTTGGTATGGGCAGCGACGACTGAAACCATCTGGCATATCTGAGATAGAGAACATTTAAGCGCTATCTGGGATGTTGTTAAGATAAAATGGAAGGCTCCTGCATTGGAGCCTTTTTTTATTCTTCTGACGACAGTAAACCATGAGTGATAAACACTATTTGAGCAAGCTGGCGGACTGGTCCGAGGATCAGGCAGCCACGACTGCCGCGGAGGATTCGATTGCTCTCAATGCCGAGCACATCCAAGTGCTTGAGGCAGCCCGTGGTTTCTATGATCAATACGGCTTTTCACCGTCCATGCGGCCGCTGTGCAAAACCGTGGCCGAGCACTGCGGTCTCGAGAAAGGACGCAGTATCTATCTGTTACAACTGTTTCCCGGTAGTCCGGCCAAGTTAGTGGCGCGATATGCTGGGTTGCCGAAACCCAAAAACTGTATTTAGTCACCTCATTTCACCCAGCTGCTAGCAAGCACTCCAGCAGCCAATAAGAAGCCAAAAACCCAATGTCCGATCACAGTATTAATCCTGACCTCTATCCCGCCGCACTCGACGCCAAACTTGAGAACTTCAAAAGCACTCTCGATGGTCTCAACTTTCCTCAGGTAGAGGTGTTTGATTCAGCACCCAGCGGTTTCCGTATGCGTGCTGAATTTCGCATTTGGCATGAGGATGGAGTCGCCCATTACGCCATGAACCGTGCCGGTGAAAAACGCCCCTATATCATCAGCGACTTCCCTATTGCCGGTGAACTGATCGGTGAGCTTATGGCGCCCTTATTGGCTTCGATTAATGCCTCCGCGATCCTCAGTCGTAAACTGTTTAGTCTGGAGTTTCTCACCACCCTTAGTGGCGAAGCCTTAATTACTTTGATCTATCACCGTCCTGTGGACGAGGAATGGCTGCTGGCGGCACAGGCACTTGAAACGCAACATAGCATTATGGTGATTGGCCGCAGCCGCAAACAGAAGACCGTGCTAACCCGCGATTATGTCACCGAGACCTTGAGCGTAGATGAGGTGCAATACCAATATCAGCAGATTGAATCAGGGTTTACTCAGCCGAATGCCAAGGTCAACGAAAAGATGCTCAGTTGGGCCAGTGGTTGCTGCAAAACTATTAACGGGGTTGAGAATGGCGATCTAGTGGAGCTCTACTGTGGCAATGGCAACTTTACCGCGGTATTGGCCCAGCACTTTAAATCGGTGCTGGCGACCGAGATCTCGAAGATATCAGTGCGCTCGGCACAGACCAATTTTGCTCTAAATCATGTGGAAAACGTCACTGTAGTGCGGATGTCTAGCGAGGAGTTTACTCAGGCACTGAATGGCGAGCGACCCTTTCGGCGGCTCAAAGAGATTGATTTAAACAGCTATGATTTCTCCACCATCTTTGTCGATCCACCGCGAGCGGGTCTTGATGAAGGCACGCTGCAACTGGCCCAGCGCTTTGATAATATTCTCTATATTTCCTGCAATCCGGACACTCTGCGGGCCAATCTCGAGAGCTTGACTGAAACCCATGAGATTATCAGAACGGCGATATTTGATCAGTTTCCCTGGACCCACCATCTGGAGAGCGGTGTGCTGCTAAAGCGACGCCCTAGCTAAAGCCAGTTTGAGTTGTGTTTGAACTCTGTAAGCTTAGGCTAAACGGATAATCACTAACTCGAGCGCACTGGCCTGAATAAAATCACGGAAGGTTAACTCAATGGCCTCGCGCTCGGTATTGAGCCGGCGCTTTTCTGACTTTTCAAGGGCAGCCCAATCATCCAGTATCGGGATATGGGCCGTGGCCACAGCAAGCTGCTGGAACACGCTAAAATGCTGAGCTTCATCAGCACTGAGAATAATTTGCTGGGACAGCCAAGAAATACGCATGGCCGCTTCCGTTTCGCTGAGATCCTTCTGCACCAGCGCCCGGGCAATAATCTGCACCGACTGTCGGGCTTCCGCATCCTTGACCTTTAAGCGATTCTCAAGCTCTGTTTTGCCGTTTTCAAGCCGCTGTCGACGCCGGTACAGCTGCAGTGCTAAATAAGCCGCATAACCGCCCACTGCAAACAGGACGACTGCAGCCAGCAGCAACATCAATGGATTCGACAACATCTGAATCATTCCTTCTCTAGGGGTTTATCGCTGTCAGGGTGGCTGCCAACCAAAGGCAACAGCGGATCCGCATCAAGCATATTTTCAGGCAGGCTCTTTTTCGCCTTGGCACCGAGCTTCTTCAGTTCTTCTGTACGGCGAATAAGGTTGCCCCGACCACTTGATAGACGCTTATGAGCGGTGTCCCAAGCTTCCTGACTCTTTTCCAGATGCTTGCCAACCTCATCGAGGGATTCAATATAGAGTACAAACTGATCATAGAGGCCACCGGCCTTGTCGGCGATCAACTGAGCGTTGCGATTTTGATCTGCGTAGCGCCAGAGGTTTTTAATTGTTCGCAGAGTCACCATCAGGGTGCTTGGGCTAACCAAAATAATGCCGCGATCATAGGCATCGCGCATCATTTCAGGGTCGTGATCCAGGGCCAGCATAAAGGCCGACTCGATAGGCACAAAAATCAATACAAAATCGAGGCTATTAACCCCCTCGAGTTTTTCATAGTCCTTGCTGCTCAGGCCTTTGATATGGGCGCGTAAAGAGCTGAGGTGCTGACGCAAGCAGAGCTTTTTTGACTCCTCGTCTTCGGCGTGAAAATAGCGTTCGTAATCCACCAGACTGACTTTGGCATCTATAACTATGTCCCGGCCTTCGGGAAGGTGGACGATTACATCCGGATTGCGGCGCTTGCCGGTTTCATCTTTTAGTGCCACCTGAGTGGTGTATTCGCGGCCATTGGTCAGGCCAGAATCTTCCAACAACTTTTCAAGAATAAATTCGCCCCAGTTGCCCTGAGCTTTATTGTCGCCGCGCAATGCAGTGGCCAGTGATACAGCATCCGCAGACACCTGCATGGTTTGCTTTTGCAGTTCGCTGATCTGGCCGACAAGCTTATTGCGCTCGGCATTTTCTTTATCGTAAGCAGTCTCAACCTGCTTACGGAAGTCGCCTATATCACGACGCAGTGGGCTGAGAGTGACTTCCAAAGCCTCTTTGCTTTGCAGCGAGAACTTTGTCTGCTTTTCATCAAAGATACGATTGGCCAGATTTTCAAACTCACTGCTCAAGGTCTTTTTAGCATCGGCCAGCAGCGCGATCTGTTCTTGATAGTGGTTCTGCTGACTGAGCAACTTCTGCTCGAGGGCACTGTTGAGGGTCAATAACTCTCGGCGCACCACCTCTAGCTGCTGTTGTTCGACAACTAATTTGTCGAGCTGTAGCTGAGTCTGAAACTGCTCGCTCTGGAGTTGTGCAGTCTTGCCACGAAGGATCGCCAGTGCCAAAACGCCACCGAGAATGAATCCTCCCAGGCCCCAAAAAACTGAAATAATATTAATAGATAATTGCATGGGCTTATTGTATCAGCCCACTGTCAATTGCACCGCTGTTTTGCGATTATAGAGTCCGTATATTGCAATTAAAAAATCACCCACTCAGGGAAATCAATCGCACCCATGCTGCCAGCACTTATCAATATCAGCCTCTTCCGTGACGCCATTGAACGGGACTGTTTAATCCTGACGCCAAACCAACGCCTGGCGGCTAAAATTATTCAGGCTTGGGGTGAGCAGATCAGCGATGATCCATCCCAGAACTGTGCGGCTTGGCGACAGCCACGCGTCTATTCCGTCGATCACTGGCTCAGAGCCTGCTGGGATGAGCTGCAAGATCAAAACCACGAATTAGTTCGTGGGCTGGCGATAGTCGGTACCCAACAGAGCCGCTACTACTGGGAGCGGGCTATTGCCGACGACGGTCTTGAGCAACCGGTGAATTTCGTCAAGCTGGCTGGGGATACCTTAAAGACATTGGAGAGTTGGAATCTCAGCGCCGATCAAGTGCCGGGAGAGAATCCCTCGGTAGAATATTTCAAGCGCTGGTGTGGCCGCTTTGATGAACTGCTGCAACGCAATAAGCTGCTTACCACCCAGCGCAGTTGGCAGCGGATAAAGCAGGGTTTTAACTCTGCTGCCCTCCCCGCTGAATCTGAAATCATGGTTTATGGCTTTCAATCCACACCGCCTTTGCAGGCCGCGCTGATTGCCAGTGCCAGCCAGCAGGTCAGCACTATAGATTCAGTCTCTGGTGATAATCAGGTGCTGCGGATTGAAGCCGAAGATTCTCAGCAGGAGTTGCGTCTTGCGGCCAGCTGGGCAGCTCAGGAATTACACAACAATCCACAGCAGCGTATTGGTATTGTGGTGCCAGAGCTGAATAATTCGCTACAGCGCGTCGCACGGGTGGTCAATGAAGCGCTGAATACTATCAGTAATAATTCAGGCACCGAACGCTCAGAGGTCATTGCTAACATCTCAGCTGGCACCGCCCTGCGCGACACGCCCATGGTCAACAGTGCTCTGCTAATGATTGGCCTACTCAAGGATAAACGCCCACTCAGTGAATGGCTGCATCTGCTCTACTCACCCTACTCCGCCTTTGATCAGTTGCCCCTGACCTTTCGCGCTGACAGCGAAATACAGCTGCGCAAACGCAATCGTTTTGACTTCAGTCTCAGTCAATTTATTACCGCGGTGGCGCCCAAAAGCGATCCTGAGCAGCACGATGGGGCTGTTCTCCCTGAGAGCGATACAGCCCTGAGCGAGTTAAAGATCCTCAACCCGCTAAAGAACCTGCGTGATTACGAACGCCGACAGATCAACAGCCAGCAGAGCTTTGCCGCCTGGGGCGATTTCTTTGTCAGCTATCTCACCGATCTCGGCTGGCCCGGCAAGCGCGTGCTCAACAGTCCCGAGTACCAGCAGCGCCAACACTGGAATCGACTGCTGGAACAGTTTACTGGCCTCGATAACCTAGGTATTGAAGTAGGCCTCTCCACAGCCTTTAAACACCTGCAACAGTTGGCTCAGGATTCAGTGTTTCATCCCCAGACCGCCGATGCGCCGCTACAGATCCTCGGGCTGCTGGAAGGCTCCGGACTGCGCTTTGATCAACTGTGGATTGTCGATATGCACAGCCAGAATTTCCCCGCCTCAGTGGCCATTAACCAGCTGTTGCCGGCAGAGTTTCAGCGCCTGTATCAGATGCCCTACAGCCTCCCAGAGCGAGAGTTAGATATCGCCAACAAACTATTACAAGAATACAAAAACAACAGTGGCCGACTGATTGTCAGCTACCCGAAATTCCGCGGCGAAGAGCAGCTCGACCCGAGCCCCTTAATTACCGACATCGGTATTAGTCCCCATCCAATAATTGACAGTCCTAAGGCCCATCCACCCTGGCTTTATCAGGACTATCAATGCCAGCTGCTGGCAGACCAAGCACCGGCCTATCAACCGACATTAGAAAACATTCGCGGCGGCAGCACCCTGCTAAAGAACCAATCTATCTGTCCGTTTAATGCCTTTGTCACTCACCGACTAAAGGCTGAGCCCCTGGAGGAACCCACTCAGGGTTTGTCCGCTATGGATCGCGGTTCCCTGCTCCATGAAATTCTCTATCGCCTCTGGGGTATCTGGAAAAGCTCTACCACCTTGCAGGCTCTGAGTCAGGAACAGCTTGAGCAACAGCTGACAATCACCATCGGCGAGTGCCTCACAGAATGGGCGCCACGCCACCCCATCCTTCGCGGCGATCGCTTTCGTGGGCTCGAGCAGCAGCGTTTAGAGAAACTTCTGGCGCAATGGCTGGAAGAAGAGAAGCTGCGTCCGCCCTTCGAAGTGGTCGAGTTGGAAAGTAAAAATAGCGTTCGCCTCGGTGATCTAGAGATCAATTTGCGTCTTGATCGGGTGGATAAAATCGGCGATAAGCTACTGGTTATTGACTACAAATCCGGTGAAGTAAAAGAGTCCAGTTGGAGCGGTTCGCGCCCAGTAGACCCTCAGTTACCTCTCTATGTTCTAGCCAGTAACCCCAGAGCCAATGGCTGTGCCTTTGCTCAGATCAAAGGCGGCAAAATTAAGTTTGTTGGCAGCACCGACAGCAAGTTTTTGGCCAGTGAAAAACAGAGCCCAGATGGCGACCTGTCACAGCAGTGGGCAGAGCAGATTGATCAATGGCAGAGTGCGCTGAATAATCTCGCCGATGAGTTTGTTCGCGGCCATGCCAGCGTTGAAGTGCACGACCAGACTCAGTTCGGTTATCAGGATTATCTGCTGCCGTTAAATCGCTGGTCTGAGGAAGCGGATATCAATGCCGAACTGGCGGGCCCTATAATGAGTGCCAGCGCTAATGGGGAGCAGAGATAATGAGTCAAATTGCCGACCTACAACAGCGCCGTCAGGCTCTGGATCCCTCAAAGAGCTTTATCGTTTCAGCTCCAGCTGGCTCAGGCAAAACAGGGCTAATAACCCAGCGTGTCTTGCGACTGCTCTGCACCGTGGACAATCCGGAAGAAATCCTCAGCATTACCTTTACCCGCAAAGCCGCTCGCGAGATGGCCAGCCGAATTCACAGTGCTCTGCGCCAGGCAGCTTATACGCCGCGCCCGGAGAATGAGTATGAAGCGCAAACCTGGGACCTTGCCGCCGCAGCCGTGGAGCGTAACCGACAGCTGGGATGGAACCTGCTGGATATGCCGGGCCGCTTAAGAATTCAAACCATCGACGGTTTCTGTCGCTATATCGCCAGTCAATTTGCTCTGGAAACCAAGTTTGGCCCGATACCCGAACCCAGTGAGCAACCGCAGATTCACTACCAGAGCGCCGCCCGTGTGCTGCTGGATAAGATAGAAGAAGCCGGGCCGGTTGCGGAACAGCTGGCTGTGCTACTGGCCCACACCGGCAATGATATGGCGCGCTGCGAAACCCTGCTCTCCGAGTTGCTGGGTAAGCGCGAGCAGTGGTTGCCATTGATTTACGATGCCGGCAAAAACAGCCAATACTTTCAGCAGGTCATCGAACAGGTAGTCGCAGACAATCTACTGCAATTGGATGAGGCCTTGATGCCCATCGCCGGTGAGTTTGTCGAGCTAATCGATTTCGCCGCACAGCATGTTGCGGCCAAGGATAATTTCCCTCTCAGCGAACTGGGGAGTTTTAGTGAATTACCCGAGATCGGTCTTGAAGGCGTAGCGCAATGGAAACTGATCCTAGGTCTGCTGGTGACCAAAGGCGGTGATCCGCGGAAAACCATCAATGTGAAGCAGGGCTTTCCAAGCGATCAAAAAGAGATCAAAGCACGAATTATGGTGCTACTGGACTGGTGTCGCGAGCGACCTGAACTCAATGAAATGATCGCCAATGTGATGCATTTGCCGGACGCGGAGATCAATCAAACCCAGCAGAAAATGCTCGATGCCCTGGGCTTTTTACTGCCGCTTTTAGCCGCGCAATTGGATGTTATTTTTCAACAGCAGGGCCAGTGTGATTACCCGGCAATTACTCTAGCCGCCCTGAATGCCCTAGAACCGGAAACTTCAGATGGTGTGGTTTCCGATATCACCCTGCGCCTCGACTACCAGCTGCGGCATATTTTGGTAGATGAGTTTCAGGACACCTCCGCCGCACAGATTAATTTGCTCGAACAGCTGATTGGTGGCTGGCAGCCGGATGATGGGCGCAGCCTATTTTTGGTTGGCGATGCCATGCAGTCCCTGTACGGTTTTCGCAACGCCAATGTTGGATTGTTTCTCAATGCCCAGCGCCATCCAGTTGGGCCAGTGCAATGTACGCCCCTGACACTGAGCTCTAACTTCCGCTCTCAGGAAGGCATTATCGAATGGGTGAACAGTGCCTTTACTGAAGCCTTTCCGGCCCACGCCGATATTAGTCGCGGTGCGATTCCCTATTCTCCGTCGGTGGCGGTTAAGGCTGCTGATGAGGCTCAGGCAGTTCATTTCCAAGGCTTTGCTGGAGACGACCACAAAGTCGATGAAGCCAACTATATAGCCCAGCTGTGCAGCGATTTACGAGATAACCATTCCGGGGAATCCATAGCCATCCTAGTTCGCGGACGCGGTCATCTACGCAGTATTATTCCGGCACTTCGAGAGGCCAAACTCTACTGGCAGGCCATAGATATCACACCATTGGCCAGCAGAATGCCGGTGATTGATCTGCTCTCATTAACCCGCGCCCTGCTCTCACCAGCGGATAAAATTGCCTGGTTAGCGGTGCTGCGAGCCCCTTTTTGCGGGCTCAGTCTCGGCGATCTGCTAACAGTCGCCAACAGCGCAAAAAATGACAGTGGAAATCGCTACCAACAAAACAATGCCATATTGGCCCCGCTGATTGAGCTGCTCGGTAATGCTGATTCTGCCCAAACTCTCAGCCAGCATGGGAAACAAAGCCTACAGCGCATAATTCCCCTGCTTGAAGACGCCTGGCAAAATCGTGGTCGGGCTAATTTGCGCGCCACTGTCGAACAGCTGTGGATCGATTTGGGTGGCCCAGCGACTTTACTAGACAGTGCCGATCTCAGCGATGCCCGCAGCTATTTGGACCTGTTGGAAAACTGGCAAACTGGCGCAACCCTCACCGATTGGAACAGTTTTAAACTGGCGGTGGACAAGCTCTACGCCGCCCCCTCTCCTGATGAGGCTGATGCAGAGAACGGCGCTGGCAAGCAGTCGGTTATCCAGATTATGACCATTCACAAAGCCAAGGGTCTGGAATTTGACCATGTGATTTTGCCCGGCCTCAGCCGTGGCTCCGGATCTGACAAGAAGCAGCTTCTGCGCTGGCAGCAGCATATTGATGAGCACAGCGAATCCTCGCTGATTATGGCGCCACTGGGGGCTTACGATGAGGAAGACGATAGTGTCTACAGCTATCTAAAGCGCGAAGACAGTCTTAAGACTCGCCTCGAGAGCACCAGGGTGCTCTATGTTGCCGCAACCCGTGCGGTGCGCCGGCTCTATTTGTGCGGCGCGGTAAAGCAACTTAAGAATGGTCAGTGGCAACCTACAGGCAAGACCACATTATTAACGCCGATCTGGAAAAGCATCGAGACAGGGCTGGACCTGGGCATCCACTCAGTCAAGCAGAGCGCCACTGATTCAGTAGAGGGTGGTACTAAAGAGGGTGGTACTAAAGAGGATGGCAATAAAGAGGTTCCCAGCCTGAGTCATATCCGCCGTCTCGACCAAGACTTTCAGGCTCCCCAAAGGCCAGACAGCAGCGCCAATCTCGGCACCCCGGAAACCGCCGCCGAGTCCAGTGGTGAAAATGACGGTAGCCTGTCAAATCGTGCCCGCTCAATGGGTACAGTGCTCCACAGAACCCTCAAACAGCTTGCCAACGAAGGTCTGGAACAGTGGCCTGAGTCGCGCATCGCTCAGTTGCCAGCAACCTGGGGAGCGCAGCTTAAGGAACTGGGCATGCTCGCCAGACCGGATGAGGTAAAGAGCCTGATTGCAGCGGTTAATAGCATGCTTGCCGATCAGCGCGGCCGCTGGATTTTACAGCGACACGAGCAGGCTGAGTGCGAGCAGGCTCTTGGCTATAGATACAGTGATCGGGAACATCTGGGCACCTCGGTAATCGACAGAACCTTTGTCCATGAGGGCAGTCGCTGGATTATTGATTACAAGCTTTCACAACCAGCCGAGGGTGAACCTGAAGCGCAATTTATTCAGCGCCAGACCCAGGCTTACAGCGCCCAATTAGGTCACTACGCGAAGCTCTACCGCAGCATGCAGGCGAATCCTGTTCGCTGCGCGCTGTATTTCCCTCAAATCCCTATGTTTATTGAGCTGGAAGCCGAATAGCCTTCAAAAGTCAGTAGATTTCAGTACAATGGCTGCTCTTTTGAAAAACCACATCTGTTAGGAACTTGAGCATGGATTCACAGGCTGTAGAAAATATTAATATCGACCCCCCAGTGGTTTTGATTACCCCAGCAGAGTTGAAGCGTGAAATCCCGCTATCCGACAAAGCGCGCACCGTAATCTCTCAGGGTCGCAAGAATATCGAGAATATTCTCGAGCGCAAAGATCACCGCGTTATCGTGGTCGTCGGCCCCTGCTCTATTCACGACGTCAAAGCTGCCCACGACTATGCCAACAGACTGAAAGCCCTGGAAGAGAAAGTCGGCGACACATTATTGATTGTTATGCGTGTCTATTTCGAAAAGCCCCGCACTACCACCGGCTGGAAAGGCTTGATCAACGACCCGTTTATGAATGACTCGTTTAAGATTACCGATGGACTGCATATTGGTCGTCAGCTGCTGCATGATATTTCAGAAATTGGCCTGCCCACTGCTACTGAAGCACTGGACCCCATCTCGCCACAGTATTTGCAAGACCTGATTGTCTGGTCGGCAATTGGAGCACGCACCACTGAATCACAGACCCACCGTGAGATGGCCTCTGGTCTATCTTCATCAATTGGTTTTAAAAACGGCACCGATGGCAGCTTAACCGTCGCCATTAACGCACTGCAGTCAGTTTCAAGCCCGCACCGGTTTTTGGGTATCAACTCCGATGGCAATGTGTCGATCGTAACCACCAAAGGCAATCCCTATGCTCACGTGGTTTTGCGTGGCGGTAATGGCAAGCCTAACTATGATTCAGTCAGTGTCTCTATTTGTGAGCAGGAACTGGTTGCTGCCGGTATCGACGCCAACATTATGGTTGACTGTAGTCATGCCAATTCCAATAAAGACCATAATCTCCAGACTCTGGTTTTAGATAATGTTGCCAATCAGATTGTTGAAGGTAATAAGTCGATTGTTGGTGTGATGCTGGAGAGCAATATCAATGCTGGCAACCAGAAGCTTTCCAGCAATCCGGACGACATGCAGTACGGCGTCTCAGTGACCGATGCCTGTATCGACTGGGAAACCACTGAAAGCACATTGACCGCCATGGCTGACAAACTCCGGGATGTGTTGAAAACCCGCTAAGCTCTTTTGGTTCAGCCCGAAAAAGCCCCTGCTCTGAAAAGATCTGGGGCTTTTTTATAGCCGTAACAGAGACAACAAAACGATTCGCTCTGGGTTCAATAACAGAGTATTGTTAACCAAATTAACGACCTTTAAGAGCCCTATGATCAGATTACTATTACTCGTCGCGATTATTTTTTCACTCTGGTACTGGTGGACAACGGTAACCCGTATGCCCCAGGAAAAACGCCGGGCTTTTTTGTGGCGCAGCGCCTTTTGGCTGGTGCTCGGCGCATCGGTTATGCTCGTGGCAACTGGACGTATGCACTGGCTAGGCGCAGGTCTTGCAATGCTAGTCCCAGTACTTAAAGGAACCTTCGCGGTAGGCCTGCGCGCCCTGCCTTTTTTACAGATCTTGAGTCGCTTTAAAACCAGCCCTTCACAGTTTCGGACAAAATCTCTGGCTGTCGAAATCAACTTTTCGACTCGTCAAATGGATGGCGAAGTGCTCGACGGAGAATTTGCTGGCCGTCGCCTTTCGGAATTAAGCGCCGAAGAAGCACAGACGCTCAGTGACAGCCTGCGTGAGACTGACAGAGAATCCTATGTGTTGATGCAGGCCTATCTGATGCGCAATGGTCGCGGCGGTGATGAGCAATTCAAACAGGACTCCAGTTCAGCGAACTTTTCTGAATTCTCCCCTGACGAAGCGCTGAAAATTCTTGGCCTCGAGAGCGGTGCGTCGAAAGAAGATATTATCAAAGCCCACAAACGTCTAATGCAGCGGTTACATCCGGATCGCGGTGGCAGTGATTATCTGGCAGCAAAAATTAATGCGGCCAAAGATCTGCTGGTCTAATCAGTCTCGCGGCTGCGGTTATCGCCGCACATTATTAACACTCATCTAGCTTGTAGACAAAGCCCAAAAAACTGAGCACCTTATGCGTTACCGGCAAGATTTTGATCCTGGAAAAAGAATTAACTGGAAGATATTCCAGGTCATCTGGCCCTACCTGCTCGAGTACAAAGTTCGCATCGGTATTGCCATCGCCTGTTTGGTGCTGTCAAAAACCGCCAGTGTTTACGGCCCTTTTCTGCTTAAAGATATAGTCGATACACTGTCTGAAACTGGTCTTGCAAAGGACCCTGTAACCGAGGGCATCTCCAGCAGTGCTGCCAACTTACTCTTGGTCCCCGTAGGACTGCTTTTAGCCTATGGCTTTGCGCGCTTCTCAATGATTATTCTCGGCGAAATCCGCGATACGGTTTTTGGTCGCGTCACCGAACGGGCTATGCGTCGCATAGGTCTGCAGGTATTTATTCATGTCCACAGCCTTGATCTCGACTTTCACCTAAACCGCCGCACCGGCGGGCTGGCCAGAGATATAGAGCGCGGCACCAGTGGCATCAGCTTTTTGATGCGCTTCTTCGTGTTTAATATTGCCCCCACATTGATTGAAATCGGTCTGGTGATTGGCCTGCTGTTTTATAACTACGGTATCGAGTTCGCCGCTATCACCATGGCCTCAGTGGTGCTATATATCCTCTTCTCCATGGTCACCACCGATTGGCGCACCCAGTTTGTCCGCGAGGCCAACAAAGCTGACTCAGCAGCAAGCACCAGATCCATCGACAGCCTATTGAACTACGAAACCGTCAAATATTTTACCAATGAACAGTATGAGGCGCGGCTCTATGACCATGCCCTAGCGGATTGGGAGTCCGCACGGCGTAAAAATCGCCTATCACTGCTGTCATTGAATGCTGGCCAAGCACTCATTATTACTGTCGCCATGACCTCCATGATGTGGCTGGCCGCCCAGCGGGTGGCCGAAGACAGCATGACCATCGGCGACTTTGTCTTGATCAATGCCTTTATGATGCAGCTGTTTATGCCGCTTAACTTTCTGGGTTTTGTCTACCGGGAAATCAAAGGCTCCATGGCCAATATTGAAAATATGTTCGATTTGATGGACCTCAGCAGCAAGGTGAAAGATCTCCCAGCAGCACCTCAACTCAAGGTCACCCAGGGACATATCCGCTTTAATCAGCTGTCTTTTGACTACCAACCGGATCGACAGATTCTGAAAAATATCAGCTTTGATATAAAGCCGGGGGAAAAGGTTGCGGTGGTTGGGGCCAGTGGCGCTGGCAAATCGACATTGGTAAAACTGCTGTTTCGCTTTTACGATCCCACTCAGGGCAGTATTACCATTGATGGGCAGGATATCAGTGCCGTTACTCAGCAGTCCCTGCGTGCAGCCATCGGTATAGTGCCCCAAGACACGGTACTGTTTAACAGCAGTATTTTTGACAATATTCGCTACGGCAAGCCCGAGGCCAGTGACGAAGAAGTCCATAATGCGATCCGCATGGCCCATCTGGAAGCCTTTATTAAACAGCTACCTGACGGCGTGGATACCATGGTAGGTGAGCGGGGACTGAAGTTATCTGGCGGTGAAAAGCAGCGTGTCGCCATCGCCAGAACCATTCTTAAACGGCCACCAATCCTGCTGTTTGATGAGGCCACCTCCTCACTGGACAGCAAATCAGAGCGTTCTATATTAGCCGCGCTGCGAGAGATCGCCGAGGGGCATACCAGCTTGGTTATTGCCCATCGTCTTTCGACTATTGTCGATGCCGACCGAATTGTGGTGCTGGATCAGGGGTCGATTGTGGAACAGGGAACTCACCAGCAGTTACTGGCGTTAGAGGGCCGCTACGCTGAGCTCTGGTCTACACAGCTTAGATCTAGCCAGAGCAATGAGGGCTAAGGTAGCCAGGGAATCCCCAGCCGGGTAAATCACGGCCGCTGACAGCTAAAAACCGTCTTGAGAGCCATATCGCGCAGCTAACCAGCCTTGGTTCAATTATTAGTGTTAACCCGTTCTCACAATTCAAGCGAGACAGTTGCGGCCCCTGCGCCATGCCATAGAATCGCCTCATTCGTAATTAATAAGTGTTGGCATGGAGCTGACAGGGAGCTTTAACGAAATGGGCATCAACTTAAAAACCATCAGTCTAACTATCACCAGCGTTGCATTGAGCTTTCTAATCAGCAGTACAGCCCTCAGCGCCCAAGTTACAATCACCTATGATAGTCCTGGTACATCAACCCTGCTCACGACTAAGGTCGGCAAAGGCAAAAATAGTGTCATAGGAATAGTTGAGGCTGGGCTCAGTTCAATCACTGTCGATGGCAACAACAGCTTGGCCCTGAACACATCAAACAGCAGCATGGCAGGCACTTGGCAGGCTACAGCTACAAGCTATGCTGATGTTCAGGCTGGCGCTGGCAAATACAACAGTGGCGCTAAGGGCAAGGAAAACTACGCCAAAGCGGGATACCTGTTTAGCCTATTAAATATCTCGACGAGCCTCGACGCTACCGCCGCAAAGTACAATGCCCTAGTGAACTACGTTATCTGGGACATCATGGGTGATGTGCCTAAGCTGAAAAATAAGCAGGATAGAAAGGCTGTGAACAAGCTGAGAAAGAGTGCCGACGGCTACAAGAAATTTGACTGGTCTACCACCATGGTGGTCTACACCGCAAATGATAACAGCGCTCGAGAATTCTTTGCCGTGCTGCCACCCATTGCAACCCCCATCCCCAGCGCACTGTTTCTGTTTGGCTCTATGGCTCTGGGCCTATTTGGCCTAGTCACTCGCAAACAGTCATTCAGCGCCTAACCCGACCGGCACTCAATACTTAGCTCCCTCCTATCAAGTAGGTGGGAGCTTTTTATTGGCCGCTTATTTTGCCTTTGAGCAAACAAAGTGAATATAGCGCCCCAGCCATTTAAACGGTTCCTGCACCGAGTGATGCAACTCCATCTCGATCACCGCGCTAGCATCTTCATGGCCACCGCGCTGAGTGGTGACATAATCGTGAAAGACTCTTATGCCAGCGCTGTAATCAGTCACCAGCCCGGCTTGCTCAACCCACTGCTGCACGGCATCCGGCTGCAGAGGTTCGCCAGGTGTTAGGCTTTTAGGATGAGCGGAAAACTCCCCCTGCAATACATTGAAGTTGCCGCGAATTAGATTGCGATAAACCAGTGAATTCTGATTATAAAAGGTTAGGGACAATAAACCCTGAGGCGCCAGATAGTGCTGTAAATCGGCAATCAGTCGCTCTGGCTCGGCGAGCCACTCGATCAGAGCATGGCTCATCACCAGATCAAATTGGCCCAAGTCTTGGTCTTTAAGGGTTTGATAGGGTTGCTGATACCAGGTTATTTTGTCCAACAGCCCTGCTTCTGCAGCCCGTTTCTGTGCCGCCTCAAGCATCTGCTGGGATAGATCGTTGTAGACCACCTGGTGGCCGAGCTTGGCCAGCGCTACTGTCAGCTGTCCCAAACCACCGCCAATATCGAGAATCCTCAGTGGTGCCTGAGTTTCTAACCGCGGCACTACTGCCAGCAGGTCACGCCAGATCACCGCGAGGCGAATATCGCCCTTTAGACCGCCATACACTTTGCGCGCAAACTTCTCGCTCAGATCATCGAAATTTCTATCAACCGTATTTTTGCTCAATCTGTTGCTCGTAGAGTCGTGGAATGGGTAATACATAATGAATAGCGCGATGTTAACCGGAATCTACCTCAGCAGATATAGCGAAGCGCGCTTTTGACCTTTACAATGAGCGGCTAAACCAAAGGTCCCTGTTATGTCTCAATCCACAACATCTGAACTGCCGAGCTCTCAGCTACCGAACTCTCAGCTACCGGCTGCCCATCAAACCGAAACCGTGCTCCTTACCCAAGAGCTTATTCGTCGTCGCTCAGTGACGCCCGATGACT
>CAJQKW010000074.1 GCA_905478975.1 uncultured Pseudomonadales bacterium | reverse complement strand
TCAATAAAGAGATCAATAAAGAGATCAATAAAGAGCTCAGTAACCAAGAACCCAGTAGTAGAGCTAGACGACTAATAACAACAGTAGTGAAAAACATTATGACAACTGAAAATAATTACAAAACCCTGTTTATCGACAATGGCTTGCGCAGCGGCGCACTCAAGTTTGGCGAGTTCACATTAAAGTCCGGCCGCGTCTCGCCGTACTTTTTTAATGCTGGGCAGTTCTACACTGGTCGCGCTCTGGCGGAGTTGGGTCGCAGTTACGCGGCGGCCATTATCGAGTCCGGTATTGAGTTCGATGTATTGTTTGGTCCGGCCTATAAAGGTATCACCCTGGCGGCGGCAACTTCAATCGCTCTTGCCGACCACTATGATCGCGATGTGCCTTATTGCTTTAACCGCAAAGAGGCAAAGAACCATGGCGAGGGCGGCACCATGGTCGGTGCCCCACTCGAAGGTCGAGTGTTGATTATTGACGACGTGATCACCGCAGGTACGGCGATTCGCGAAGTGATGCAAATTGTCGAGAGTGCCGGTGCCACAGCAGCTGGCGTAGTGATTGGTCTGGATCGCAAAGAAAAGGGTAAATCTGAGTTGTCGGCGATTCAGGAAGTGGAGCGAGATTTCTCCATCCCAGTGGTGGGCATTGTCGATATTGGCGATATTACTGACTATCTGAAAACCAAGTCTGAGAACGATGCGTTGATCGCTGCGATTGAAGGCTACAGAGAGCAGTACGGGGTCTAGCTAAAAATACTGTTAGTGCGGCGCGGTTAAAAACGACTCGCACTAACAGCTTGTCTCTACAGAAGATTACTCAAACATGGCGGCGGTCAAAAGCTGCCACTGCTCCTGCCAGTTCTGAGTTGGCGGTGTCTTAAACTGACTGCGCACAAATTGACTTATTTTACCGTCGGCACTACAGAGCATCAGATTGGCAGCAGTGGCCACTGGCACTTGTAGCTTTAAGCCGTCGCGCACTTCTGCTTCACGGAGGATCTGCTTAAGCTGTGATTCCAAGCGATCAAAAAACTGGGCGACGCGATCATGTAGTCGCTCGGTCTCGCCAGTCAGTGCATCGCCATTGAGGATGCGGGTGATACCTGGATTCTTTTCTGAGAATGCCAGCACCAAACTGAGAATGCGGTAGCACTGGTTAATCGCGTCTGGCTCGTCACTGACAATGCCGCGTACGCGAGCAAAAATTGTCTCATCAATAAAGTCGATAAGACCCTCATACATGCGGGTTTTGCTCGGGAAGTGTCTATAGAGAGCCGCTTCAGAAACGCCCACTTCGGCGGCCAGTGCCGCAGTGGTAATTCGTCCACCACCTGAATGTTCAAGCATGCGCGCTAGGGCTTGGAGAATTTCTTGGGCGCGGGTACCGGGTTTTTTAGCCATTAGGCGTTTTCCTCTTCACTGTTGTCACAGTTTGTTATTAGGGTGCCGACGCCTTCGTCGGTAAAGATTTCTAGCATTACTGCGTGTTCCACTCGACCATCAATAATATGGGCGCTGTTTACGCCTGCTTTAACGGCATCTAGGGCGCAGCGAATTTTGGGCAACATGCCGCCGTAAATAGTTTCGTCGGCAATCAGTTCATTGACGCGATTGGTGGTCAGGCCGGTGAGAATTTCACCGCTCTTGTCTTTTAGTCCGGCGACATTGGTCAGCAATACCAGCTTTTCCGCCCCCAGCACTTCGGCCATTTTACCGGCCACCAGGTCGGCATTAATATTGTAAGAAGAGCCATCTTCGCCCACACCGATGGGAGCAATCACCGGGATATATCCACCATCCACCAGCATATTGATCACGCTGGTATCGATTGAGGCGACTTCGCCCACCTGGCCTATATCGATAATTTCCGGCGCTGACATATCTGGGGTCTTATGGGATACCACTAGCTTTTTCGCTTTAATCAGCTGACCGTCTTTGCCGGTGACACCAAAGGCTCTGCCGCCTGCGGCGCTGATCATATTGACGATCTCTTTGTTGACGGTCGCCCCGAGCACCATTTCCACCACATCCATGGTCTTGCTGTCGGTGACACGCATGCCATCAATAAATTTCGATTCGATTGACAGGCGCTCGAGTAGCTCGCCGATCTGTGGGCCGCCGCCGTGAACCACGACTGGGTTGATGCCCACCGCTTTCATCAGCACTATATCGCGGGCAAAGCTGAGCTTGAGTTTGTCATCACCCATGGCGTTGCCGCCGTATTTCACCACCACGGTCTTGCCAGAAAAGCGCTGGATATAGGGTAGTGTGCGAGCGATCACTTCTGCTGTGGTCTTGGCTTCTGTGCTAGTTAATGACATATCAAATATATTCTTTTATGTTGTTAATAAAGGGTGACAGCTCCTTGCGGAACAGGGCCTTGACCTCGGCCATGGCGTCTTCGTCGTCGGCTTCAAATCGCAGGGTCAGGTTTGCGGAGGTATTTGACGCTCTAATCAGCCCCCAGGCAGTGGGGTATTCTACACGTAATCCGTCGAGACAGATGACATGAGCCTGAGGGAATTGGCAGCCGGCAGCTAGGGTTTTCATCAGCTCAAATTTCTCATCTTCACTTATCGGCAGCAAAATCTCCGCGGTGGAGACGCTGGTCTCCAGTTCGTCGATAACTTGATCCAGGGTTTGCCGCCGCTCGCAGAGAATCTCTAGCAGGCGCACTGCGGCGTAGAGTCCATCATCGAACCCCTTCCAGCGATCATTAAAGAAGATATGGCCGCTAAATTCGCCGCCCAGGGGGGAGTTTTTATCGTCGACCTGCTTTCTCACATGGGCATGACCGGTCTTGCACATCACCGGATTGCCACCGTGCTGACGAATAATATCTGCCAAACGGCTGCTGCTTTTAACGTCGAAGATAATATCGGCGCCGGGCTGTTGGGCGAGTACATCTCGGGCAAATATCATCATCAGCTGATCCGGCCAGACGATTCGACCGCGACCTGAGATAACGACTACGCGATCCCCGTCGCCATCAAAAGCCAAGCCGAGGTCGGCCTGATGTGCTGTGACATGGTGGCGCAGATCCGCAAGGTTGTTCTCGTCTGCCGGGTTTGGCGGATGGTTGGGAAATGAGCCGTCGATATCGCAATAGAGTGGAAAAGTCAGGCAGCCAAGGCGGTCAAATAGCTGTGTCGCAATAGGTCCGGGAGTGCTATTGGCGCCATCGACCACTAGCTTAAATGATTTGCTCAGTCTGCTGATGTCGACAATATGGTCAAGGTACGGGGTGACTATATCGGCTTGAGTAACGTTTCCCGGGGCTTGCTTGGGCTGTTCGTTACGAAATTGTTCGTCGCGCAGCATTGGTATCAGCTGCTGCAAGGTCTCGCCGGAAATCACCTGATGCTGAAGAATAATTTTAAAGCCGTTATAGGTAGCTGGATTGTGGCTGGCAGTGACCATAATGCCATTGCCGCCGCGGTCGCCGTGATGGACGGCAAAATTCAGCGCTGGTGTGGTGATTTCCCCAAGGTCAATAATGTCGCAGCCACAGGCAACTAAGCCCTCGATTAAGGCGCTGGCTAGGCTCGCAGAGCTCAGTCGCGCATCGCGGCCAATATAAACTGATAGGTTGGTTTTATTCTCTGGTAGATTTTCCGCTGAACTGTCGCGCAGTAGAGACCCCAGCGCTCGACCGAGACCCAGGGCGAACTGGGGGCATATCTCGGTATTGGCGAGGCCGCGAATATCGTAGTCGCGAAACACCCATTCTGGAATGTCAGCGGTGCTGAGATGTTGTGTTCTCAAATCCATTATTCAATTGCAACTGGCTTGCTTGGCGCGGCTCTGGTTAACCGAGCTGCTCTGCTATAGCGGCGACAATGTCGCGAGCCAGTTGCGTTTTGCTCCTTATACTAAAGGCCTTGCTGGTGTCTGCACTGATCCACCAAGCTTCATTGTTATCACTGTTAAAACCCACATCGCTGCGCGACACATCGTTGGCGACAATGGCATCGAGATTTTTGCGCTCGAGTTTGCCGCGGGCGTAACTCTCCACATCTTGGGTCTCGGCGGCAAAGCCCACCACAAATAGGTCGTCATATTTAGTCGCGGCAGCACTGACAATATCCGGATTTTTTTCCATTTCCAGGGTCATGGCGTCGGCGTGTTTTTTGATTTTCTGGGTGGCCACTGTCACCGGCCTATAATCCGCCACGGCCGCTGATGAAATCAAAATGTCGGCATTGGCACAGGCACTCATGGTGGCGCTGTGCATATCGGCGGCAGAAATCACTGGAATAAGGGTGCAGCGTTCCGGCGGTTGAAGATTCACCGGCCCCGAGATCAAGGTGACCTCTGCGCCAGCTTCAATCGCCGCCTCGGCCAGGGCATAACCCATTTTCCCCGAGCTGTGATTGCTGATATAGCGCACCGGATCAATCGCCTCGCGGGTGGGCCCGGCGGTAATTACCATCTTCATACCACTCAACTGCTGTGAGGCAAAGCAGGCGGCAACCTGCTCCACCAGGATATCTGGTTGTTGCATGCGTCCTGGGCCAATATCGCCACAGGCTTGGATGCCATTGTCGGGGCCAAAAATTTTCACTTGGCGCTGACTGAGTAGCTCCATATTGGCGGTAGTCGCCGGGTGCGACCACATACCTTGGTTCATTGCCGGGGCCACGGCAACCATTGCCGGTGTCGCCAGATAAACGGCATTCAATAGGCTGTTGGCACGGCCGTGAACCATGGTGGCAATAAAGTCCGCGGTAGCCGGTGCAATCAAAACCAGGTCGGCCCAGCGCGCCAGCTCAATATGGCCCATGCCGGCTTCAGCTTCTGGGTCGAGCAGGTCGGCATGCACGGGATGTCCCGAGAGAGCCTGCAATGTCAGCGGCCGAATAAACTCTTCAGCGCCAGGGGTCATCACTACCCGTACCTCAGCGCCAGCGTCCTGTAGTCGCCTGACAAGTTCGGCACTCTTGTAAGCGGCGATGCCGCCACTGACACCGACTATTACTCGTTTGTTTGAAAGGGTGCTCATTAATCGTCCGGACAGCTCAAATAAAGGCTGTAAGATAGCATTAAGACAAGGAATTCTGTAGCAATAAATAAGGACTTACTATGGCTATAAGCCACTGGCCGGAGAACGAACGGCCGCGAGAGAAGTTAATTCTTCGGGGGGCGTCGGCACTTTCTGACGCTGAATTGCTAGCAATTTTTCTGCGTACCGGGCTACCGGGAATCACCGCAATTGATCTGGCACGCAATCTAATCAAAGAGTTTGGTGGGCTCGGGCCACTTATCAGCTCTGATCATTCAACCTTTTGCAAAGCCAAGGGTGTCGGCACTGCAAAGTATGTTCAACTCAAAGCTTCTATTGAACTGACTCGCCGCTATTTACAAGAACAGCTCGAAGGCCAGCCGGTATTCACCAGCCCAGAAAACGTTAGCGATTATCTCTCGGTGCAAATGCGTGACTACAAGCGCGAAGTCTTTATGATGCTGTTGCTCGACAGCAAGCATCAGCTCATTGATACCTATGAGCTGTTTCAGGGCACCGTTGATGCCGCCAGTGTTCATCCCCGGGAAGTGGTGGCGCGCGCCCTGCGCAAAAATGCCGCGGCGGTGATAGTCGCCCACAACCATCCATCTGGTTCGGCGGAGCCAAGCCAAGCAGATATAGATATTACTCGGCGTCTAAAACAGGCACTCAATCTGGTCGAGATCCGTTTGCTCGATCATCTGGTAATTGGTCGTGGAGAGGTCGTCTCTCTGGCCCAGCGTGGCAAATTATGAGCTTACGCCAATTAAATCCCTCAATACCGTCTAATCCGGCAATTTGATTTGATTCAGATAGGCCTTTCTGGTATAAATTGCGCCCCTTTGCGGGAGGGTCCTGCAACTAGGGTTAGATATTCAGAATTCACGTGTTGAGCGGATACTAATTCGGTCATCACAATTGCAATCAGAGGCAGTAGAAATGTCCAGAGTATGTCAAGTCACAGGCAAGCGCCCAATGGCTGGTAACAATGTATCTCACGCGAAAAACAGAACACGTCGACGCTTTGAGCCGAACCTTCACTCCCACCGTTTTTGGGTTGAAGGCGAAAAACGCTTTGTTAAGCTTCGCGTATCGACTAAAGGTATGCGCATCATTGACAAAAAAGGTATTGAAATAGTTTTGTCTGAGCTTCAGGCTCGTGGACAGAAGGTCTAAGGAGACTACTGATGGCTAAATCAGCGAGAGAAAAGATTCGTTTGGTATCCAGTGCTGGCACTGGGCACTTTTACACTACAGATAAAAACAAGCGCAATATGCCTGAGAAAATGGAGATCAAGAAGTACGATCCCACTATCCGCAAGCATGTGATCTACAAAGAAGCCAAGATTAAGTAAGTGGTCTCTAGCTTGTGAAAAATCCCGCCTCTCGGTGGGATTTTTTTTGCCTGGGGCTTTTTATGTGCGCTTTCTTGCTCTCTATGTGCGCTTTGTCGCTGGCTCTTTTTGCGCTTCCCTACTCTCCATAAACGCTTGCTAACTTGTCTTCTACATGCGCTTCCTCGCTCCCAGTATGAGCTTCCTCGCTCCCAGTATGCGCTTTCTCGCTTTGGTGCGCCGAAGCCAGTCTATTGAGTCGAGCTCAGCGCGCGGGTAAGTCCTGTGTTTGCCGGGTACTTTCTTCAAGGCATAAAAAAACCCAATAATTTCTTATCGGGTTTTTCATAATTTACTAATTTGCCCTAGGGCATAATCAGAAATTAATCGGCAACTACGTTCTCAGCTTGAGCGCCTTTCTGACCTTGAGTAACTTCCATCGTTACCGCTTGGCCTTCTTTCAGAGATTTGAAACCATCAGCTTGGATTGCGCTGTGGTGAACAAATACGTCACCGCCGCCTTCTTGCTCGATGAAACCAAAACCTTTACTGTCGTTGAACCACTTAACAGTGCCAGAAACTCTATCCGACATAACTAACCTCACTTATAAAAAATTGTGTACCGTTTAAGGCATTTAAAATATCCAGCCTCGTAACGGGGCTAGCCTACACCTTTCAATTGCTGGTTTTACTAAATGTAAAACCTATCCTATCAAGGCATTACTGTTTCAACAGACACTAAAGTGTGCAACCGTCAATTCAGACCGCGCAGTGTATTGGGTTTTTATTGCTTTGGCTAATATTTGAGTGATCTTTAATCAAATAAACCGCTATTTTGATCATTTTTTAACCAATTTTCATGATTTGGGGCAAGGTTAAGGGCCAAAATGGTGCCGCTAATGGATTTTTGCTCTCCGCGCGTTATTTTGATGGGAGCTTTTTTGAGGCCAAAAACGCTTTTTAAGTTCTCGAAATGAATTTAAAAGTGGCAGCCCAATGATATTCTTTACATTCTCGGGAAAGGGCTAAAAAATGCAAGTCTACTTCCACTTACTATTGATAAATAGGATTCAACAGTATGTTGCCACCGCATATTATTGAGCAGCTAATCGCAATTGTTAGCGAGTCGCGAGTATTACTCGAAGCCGACGATTTACAGCGCTTTGGTGTCGATCGCACCCGCTTGTGGCAAGCGGCACCCTGCGCGGTGGTGTTGCCGGAAACGGTCGATGAGGTGCAGTCTATTGTGCGCCTTGCCAATCAGTGTAATTTGGCGATTGTGCCTTCGGGTGGAAGGACTGGCCTCAGCGGTGGCGCTGTGGCAAAGGATGGCGAGTTGGTAGTGGCCCTTGACCGTATGAACCAAGTTATTGAATTTAACCCTATGGATCGCAGTGTCACAGTGGGCGCCGGAATGATTACTGGGCAGTTACAGCAATTTGCTGAAGAGCGGGGACTGTTTTATCCGGTAGATTTTGCCTCTTCAGGGTCCAGTCAGATTGGTGGCAATATAGCCACCAATGCCGGCGGCATCAAAGTGATCAAGTACGGCATGACCCGTAACTGGGTGGCTGGCCTTAAGGTGGTCAATGGCGCCGGCGATATTATCGAGCTCAATAAAGGATTGGCGAAAAATAATACCGGTTACGATCTACGCCATCTGTTTATTGGCTCTGAAGGAACTCTGGGGCTGATCTGTGAGGCGACGATTCAGTTGGCTCGGGTACCGCTGGAATCGTCAGTGATGGTACTGGGCATTGAGCACTTTGCTGAGATTGTCGATGTCTTGAATTGCTTTAGCCGCGATCTGGATCTCAGCGCCTTTGAATTCTTCTCTAAGCAGGCTCTGGATAAGGTGGTCGCGCACCGGGGTCATGCTGTGCCATTTCAGACCCAGACCGCTTTTTATGCGCTGCTGGAGTTCGAGCACAGCAGCCCAGCGCTGGTGGATAAGGCCATGGAGTTGTTTGAACACTGTGTGGGTAGGGGTTGGGTGTTGGATGGGGTTATCAGTCAAAGTTTGTCTCAGGCGAAAAGCCTGTGGAAATTGCGCGAGGATATATCCGAGACTCTCTGGCAATGGCAGCCCTATAAAAACGATATCTCTGTGCGCATTTCGCGCATGGCAGATTTTCTTGGCGAGGTTGATCAGTTGGTCATGGAGCAGTATCCGAACTTTGAAATTATCTGGTACGGCCATATAGGCGACGGTAACTTACACCTAAATATCCTCAAACCAGAGGCGCTAACGATAGATCAGTTCCATCGCAAATGTGTTAATGTCAGCACTGAAATCGGTCAGCTGTTGGCCAAGTATGAAGGCAGTGTTTCCGCTGAACACGGGGTTGGGTTACTGAAGAAAGATTACCTGCACTATTCCCGATCGCCAGTCGAAATGAATATGATGCGTAGTATTAAGCAAGCCTTCGACCCAAACCATATTATGAATCCAGGTAAGTTGTTTGACCGTTAATTAACCTTGTATTAACTAAGCCAGAAGAGTAAATCCCATGATCACCGATGAGAATGTTACCGATTCGGAATTTCTCGATCCCTCGTTAGCCGAGCGCAAAAATCTCGCGTTCCTCGTCTATATCTTGCAGGGCTTCGGTTTCGTCACTGGTGGATTGACCTGGATTGCTGCGATGATGGTCAATTATATTAAGTACGACAGTGTCAGAGGTACCTGGCTGGAAACCCACTTTCGCTGGCAGCTCAATACCTTTTGGTATGGATTGCTCTGGTGGGTGGTGGGCTTGATCTCGTGGATACTGCTGTTGGGCTGGCTGGTTTGGGGCATTCTTACACTGTGGGCGATTTACCGGGTGGTTAAAGGCGCGCTGCTGCTCAACGATAACAAGTCAATTATCTTCTAATTGGTTTGGGCTCTTGCCTCGTAGTGTTAGCCCGCCCTTTTATGTCCCCCGCTTATTTTGTTCTAAGGAAACTCAATGTCAGCTTACATTCATATTGTCGATGGCGCCCCCGCGTCACTGCCTCTGGGCAAAATTGTCTGCGTCGGCAGAAATTTTGCGGATCATGCCAAAGAGCTGAATAACTCGGTTCCCCAGGAACCGGTGCTGTTTATTAAGCCGAGCACGGCGCTGGCGGATCTCGGCGCGCCGGTCGAGATTCCCGCTGCATGGGGCTCCTGTCACTTTGAAGCGGAGATGACAGTATTGATTGGTCAGCCTCTAACTCGTTGCTCTGAACAGCAGGCAGCCGATGCCATAGCCGGTGTCGGTATTGCTCTGGATTTAACCCTGCGGGATTTGCAGGCTGAATTAAAGCAGCAAAGTCTGCCCTGGGAAAAAGCCAAGGCCTTTGACGGTGCTTGCCCGCTATCCGACTTTGTCAGGTTGCCAGCTTCTGAGTTACAGGATCAGCAAATTCAGCTGCGCCAAAATGGCCAGTTAAAACAGGATGGCAATAGTGCCGATATGATCACGCCAGTATTGCAGCTGTTGGCCTATATCAGCCAGTTTTTCACGCTACAGCCTGGAGATGTTGTTCTAACTGGCACCCCCGCGGGCGTCGGCCCTTTGGCCCCGGGTGACGAGCTACAGCTGAATCTGTCGACTAAACTTAATATAACCACCCACATAATTGAAAGATCTTAATATGAATTTGGCCCCCGGAATTTACAAGCACTACAAAGGTAATCTCTACGAAGTCATTGGTGTTGCTCGGCACAGTGAGACAGAGGAAATGATGGCAGTTTACAAAACTCTCTATGGTGATTTCAGTCTCTGGGTTCGCCCTCTGGCGATGTTTACGGAGACCATTGAGCGGGATGGCAAAGCTATTGCCCGCTTTGAATTTATTGAGGCCACGGCCTAGCCATGTTGTACATCACCCCTAGCGTATCGATTCCCGACAGTGAGATTGAGCTGTCCGCGGTGCGCTCTCAGGGTCCGGGCGGGCAGCACGTCAATAAAGTTTCCTCGGCGATTCATCTGCGCTTTGATGTGAAGGAATCATCGCTACCGGAATTGTTTAAGCAGCGGCTGTTAAAGCTAAGTGATCAGCGTATCTCCAAAGAGGGGGTGATTGTGATCAAGGCCCAGACCACTCGCAGCCAGGAAAAAAATCGCCAAGAAGCGCTGGACCGGTTGGTGCAGCTATTGGTTGAAGTGAGCTATACGCCAAAGGTGCGCCGACCCACTAAGCCGACTAAGGGTTCCCAGCGTCGGCGGATGGATAAAAAGACCCAGCACGGCAAGCAGAAGTCCCTGCGCTCGAAAGTCTCTCCAGACTGACCTCATCAGTGTAAACTCCGTGCAACTCTGTTAATGGTTGCCCCAATGCCTGAATCGAAAAGCCACCCCTTTGATAGCCTAAGCCCGGACCTGTTGATCGACGCTGTTGAGAGCGCCGGTTTTGTCAGCGACGGACGCCTGCTGGCGCTCAATAGTTATGAAAACCGTGTCTATCAGGTGGGCATCGAAGATGAGACGCCGATGATCGCCAAGTTCTATCGCCCGGACCGCTGGAGTCGCGAGCAAATTCTCGAAGAGCATGAATTTTGCTTTCAGCTGGTGGAGCAGGAACTGCCCGTGGTGCCGCCCTGGTGTGGCGCTGACGGCAATAGTTTGAATGACTTTGGTGGCTTTAGCTTTGCCCTGTTTCAGCGCAAAGGTGGCCGCGCGCCGGAGCTGGATAACCTCGACAACCTGTTTATTCTTGGCCGATTGATGGGCCGCATTCATGGCATCGGCGCCACCAAGCCGTTTAAATATCGGCCCAAGTTAGACAGCAAAGCCTTTGGCTGGAATTCCTATAAGTTGATCAGCGAGCAGTTTATCCCTGAGGGCCTGCGTCCCGCCTATGATTCCCTGGCTTTGGATATCATGAAGAAGGTTGAGGAGATTCTCGCGGATTACGGTGAGATTAATCATATTCGGGTACACGGCGACTGCCACTCTGGAAATATTCTCTGGCGCGATGACAATCCCCATTTTGTCGATTTTGATGATTCGCGTATGGCGCCGGCAATCCAAGATTTATGGATGCTGCTGTCCGGCGATCGCCAGGAGCAGACCCTGCAAATTGCTGAGCTGGTGGAGGGTTATAGCGAGTTCTATGACTTTGATGTGCGTGAGCTAAAGCTGATCGAGGTAATGCGCACCTTGCGGATTATGCATCACAGTGCATGGATCGCTAAGCGCTGGACTGATCCTGCCTTCCCCCGCGCCTTTACCTGGTTTAATACACCCCGTTACTGGAGCGAGCATATTCTACAGCTGCGCGAGCAATTTGCCGCGCTACAGGAGCCACCGATTCAATTGATGCGTTGATTGATCGGCTGATGGGCGCATCAATTGGCGAGGAAGCTGTTTTCTACCAGCTGTAATTAACACCGATGGTCAACTGACTGTCGGTGGAGCGGATCCCCAGAGCTGGCTGATTGTCATAGACCCACTCTAGCTTTAGTTCGGTAAACAGATTGGCGACTACAGGCACTTTTAAACCAAAGTCGGCACTGAGTTCCGAGTCACTCATATCTGTCAGTGCAATAAGGACGCCTTGGCGGTGAAAAATCTCCATTTTATTGTTAAGCATACGGCGATAGTCTGCTGCCCAGCTCCAGGTTAGTCGGCGGTCGGAGGTTTGATCGCTAAGGTCTTCGCTGATCCACAGCAAACCGGTCTCTGCCGACAGCGAGCCGAGCTTCGAGTCCCAAAACTGGCGACCGATGGCGCTACCGATGGAGTAGAACTGATCAATTTGGCGATCGTCATTGGCCCCCCAGGCCAGGGAATTACTCCAGAACCACTTGTCCTGGAAAAACCAGTCGACACCATGCCCTAGATCGTATTGTTCTGCGGGCCTTGAGCCATGGAGACGGTGGCTTTCAAAGTTGATCTCAGACTTGTGCCGAAAATCACCGTGGCGCCATTGGACATCGCCGTCGAGATCCCAATCTTCGCGCCTGATATTGCCGCTGGAATAACCACCGGTAAATGACAGATCGCCGTTATAGGTATTGCTGAAAAGTTCTATAGTGGGTTCCACTGGGCCATTCAGAGGGATCTCATTAATGGTTGCAATACTGCTCTTATTGATTGCCAGCAGGCCAAAGTTATCCGATAGCCAGAGCACCTGATTCTCAGTTCGCTGCTGTTCTTGACCCTGCAGCACATCGCCATTACTGAGTTTGATTTCATCGGCAAAGCTGGCTATACAAAAGGTGAGGAAAAATGGGCCAAAGAATTGTTTGATGATCGAAGGGATATGCAGCATGAATAACTCCTGTAATAGTAGTGGGGCAGTCCCACCGTCCTTTTTATGCATCGGTATTTTACACATTTAAATCCTGTGGTCATTAGTTGTGAAAATAACTTTATCTTTCGCCCTGTTCATCAGTAGAATGCCGGACAAAAGATCATCAGCCAAAAGATGGCATTAATTAATTTTATCGAAGCGGTAATGGAGAGAAAGCAATGAGCGAAGTCCCAGCAGAATTGAAATACGCCAGCAGCCACGAGTGGACTAGATTGGAAAGCGACGGCAGCGTTGTGGTTGGAATTACCGATCATGCTCAGGATGCACTGGGTGATGTGGTCTACATCGAACTGCCTGAAGTGGGCGCCCATATTGACGCGGGTTCGGAAGTTGCCGTGATTGAGTCGGTTAAAGCGGCCTCGGATATCTATTCCCCGGTTACTGGTGATGTCACCGAAATTAACCCGGGCCTTGAAGATGAGCCGGAATCGGTTAACAGCTCTCCCTATGGTGATGGCTGGTTATTCCGCGTAATGCCTACAGATGTGTCGAGCATGGGCGATCTGATGGATGCCGACGCTTATGCGGCCTCAGTAGAAGAGTAAACACTCAGCGTCGTTACAGTTGGCTTGGTTATAAAGAGCCAGATATAAAAAACCCCGACTATTATTAGATCGGGGTTTTTTTATGTTTGCTGCTTGTTACTACTTGTTACAAGAGGCTTCCAAGCTAAGGTCATTTTAATCCCGCAGCGACATAATCTGCCAGTTCTTTGCTTCGGCCACCCCACGCAGCGCCGGACAGGGGTCCACAGCAACTGCATGGTCAACTTCCAACAGCAGCGGCAGGTCATTGATCGAATCGCTGTAAAACCAGCTACCTTCAAGTGTCTCATTCTGTTCCTTGAGCCAGGCATTCAGTCGAATCACTTTGCCCTCTTTATAGGTCGGTATGCCATCAACTTTGCCGCTATAACGGCCGTCGACGATTTCTGCATCCGTGGCTAAAAGCTCGGTAACCCCAAGGCCGTGACAGATTGGCTCGACAATAAAGCGATTGGTGGAGGTGATAATCAGCAGTCGATCGCCGGCGTCGCGGTGCTTTTGCAGCAGCACCTTAGCCTTGTCCAGTTGCATGGGTTCAATAACCTGCTGCATAAAGCGCTGGTGCAGTTCAGCCAGCTCCGCCATGGACATTTCGGTCAGTGGTTGCAGGGAAAATTCTAGATAGGCCAAAATATCCAAACTACCGGCCACATAATCAGCGTAGAATTGATCGTTGGTTTTCTTGAACTGCTGAGCATCAACCCTTTGCTCAGAGACTAAAAACTCGCCCCAGCTGTGGTCGCTGTCACCAGAGATCAGAGTGTTGTCGAGGTCGAAAATAGCCAGTGCCATAACATAGAGTCCAATTGGGTTTTAGCCCGAGAGGATAACCATAGCGCATGGTTGTCTCAAGAGAAAATTGCCGATACCGGCAGACTATGGAACAATGCTTCCGCATTACTGCTTGTATAAAAAGGTGTATTTGATTTGGTTGATAAGGATGGTTACCGCTCCAACGTCGCTATTGTAATAGGCGACGGCAAAGGCCGCCTATTTTGGGCGAAGCGAGTTGGTCAACAGGCTTGGCAGTTTCCCCAGGGTGGCATCGATCTCGGTGAGACTGTAGAGGATGCACTGTATCGCGAGCTCTATGAAGAGGTCGGCCTCAAATCTGATGATGTTAAAATCATTCAGCGCTCCAAGCGCTGGCTGCGCTACAACATTCCCGAGCAGATGCAGCGCAAGCACTCCAAGCCTCTGTGTATCGGCCAAAAGCAGCGTTGGTTTTATCTACAGATGACCTGTGACCCAGAGCAGGTTCGCTTTGATACCAGTGGCACGCCTGAATTCGATGACTGGCAATGGGTTAATTACTGGTACCCAATCAATTCAGTGGTCTCGTTTAAGCGCACAATTTATCGCAACGCATTGCAGGAGTTTTCTTCGGTCAATGCCCGCTTGCAACATTCACAATCCTCTAAAGGTCGTTAATCATGTTGGCGTCACTGCGCAATATAGTGCAAGAAGTCAACAGCGCCCGCAGTCTCGGCGAGGTTCTGACGATTATCGTCAAAGAGGTGCGCTCGGCCATGCAGGCCGGGGTCTGCTCGGTCTATCTATTCGACGAATCTGATCAGCGCTATGTGTTGATGGCCACCGAAGGTCTGCGTCAAGAATCCATTGGCAAGGTGCGCTTGGCCATGCGTGAGGGTCTGGTGGGCCTGGTCGCCGCCCGCGAAGAACCACTCAATTTAAAAGACGCCGACAAGCATCCCAACTTTGCCTATTTCGAAGAGACTGGCGAGAGCCCCTATCACTCATTTTTGGGCGTGCCGATTATCCATCACCGCAAGGTGCTCGGTATCCTAGTGTTGCAGCAGGAAACCCAGAGACGCTTTGAGAGTGAAGAAGAAGCCTTTGTGGTGACTGTCTGCGCTCAGCTTTCCGGCGCTATTGCCCATGCAGAAGCCACCGGCGCACTGCGTCAATTGGCCTCGGCTGGGGGTGATAGGCTTCGCGAAGCATTGTTTCGCGGTATCCCCAGTTCTCCCGGTGTCGGTATTGGCCGGGTGGTGTTGGTTGCGCCAACCGCAGATCTCAAGTCTGTTCCCGAGCGCTTTGCCACCGATACCCCCGCAGAGATAGAAGTCTTTCGTACTGCGCTGGAGTCTGCCAAAGACGATATGCGCAATCTCAGTAAGGGGCTTGAAGGCAAGCTCAGTTCGGAAGAGATCGCGCTATTTGATATCTATATTCGCATGCTCGACGACCACTCCCTGGGCGGTGAGGTGATCGCAGCTATAGTTGACGGCCAGGCCGCTCAGAGCGCCTGGAGTTCAGTAATCCTCAAGCATGTGCGCACCTTCCGCAAAATGGACGATCCCTATCTCCGTGAGCGCGCCGCTGACGTCAATGATCTGGGCCGACGTGTACTGGGTTACTTGCAGCGTAATGAAAAAAATACCCAGCCCCTGCCGCGACGAATTATTTTGGTCGGTGAAGATCTCTCCGCCTCGGCCCTGGCGGATATACCGGTAGAGCGTCTGGTGGGCATTGTCTCGGTGAAAGGCTCGAGCAACTCCCATATGGCGATTGTTGGTCGCGCTCTCGGCGTACCTACAGTGATGGGTGCAGTGGATTTGCCCTGGACCGAGATGGAAGGCCATGAATTAATTATTGATGGCTTTAGCGGCGATGTGATCAGCCGTGCCAGCCGCAATATGCGTCGCGCCTATCTGCACCGTCAGCGGCAAGAGAAACTGCTGGCCAAAGATCTTGAAAAGCTGCGGGATATTCCCTGTGTTACCCCGGATGGATTTCCCGTGGCCCTGTGGATCAATACCGGCCTGCGTCAGGATATTGCCCTGGCCTTAAAAAGCAGCGCCGAAGGTGTCGGACTCTACCGCACAGAAATTCCGTTTTTTATGCGCTCGAGCTTTCCCACGGAAGATGAGCAGACAGAAATTTATCGCGAGCAGTTGCAGGCCTTTGCGCCCAACCCCGTGACTATGCGAACTCTGGATATCGGTGGTGACAAAGCCCTGTCCTACTTCCCTATCGAAGAGGAAAACCCCTTTCTCGGCTGGCGCGGCATTCGTATTTCACTTGATCATCCGGAAATTTTCCTCGCCCAGATTCGCGCCATGTTGCGGGCCAGTGAAGGGCTCAATAACCTGCGCATCATGCTGCCCATGATCAGCAGCGTGCCCGAATTGGACGCCGCCCTAGAGCTTATCGACAGAGCCTATCGCGAACTGATGCAAGAGGAAGGCTATCAGCTGGAGAAGCCGTCTATCGGCGCCATGATCGAAGTGCCGGCAGCGGTCTATCAGGTCAAAGAGATCGGTCGACGGGTGGACTTTCTTTCAGTCGGCACCAATGATTTGACTCAGTACCTGCTTGCGGTGGACCGCAACAATCCCCGGGTTGCGGATCTCTATAACTCATTGCACCCCGCTGTGTTGCGTGCCTTAAAGAGCATTATCGAACAGGCCGACGCGGTGCACTGCCAGATCAGTGTCTGTGGTGAGATGGCTGGCGATCCACTGGCTGTGGTGATGCTGCTGGGTTTGGGTTACGACCATTTATCCATGAGTGCCAACAGCCTGTTGAAAGTAAAATCCATGCTCAGTCAGGTGCCCAAGGCCGAGGCTCGCAGTTTGGCCAAGCGCGCCCTGCGTATGTCGGATGCGGACTCTGTGGCGCAGTTATTGTCCGATGCCCTCAACCGACCTGAGCTGTCGAAGCTCTATCGCCCTGCCGAGCTGGATGAAAAGGCGGGCTTTTCAAGCAGTGCAAGCAGCCTCAAAAAGTGAATATCTCACTCTGCTCTGCAACACCTTCTATATAAGTTTGTTCGGCAACATGGCTGCCTGAGTTCGATAGCACCATCGAGGTGCATGCCCTGGTGCCGTAATCTTCAGCAACAATAAATGCCGACGACAGACGCTTTTCCCAGTCTGCCGGCAGCCCAGTGTTGGGTAGCAGGTGGTCCGGATAGGTTTGGTTTTTTTCCAGCAGGCCCAGTAGATTCCCAAGCATCTGTTGATCGCTACGCGGCTGATCCAGGGTTTGTCTGAGCTGCTCTCGAGCGTAGTCCACCTTTGGCCAGGGGCTGTCGAGAAGGTGGTTGCTCAGGGCATAGATGCCGGGTTTGAGACTGCGAATCTGGTTATTAAAGTTGTTCAGATAGAGCAGTTGCTCACCATCGTATATCAGCAGATTAAAGCCGCCATAGAGATCAAACTCCTCTAATGCCGAGTCTGCCCAGCTCTGAGCCGAGGCCTGAGAGCAAAGAAACGCCGTCACCAGATTGCCGCGGGATTTGGGCCGCGCTTGGTGAAATCCCGGCTTGGAAAGATCTCTGAAATTGGTCACCGCAGCGAAGCGGCCATTACGGGAGAGCCCCATCCAGGTTCCCCCCTCCTGCTTATCGCGACCGGCGAGAACAGGCATATCCTGCCACCAATGCATGGGCAGGGTCGGGCGCTGATAGAATTCATCACGGTTTGAACAGAGCGCGAGAGGCGTATCCGGGCGGTAGTTAAAGGCGATTGCAAGTAAACACATGGCGGGCAGTGTAACTTTGTATCTGTCTATTTAATGATTTTATTTTATCTGCCTTGTTTTAAATGCTTTGGCTTAAAGGCTTTATTTTATGTCTATATTCGATCACCGCGTGGCAGCTGCATAGATAAAAAGTTATCATCAATGCAGAATGAATCCTTGGGAAACGCAATGATAAATTATCCACAGATCGACCCAGTGGCACTGTCACTGGGGCCCATTGAATTGGCGGGCAAGGTTATCGGGCCGCTACAGGTGCACTGGTATGGTGTGATGTATCTGTTGGCATTCACCTGCGCCTGGTTATTGGCAACCCGCAACAGTCAGCGCCCTTGGTCGCCGATTGTTAAAACCCAGGTTGAAGATCTGATCGTATTTGGCGCCTGGGGCGTCATTCTCGGTGGCCGATTTGGCTATATGCTGTTTTACAGCGCCGACAAATGGCTTGCGGATCCCGGTATGATTTTCCGCATCTGGGAAGGCGGCATGTCATTCCACGGTGGTCTGCTGGGTGTTGCCCTAGCGCTGCTGTTATATGCCCGCAAGCATAAGCTCGCCTTTCTCAGCCTTGCCGACTTTGTTGCGCCGCTGGTGCCCGCGGGCCTACTTTTCGGCCGTTTGGGTAATTTTATTGGCCAGGAACTCTGGGGTCGCCCCACCGATGTCTCTTGGGGAATGCTATTTCCCGCCGACCCAGAGCAGTTGGCGCGCCATCCTTCCCAATTATATGAAGCCATGCTCGAGGGCGCTGTGCTGTTTGTGATTATCAATTGGTACGCCAGAAAGCCACGTCTGTTTGGCGAGGTCTCAGGCCTATTTTTAATTCTCTACGGCGCTTTCCGCTTTGCCGTTGAGTTTGTCCGTCAGCCAGATCCTCAGTTTGCCATTGATTCCGGTGCGGCTGAGTTGCTCGGCTGGATGACCCGCGGTCAGACACTCTGTATCCCGATGATTGTTTTCGGTCTCTGGTTAATGCGCAAATCCCTGCGCGCACTTGTTAGCCGTAAGGCGTAAGGCGAACATCGAAAGGCACAGCAATGAAGCAATATTTAGACTTAATTAAACAGATTTGCGATCACGGCGTTAAAAAAGAAGATCGCACTGGCACCGGCACCCAGAGTATTTTCGGCCACCAAATGCGCTTTGATCTGAGCCAGGGTTTTCCCCTGGTGACGACCAAGAAAGTTCATCTCAAATCGATACTCCACGAACTGCTGTGGTTTATTCGCGGCGACACCAATATTCGCTACCTAGTTGAAAACGGCGTCGGCATCTGGAATGACTGGCCCTATCAGAGCTGGCTGCGGGAGACTGACCAGGAAGCCGCCTACCCCATGTATTCGCCGGAGTGGAAGGCGAAGATGAAGGAGTTTATCCAGCGCATTAAAGATGATGATGAGTTTGCCCAGCAGTATGGCGATCTTGGGCCTGTCTATGGTCACCAGTGGCGAAACTTCGAAGGAGTGGATCAGCTTGCCCAGGTGGTTGAAGAAATCAAAGCCAATCCCGACTCGCGGCGCCTTATAGTGTCGGCCTGGAACCCCAAAGATATTCCGGTAATGGTTAAGTCGGGCCTGCCGCCCTGTCATAGTCTGTTTCAATTTTATGTCACCGAGGGACGTCTATCCTGCCAGCTCTATCAGCGCAGCGCCGATGTGTTTCTTGGAGTGCCATTCAATATCGCCTCCTATGCCATATTGACCCTGATGATCGCTCAGGTATGCGGTCTAGAGCCGGGGGATTTCGTTCACACCTTTGGCGATGCCCACCTCTATAGCAATCATATGGATCAGGTTGAGGAGCTGCTTTCCCGTGAGTGTTTCCCGCTGCCGACACTGGCGATTAACCCCGCCGTCAACAATCTATTCGATTTTGTTTTTGACGACTTTGAGTTGCTCGACTATCAGAGTCATGGACCTATTTCTGCACCGGTGGCGGTTTAACCGCGCCTGAGACAATATTATGAAAGTATCCTTAATCGTGGCTGTCAGCCGCAACGGCGTTATTGGTCTAAACAATCAGCTGCCTTGGCATCTGCCAGAAGACCTTAAATACTTTAAGTCAGTGACCATGGGCAAGCCTCTGATCATGGGGCGCAAGACCTATGACTCCATTGGTCGTCCGCTTCCTGGGCGCGCTAATATTGTGATTACCCGAGACCCTGAGTGGCATGCAGAGGGTGTTCAGGTTGCGCAAACCTTGCTCCAGGCCATGACCCTGGCGCGTTTGGCCTGCGCTGACGCGGGGGCGGAAGAGATTATGGTGATTGGAGGTGAACAGATTTATCGCCTGACCTTGCCGGTTGCTGACCGACTCTATTTGACTGAAGTACAGGCAGAGGTCGAGGGCGATGCGTTTTTCCCCGACTATGATACCGAGCAATGGCATCAGCTGAGTGAGCAATTGCCAGAGAAAACCGACACCCATCCCTATAGATATAGGGTACTCGAAAGAAAGCCCAGTTAGTTGTTACATTAGGTAACAAAAACGATCTATATCAAGTTCACCGGGCCCAAATTGTGACCGTACGTTGATTGTTGAAGAACAGACTGTTAAAAAGACGCACCAATAAAAATTGTCAGCTACCGGAGCAGTGTTAATTCCAGTGCCTGACAATATAAAGATCACCAATCCGATAGACCCAAGTTGAGGGAACTATGAAAAAGCAACCACTAAAAGCACTGGCCTTAATTGCCGTACTTGCCGGTGGCTTAACTGCAGTTGCAGTTCAGGCTACAGAGGTAAGTCAAGTGCTAAAAGCCGGATCCGTTAAGGTTCAGGCAGCCAAAACAGCACAGACAAAAGTTGATCGCATCGCCGATCAAACCGACGGTCTCTTGCAAGAGTTCAAACAGGTTAACAAGCAAATTGAAAGCCTGCGTGTTTACAACTCACAGCTTGAGCGTCAAATCGACAGTCAGAAGCAAATGATGGCTGAGCTCGTTGAGTCGATTGAGAATGCCACTGTTATTGAGCGAGGTATCTCGCCACTGATGGAGAACATGCTCACGGCACTGCGTACCTTTGTTGAGTTGGACGTTCCCTTTAAGACTGAGCAGCGTGCTCAAGCTGTCGAAGATCTTTTCGAAAACCTCGATAGCGCCAAGTTCTCTTCAGCAGAAAAATTCCGTCAGATCCTCGAAATCTACGATATCGAGTCTGAGTACAGCCTGTCTCTGGAAACCTACCGCGATCTCGTTGATATCAACGCTGATGGCTCTGAGGTTGAAGTTGATATGTTGCGCGTCGGTCGTATTGCCCTGATGTATCAAACAAAAGATAAATCACAGACAGGCGCTTGGAACAAAACGACTGCTTCTTGGGAAACTCTGGGTTCTGAATACCGTCGCCCAGTAGACCAAGGCATCCGCATCGCTAAGAAATTATCGCCGCAGGATGTTATGGAAATGCCGATCAACGCTCCGGAGACTGCACAATGAAACTGAAATTTATTAAAGTTTGTGCCGCTTTCATCGCCGCTGCTGCGGTAAGCATGCCAGCACTGGCACAGGAAGCAAAATCACTCGACGAACTGCTGAACATGATTCAGAGCTCAACGGTTTCTGAAACTCAAGAATATCGTGATCGTGAAAATGATTTTAAACGCGACCAGCGCAAGCAGGACGCAGAACTGAAAAAAGCTAAGAACACCAAGACTGCTGAAGAGCGTCGTTCGGACCGTCTGGAACAGACTATCCGTGACAACGACCTGAAGCTTATTGCACTGCGCGAGCAGCGTGACAAGCGTCTGGGTTCACTAAAAGAGCTATTTGGACACCTGACAGGAGCCGCCGGTGATATCCGTGCAAATCTGACTCAGTCTGTCGTTAGTGCTCAGATCCCCGGCCGTACCGAATTCCTCGATGAGTTGATTGAGAAGATGAGCAGCGACACTCGCCTGCCGTCTATCATGGACATTGAGAAATTGTGGTTCGAGCAGCAGCGTGAAATGAACGAGAGTGGTCGTGTGGTTAAATTCAACCGCACTGTACTGCGTGCTGATGGTTCTCAAGAAGAGATGGAAGTTGTCCGTGTTGGTACTTACAACCTGATGGCTAACGGCATGTACCTCGAGTACAGCCCAGAGAGCGGTCTGGTATCAGAGCTGGCTCGCCAGCCTTCTGGTCACCAGGGCAGCGCTGCAGATCTTCAAGAAGCGGTTAGCGGCTTCACCAAAGCCGGCCTGGATCCTACAGGGCCACTGGGTGGCGGCTTATTGCGCGCACTGATCAACACTCCAACATTGATTGAGCGCTGGCACTTCGGTGGCATCGTAGGCTACGTCATCACTGGTGTATTCGTTGTCGCAATTCTGCTGGCTATCTGGCGCTTCATCTTCTTGCAAGGTGTCTCTTCTAGAGTATCTGCACAGCTTCGTACTCCTGGTACTGCTGATCTGACCAACCCATTGGGTCGCGTTCTCGCGGTGGCACAGGCCAACCCAGGTTTGGATCCAGAGTCGTTGGAACTGAAACTCCACGAAGCAGTACTAAAAGAACGTCCAGCTATTGAGTCGGGTCTGAGCTTGCTCAAGATCATCGCCATGGTTGCACCGCTGCTTGGTCTGCTGGGTACGGTTACCGGTATGATTATTACCTTCCAGATGATTACGCTGTTTGGTGCTGGCGATCCTAAGGCTATGGCCGGCGGTATCTCTCAGGCACTGATAACAACAGTACTGGGTCTGGTAGTAGCTATCCCAACTGTACTGATGCACACATTGGTCAATGGCAAAGCACAGCGTGTTCTGCATATACTTGAAGAGCAGAGTGCCGGAATTGTTGCTGGTTCAGTAGAGGGTCGCTGAGATGTTCTTTGTTGATACTATGGCAGAAGTTGGAAAGTTCATGGATTCAGGCGGCATGGTCCTTTGGGCCATCGTCGTCCTGCTGTTCGTGATGTGGACTCTCCTGTTCGAGCGCATGTGGTATCTCAAATCCAGCGTCAGTCAAGATGTCCAGTACGCACTCGATTCTTGGGAAGACCGCTCTGAGCGCAAATCCAAGCGCGCCCGTCAGATCAGAGAAAAGCTGATCTCGGAAGTGAGCGTCAAGATCGATGAGAATCTTATGATGATCAAAACCCTGGTTGCGCTGGCCCCGCTGTTTGGCTTGCTGGGCACGGTAACTGGAATGATCGTGGTATTTGACGTAATGGCATTTACGGGTGGCGGTGACGCCAAGGCGATGGCAGGTGGTGTTTCTCAGGCAACTGTACCGACAATGTCGGGCATGGTTGCTGCTCTCTCCGGTGTATTCGGCATGACCTATGTCGAACGCGCTGCGCAGCGAGAGAAGCATTTACTGGAAGATCATCTAACCATGGATCACTAAACGGAGCCTGTCGACGACAAGGTTCCCGTGAGAGAAAACTATGCGCAATAGACAAACAGGATCACAGCCACAGGGCGAGGCAATTGACCTTACCCCAATGCTGGATGTGGTTTTTATTATGCTGATCTTTTTCATTGTGACAGCATCGTTTATCAAACTGCCCGGTGTCGAGGTCAACAAAGTTGACGCCGACACAGCAGAAAACTATAAGAAAGTCGGTATTCTGGTAGCAGTAAGCGATAACAATGAAATTTGGATTGATAAGAAGCGTGTTGAAACTACCGCGCTAAAAATCAATCTACAGAGACTGTACAATGAAAATCCAAAGGGCGGCATGGTTATCCAAGCCGACAATGAATCGAATATTGAAGTAGTCGCCAAGGTGGCCGATGTCGCAACAGACATTGGTATCCGTCCGGTGGCAATTTCGGTAGAACAAGACTGAGTTGATAAGTATGGCCTTTATCAGAATTGGTATTTCTGCTGCACTTGGTGTTCTGGTTACCTTTGCATTGATCATTTTGATGTACAAATTGATCGATTCGGGCAACAAAGATATGGATGACAAAGAGACGATTAAAATCGCCGACTTTCTCCATGTCGACAGACAGTTGACCGAAAATGCGAAACAGACTCAAGTTGAAAAGCCTGAAGATCCGGAGACTCCACCACCGGAAATTCCCGAAGACAACATAGAGTTTGAAGTTCCAGAGAATGCGATCAGCATGGCCGCTCCGGCAGCCAACGCCAATCTTAAGATTGGTGGCACTGGTGGTTTTGCACGGGACTCTGATTATATTCCTGTCTACGTACCCCAGCCACAGTATCCCCGTCGCGCGCAAACTCGCGGCAAAGAGGGTTACGCAGTGATCGAAGTAATTATTACCACAACCGGTGGTACTCGCGATCCGATCATGGTCGAAGAATTCCCTGAAGGTTGGGGCTTTGGTCGCGCTGCACTTAAAGCTGCTTCGAAGTTGAAGTACAACCCTCGGGTTGTGGATGGCGTTGGTCAGGAAGTGTCTGGCGTGCTGTATAAATTTACTTTCCAGATGGCGAAATAAGGAGTCAATGATGTCTAGAAGCACTAAATTTCTAGCTGTATTCAGCGCTGCTTTTTTGCTGCCGCTATTGGTGGCAGTTGTCGCCCCAAACGCAAGCATCTCTGGAGCGGTAGTCGTTGCGGCAGAAAAGGAAGAGCCAAAATACAAAAATGTTAAAACCCGAAAGCGCCAGTCTGTAGGCGCGCGGTGTTCCAAGGCCTTAGAGAAAGTTCAGCCCGAGATTGAGCTGGAGAACTGGGCCGGATCTCTGGAAATGCTGAAAGAGATTGAAGTCAACGTCAAGACCTGTGCCAGCGACTATGAGCAGACTCAGGTATGGAAGTTCTCCGCTTATATCTACTACTCTTTGGATGACTATAAAAACGCTATTCGCTCTTATAGAAGAGTTGTCGATGGTGAAGGCACTCCAATTGAACTGAAGCTCGATACACGCTACACCTTGGCACAGCTTTACACAGTACTTGAAGACTATAAGAACGCAGCAAAAGAGCTTGAAATCTGGATGGAGGCATCACTGATTGTCGGTGCTGACGCGAAGATGTTGCTGGCTCAGATCTACTACCAGCTAGAACGCAAAAATGATTCGTTACGTTTTGTTAACGAAGCCATTGCCGATGTCGAAGCTAAAGCCATCTTGCCGAAAGAAGGCTGGTGGGGTTTGCAGCGTGTGCTCTATTACGAGAAGAATGATTACAAAAAAGTAGTCAATATTCTCGAGAAGCTGGTCAAGCACTATCCAAAGTGGACCTACTGGCGTCAACTGGGCGGCATGTATGGCGAGCAGGAGCGTGAAATGGATCGCTTGGTCGCTACTGAGATGGTCTATCTGAATGGTGAGCTAAGCAAAGAGAGCCAAGTTCTGAGCATGGCCTATATGTATCTTGGTGCAGAGGTTCCCTATCGTGCTGCCGTGATTATTGATAAGGGCATGAAGGACGGCATCATTAAGCGTTCTGCCAAGAATCTCGAAATCCTCGGTACCGCGTGGTATCAGGCCAAAGATCTTAATAATGCGGTAAAAGCACTTGAGAACGCCTCGAAGAAATCCGATACCGGAAATCTTCAAGCCCGTCTCGCCGGAATCTACCTGGATCTCGGTCGTGATGCTGAAGCCTATAAAGCTGCTACCCGCGCTGACAAAAAGGGTGACGTGAAAAAGCCTGACTCCAATTTCTTGGTAATGGGCAATGCACTGATCAACCTGAATTGTTATAAAGATGCGGTTGGCGCCTTTAAGAAGTCTTTAAAAGTTGCCAAAGATAAGAAGGGCAAGCGCTATCCCAAACAGTGGATACGCTACGCAGAAACTGAAGGCAGCCGTTTACAGAAGCTGCGTGATGTGGGCGCTACGGTTCCCGGTTGTAATAAGAAAGGCTAGTTCACTGGCAATCAATAGTGAGCAGGCAATAAAAAACCCCGGTACTTAAGAGTCCCGGGGTTTTTTATTGCTGCTATCTAAAGCCTTTAGCCTAAAGCCATAGGTTAAAGCTCTTTTACCTATAGCTGAGAGAGATCTCGCACAGCACCCTTATCAGCACTGGTGGCCAGTTTGGCATAGGCCTTCAGCGAAGCAGTGACCTTGCGTGGACGCTCTTCTACCGGCTTCCAGCCCAGCTTATCCTGCTCAGCTCGGCGCTCAGCCAGCTCGGCATCCGAGACCAGCACGTCAATACTGCGGTTGGGAATATCGATGCGAATAGTATCGCCCTGACGGACCAGACCAATATTACCGCCAGCAGCGGCTTCCGGTGAGACATGACCAATGGACAGTCCCGAGGTGCCGCCGGAAAAACGCCCATCGGTTATCAAGGCACAGGCGGCGCCAAGATTTTTAGATTTAATATAAGTGGTTGGATAGAGCATCTCCTGCATACCAGGTCCGCCTCGCGGTCCCTCGTAGCGAACAATAACCACATCACCGGCTTTCACCTCATCACTTAATATCTTGGCAACAGCCTCATCTTGGCTCTCGGTAATAAAGGCTGGGCCTTCAAATACATGGATCGACTCATCGACCCCAGAGGTCTTAACCACACAGCCATCTGGCGAAAGATTACCGGTCAGAATTGCCAGACCACCCTCGAGACTAAAGGCGTGCTCTATATCCCGAACACAGCCGTTTGCTCGGTCGGCGTCTAGTGACGGCCAGCGCGTACTTTGGCTAAAGGCTGTCTGGGTTGGAATACCAGCCGGGCCAGCCTTATAGAAAGTCTTCACTTCTTCACTGACATGCCCGCTAACGATATCCCATTTCCCCAAGGCCTCGGTTAAGGTCGTGGAATGAACTGTAGGCAGTTCGCCGTGGATCAATCCAGCGCGGTCGAGCTCAGCCATGATCCCCATAATGCCGCCGGCACGATGCACATCTTCAACATGATATTCCGGTGTACTTGGGGCAACTTTACACAGCTGAGGCACCAGGCGCGAAAGGCGGTCGATATCACCCAGATCAAAGTCAACAAAGCCCTCTTGAGCCGCCGCCATAAGATGCAGGATGGTATTGGTTGAACCACCCATACAAATATCTAAGGTCATCGCATTTTCAAAGGCTTTGAAATTGGCAATCGAACGTGGCAACACGGAATAGTCATCGTTGTCGTAATGGGCCTTGGCCAACTTAACAATGGTGCGGCCAGCTTCTTGGAATAATTCTTTGCGATCGGAATGGGTCGCCAGCACAGTACCATTGCCTGGCAGTGCCAGGCCCAAGGCTTCCATCAAACAGTTCATGGAATTGGCGGTAAACATACCAGAGCAAGAACCGCAGGTGGGACAAGCGGAACGCTCGTACTCGGCAACTTCTTCATCAGTGGCGCTGTCATCAACCGCAATCACCATGGCATCAACCAGGTCGAGCTTATTCTCAGCGAGCTTAGTCTTACCGGCTTCCATAGGGCCGCCGGAAACAAACACTGTGGGAATATTGAGGCGCATAGCGGCCATAAACATGCCCGGGGTAATCTTGTCACAGTTGGAGATACACACTAGCGCATCGGCGCAGTGAGCATTGACCATATATTCAACCGAGTCGGCAATCACATCTCGCGAGGGCAGTGAATAGAGCATGCCGTCGTGACCCATGGCAATTCCATCGTCCACTGCAATAGTGTGGAACTCACGGGCAATACCGCCAGCCTTGGCAATCTCCGCGGCAACCAGATCACCCATATCTTTCAGGTGTACATGACCGGGCACAAATTGGGTGTAGGAGTTGGCGATGGCAATCATCGGCTTATTAAAATCATCGTCCTTCATGCCTGTGGCGCGCCAAAGTGCGCGAGCGCCGGCCATATTACGGCCCTGAGTGGTGGTATGTGATCTGTACTTAGGCATGTTATATCTCGTTAACGGGGATTAATGGTGGCAAGAATAGCAGAAACCCCACCCAGTCAAAACTAGGTGAGGGCGCTAATGGTTAAAGTTTCTTGCTGAAGATGCGCGACTGGCGCTGATAATTGTACAGGGACTGTTTTTCCGCGGGCAATTCGCTGACTGCCGCCTCGGTAAACCCCTGCTCCCTAAACCAATGGGCAGTCTGTGTGGTCAGAACAAATAGTGTTTTAAGTCGATTTTCAGTGGCGTCTTTTTCAACGCACTCAAGCAGGCGCGAAGCAATCCCCTGGTTGTGAAATTCAGGATGGGTTGCGACACAGGCAAGCTCGCCCGCAAGACTATCTGCTATGGGGTAGAGCGCCGCGCAACCGAGCAGAGTGCCCTCTGGATGCACTACCACCATAAAGCGTGAAATCTCTGTCTCGAGCAATTCGCGTGAGCGCTTAACCAAAATACCCTGCTGCTCCAGAGGCGAAATCAAATCGAGGATACCGCCCACATCATCGATGGTTGCAGCTCGAATAACTTCCGAGTGACTCTTCATAATCAGCGTGCCGCTACCCTGGCGGGTAAACAGTTCGCTGAGCAAGCTGCCATCTTCGCTACAGCCCACCAGATGCACACGGTCGACATTGTTGCGACAGGCCTGATAGGCAGCAGAGAGCAAGCCATAGGTTGCAGAGTCTTCACCGCCAGCCTGTTTGAGGGTAGCCTTAAGATCACTGACTTCAGGTAGCGAAAGATTGCGCAGCAAGCTGTTATCGGCATCGATTATGCCTGCCGCCTGAGTGACCAAAATAAGCTTTTCTGCATTTAGGGCAATGGCAGTCTGCGTCGCCACATCCTGATAGCTGAGGTTAAAGGCTTCACCGGTAGGCGAAAACCCAATCGACGACATCAGTACCAGAGCACCGGCCTCAAGTTGCTGCTGAATGGCAGTGCGATCAATGCGGCGAATTTCTCCAGCGCGCTGAAAATCAACACCGTCCCGAACACCCACCGGTTTCGCAGTAATAAAGTTGCCGCCAATCACGCGCACACGGGCGCCGTGCATAGGTGAGTTGGGCAGTCCCATAGACAGTGCCGACTCAATCTGAAAGCGGGTAGAGCCCACCGCCTCCTTAACACACTGCATGGCATGTGCATCAGTGATACGCACTTGCTCGCGGAATTCCGTTTGCAAACCGGCCACTTGCAGGCGCTGATCAATCTGTGGACGGGCACCGTGAACCAACACTATATTGACCCCGAGACTCTGCATCAGCGCAATATCGTGAACAATACTGTCAAAATTGGAGTCGAGAACCGCCTCACCACTAATCGCAATAACAAAGGTTTTACCCCTGTGCGCATGGATATATGGCGAGGTCTCACGGAAAAATTGTACGTACTTTTGAGTAGTCATCAGAGGATTATAAGCAACAGCGGCCAATAAGTTGAGATAAAAAATTAATAGTTGGCTGCACGCGATCAAGGGGCAGGAATTCATTCGGCTGATGGGCCACATCAATATCCCCAGGGCCCAGCACCACCACGTCCATTCCCAACTGCTGGAGGTAGGGCGCCTCGGTGGCAAAGGCAACAGATTCTGCCCCATGGCCGGTGAGTTTTTCACAGAGCGCGACGATCTCTGATTGGTCGCCACTGGTAAAGGGCGGCACGATCAGCTTCTCTAGAGACCAGCCCATATTGTCTGCCTCAGCGGTGGCGGCAATCTGGCGTTCCAGATCGGTCTGCAACTGATTCAGGTCCATGCCAGGCAGCGGGCGAATTTCAAAGGCCAAAAAACAGTGCCCGCAAATACGGTTGGCATTGTCGCCCCCCTGAATGCAGCCCAGATTTAAGGTTGGGTGATCAATTAAAAACCCTGCATGTTTTTGCTCTTTCATGCGGTCGCGCAGGGCCATCAGCTGACCGAGAATACGCTGCATGGATTCCATGGCATTGTTGCCCAGCTGTGGATTGCTCGAGTGGCCGGATCGGCCGGTGACCGTGAGCTTCTCAATCATAATGCCCTTGTGCATTTTCACCGGACGCATATTAGTCGGCTCGCCGATCACTGCGCTGCGGGCAATAGGTGCTCCCGCCTCGACCAGAGCTTTGGCACCACCCATAGAGGATTCCTCGTCGGCGGTGGCGAGAATAATCAATGGCTGTTTTAAGCCTTTCACCGGCAGAGATTTAAACGCCTCGATAGCCAGCGGGAAGAAGCCTTTCATATCGCAACTGCCGAGACCGTACCAGCGATTGTCCCGCTCGGTTAACTCAAAGGGACTGCTATCCCAGAGTGATTCGTCACAGGGCACGGTATCGGTGTGGCCTGCCAGCACCAAACCGCCGGGGCCGCTGCCATAGGTGGCGATCAGATTGGCCTTGTTATTGCCCAGATCCATAATCTCAGTGGTAAAGCCAAGCTCGCCGAGAGTATTGGCCAGCAGGTCAATGACCTCGCGATTGCCCTGATCTATAGCCGGATTAATACTGCTAATCGAGTTGCTGCGAATAATCCTTGAGAGTAAATCGGTCATTTCCATAGTTGGCTTCTTATGCAGTCATTTGTACTGAGTTTAGCGGATTGATTAATTTGCGCTACCTCTATTCAGATTAGCGACTAAAATTGATGGATGGCAGGGACAGAATAGCTATCAAAGAGCCACCGAATAGCTACCGAATACAAACAGGAGTTGATTATGAATAAGACATCGGTGCGGGGCAGCAGCCTAGCCCAGGGGAGTAGTTCGGACCTAAGAACGGTTTTAAAAGATCTGATCAGCGACGGATTGATCGCCCAGGCGGATGCCGCCGAGATAGTCACCACGCAGCGCAATCGCAACGAGGCGTTGCTCCACCCCCTGGAAATTATCGCCGCCAAACAGCTTGTTTATGGTCCCGACCAAAAACCCCTGACCTTGGAATTGCTAACCCAGTGGTTAGCTAAAAAAGCCTGTCTACAGCTGGCCCATATAGACCCCTTAAAAATTAATGTTCCGGCAGTCACCGGCATCATGTCCTTCGCCTATGCCCAGCGCTACGGCATTCTCTGTCTTAAAGTGAGTAGCGATGAGTTGGTGATTGCCACCATGCAGCCCTTTGATCGCAGTTGGGTTGAGAGCCTTGAGCAGACCTCCCGTCGCGCGATTCAGGCGGTGGTGGCCAATCCCGCCGAAATTAAAAAATACACCCTCGAATTTTACTCCCTGGCGAAATCGGTTTTCGGCGCCGGTTCCTCGGCAAGCGCCGGCACTGGTATCGCCAACTTTGAGCAGCTGCTGGAAGTGGGCAAGCTTAAAGACGCCGATGCTCAGGACCAGCATATAGTCAATATTGTCGACTGGCTGCTGCAATACGCCTTTGAGCAGCGCGCCAGTGATATCCATCTCGAGCCACGTCGTGGCAAGGGCAAGGTGCGCTTTAGAATTGACGGCGTACTGCACCTAGTTTACGAGCTGCCGGACAATGTGATGACCGCCATGATCAGCCGCCTGAAAATACTCGGGCGTATGAATGTGGCGGAAAAACGTCGACCCCAGGATGGTCGCATAAAAACCAAAGCCCCCAATGCCCGAGAAGTGGAGCTGCGCCTCTCCACCATGCCCACCGCCTTTGGCGAAAAGCTGGTGATGCGAATCTTTGATCCGGACGTACTATTGCGCAGTTTCTCCCAGTTGGGATTGGTCGCCGAGGACTACGGCCACTGGCAGTCGATGATCAAGCGCGCCCACGGCATTGTCTTGGTCACCGGCCCCACCGGCTCAGGTAAAACCACCAGCCTCTATTCAACCCTCAAACAGCTGGCTACCGACTCAGTCAATGTCAGCACTGTGGAAGACCCCATCGAAATGGTCGTCGACAGCTTTAATCAAAGTCAGATTCAGCCAGCCATCGACTTTGATTTTGCCGCCGGTATTCGCACCCTGATGCGCCAGGACCCCGACATTATTATGGTCGGCGAAATTCGCGATCGGGCCACCGCCGAGATGGCCGTACAGGCGGCACTCACCGGACATCTGGTGCTCTCGACCCTGCACACCAATGATGCCCCCACCGCTATCAGTCGTCTGCTCGACCTCAAGCTCCCCGCCCACCTAATTAAAGCCACGCTGAATGGCGTGATGGCTCAACGTTTGGTGAGAACCCTCTGCCCAGACTGTCGCAGTGAAGTGGACTGTGACGGCGATGCCTGGCATGAATTGGTTGGTGCCGCTGCAATAGTGCCACCGGCAAAAGTCTATCAGCCCGCCGGTTGTCTCGAGTGCCGCAACACCGGCTATCTGGGTCGCGAGGGGATCTACGAAATAATGCCGTTGACGAATGCCTTGCTCACCTATATAAGTAGTGAGTCTGATATCCAAGAAATTCGCCAGGCGGCAATTTCCGAGGGCATGAAAACCTTGCGCATGGCCGGAGCCGAAAAAGTGATCGCCGGTATCACATCCATGGAGGAGGTGTTGCGGGTTACCCCTGAGCTTGGCCGCTAAATAATTGAGAAGATTCCTCTATGTCGTCCTCTATGCCAAACGGGTTCCCGCAGCTGATCAGCGCCAGCTATCAGCGCCGCCTCGACGGTTTTCAGGCCAGCCACTGTGACCCCACTTGGCTCCCTCGGCGACTGGCTGGGTTCCCGAAATACCCTCTATTTGCAGAGCATCTGCAGTTGCTCTGGGGCACCAGCGATTTTGTCGGCGAGCACTGTGAAACCCATCCCGAACTATTCCAACAGCTAGTCGACAGCGGTGATTTGCAGCGCAGTTACTCGCGCCAAGACTTTCAGCAGGCCATTGCTCAGCGTCTCTCAAGTAGACAGCAAGCTGCTAATGGAAAAGCGCCCGATGAAGAGCAGTTGGCTACAGAGCTGCGTCTATTCCGCAGTCGCGAACAGATGCGGATTATCTGGCGCGACTTCAGCCGTCAGGCGTCCATGCTCGAGACCACCAGAGAACTCACCTGGATGGCCGAGGCGGCCATTACAGCCTCACTAAGCGTACTGCATCCAATTACCTGCGAAGAGCTGGGAGCGCCCTTTAGCCGTGGCGATCAAGGTGCTTTCGATCAAGGTGCTTTCGATCAAGGGGCTTCCGAGCAAAATAAAGAACACAATCAGCAGCAGCAAAAAATGCTGGTGCTGGCGATGGGCAAGATGGGGGCTGAAGAACTCAATCTCTCATCGGATATAGATCTTATTTTCGCCTACCCCGAAAAGGGCGAGACCCGGCGAACAGCCACATCTCCCCGCGGCAAAACCGTCTCCAACCAAGAATTTTTTACCCGCCTCGGACAAAAGCTAATTGCCGCACTGGATCGACAGACCGCCGATGGCTTTGTCTTTCGCGTCGATATGCGTTTGCGGCCCTATGGCCAGAGTGGCGCACTGGTGATGAGCTTTGATGCACTGGAAGAATATTATCTAACCCAGGGCCGCGAGTGGGAGCGCTTCGCCATGGTTAAGGCCCGCGCAGTGGCTGGCGAGGTAGTGGATATTCAGCGGCTGGACGACATTTTACGGCCGTTTATCTATCGCAAATATCTCGACTTCGGCGCCATTGATGCTCTGCGGGATCTCAAACGCTCGATTAACCACGAGCTAAAGCGCAAAGGCATGCAGACGGATATCAAGCTCGGCCCCGGTGGCATTCGCGAAATCGAATTTATTACTCAGGCCTTTCAGCTGGTTCGTGGCGGCCGCAACAGCGCGCTACAGACTCCCTCACTGTATAAAGCCTTAGAGCAGCTGGCCGCCGATCAGATTATCGAGAGCAGTGACCGCGACAACCTCTGGCAGGCCTACAACTTTTTGCGCAATACCGAGCACGCTCTTCAGGGCATAGCCGACAAGCAGACCCAGCAATTACCTGAAGATGAGCTGGGTCAGCAGCGCGTCGCATTAATTGTCGGCTGTGCGAACTGGGATGACTTTCAGCAGCAGCTCCAGACACATCGCGACTATGTTATGTCAGTGTTTGAGGATATGTTCGCCGACCCCGACAACCAAGATGGACTCGAGGCAGAGGGTCTAGGTCAGGGTTCAAATCAAACTGTAGCGGGGCAAGGGGACGAATCAATTTGGTGCCAACCGCTAGAGTTCGCCGAGCTACTTGAGCATCTCCAGGTCGCAGGTTATCAGCAACCTCAGGCGATCGCGGAACAGCTCTATGGCATCTATCAGAGCAAAGCGGTCATAGGCTTGGAACTCGAGCCCCGCAGTCGCCTGAATAAACTGATGCCCAACCTGGTAGCAGCTTGTGCCGCAACAGAGGACAACAGTGTCACCCTCAGTCGCGTTGTCGGTCTAGTACAGGCGGTGCTGCGACGCAGCGCCTATCTGGTGCTGCTGGCAGAAAACCCCTCAGCACTGCAGCAATTGGTGCTGCTCTGTCAGAGCAGCAGCTGGATTGCCGAACAGCTCACCGCCTACCCGGTCCTGCTCGATGAGCTGTTGGATAGAAACAGCCTGTACACTGTGCAAAGTAAAGGTTCACTTCAAGATCAGCTGCGCCAGCAAATGCTCCGCGTACCTGAGGATGATCTCGAGCAGCAGATGGAAGTGATCCGCTACTTTGTCCGCTCCAACAGCCTGCGAGTGGCAGCCTGTGATATCACCGAAGTGATACCGTTGATGCAGGTCAGTGATTATCTAACCTGGATTGCCGAGGTGGTTATTGATTATGGGATAACCATTGCCTGGCAACATCTTAGCCGCCAATATGGCCAACCTCAGGACTGCACTCTAGAGTCGCCGGATTTTATTGTGCTCGGTTATGGCAAGTTGGGTGGCATCGAACTGGGCTACAAGTCTGACCTTGATTTGGTCTTCTTGCATAGAGGCATCGCAGGGCAGACCATTGGCGGCCCGCGCAGTATTGATAACAGTACATTCTATGTGCGTCTCGGTCAGCGTATTATCCATCTACTGTCGACCGTAACCGCCTCTGGCGCCGCCTATGAAATTGATATGCGCCTGCGGCCCTCGGGCAACTCCGGCATGCTAGTGTCATCACTGGCAGCTTTTGAAAAATACCAGCGCGAGACCGCCTGGACCTGGGAGCATCAAGCGCTGGTTCGGGCAAGATTTGTCGCCGGCAATAAAAAACTCGGAGAGGAGTTCAATCTGCTGCGTAAAAGCCTTCTCCAGCAACATCGCAGCGAGCAATTATTGCGCGCCAAAGTGGTCGAAATGCGTGAAAAAATGCGCAAACACCTGGGGCAGACGGTTAAAGATGGCAAATACCCTCTCAAGCAAGGTGCTGGAGGTATCGTCGATATTGAATTTATGGTTCAATTTGCAGTCTTGGCTTGGTCGCACAATCATCCCGAAATAAGCCGCTGGAGTGATACCATTCGCATACTAGAGTCATTGGCTCAATGCGGACTCATATCCGAGCAACAATCCGGCTTGCTAATCGATGCTTACAAAAGATACCGCTCAGCAGGACACCGTCTACAGCTGCAAAATCAGTTGGCAGAAGTGTCTAGCTCAGAGTTTCTTCAGT
>CAJQKW010000073.1 GCA_905478975.1 uncultured Pseudomonadales bacterium | reverse complement strand
TTAAAGTGCTCTTTTTAAAGTGCTCTTTTTAAAGTGCTCTGATCAAAAAGCTCTAATCCAAAAGCAGCCTAGCAAGGTGAAAACGATGGTGCTGTGCGTCCCCATACTGGTGCTGTGCCCACTGGGCGCGACGAATATAGAGCATGGCGTCGCAGTCGTAGGTAAAGCCCATGCCGCCATGGAACTGCACTGCGCGATCACCGGCAAACAATAATGTTTCTGTAGCCTGAGCCTTGGCCATGCGGCAGGCAACCTCTGTATCCGCTTCCACTGGCCCTTTATCGGGTCCGTCATCTAAGAGGCTTGCTGCGTGATAGATCAGGCTGCGGGAAGAATCCATCTGCAACAGAATCTCCACTGTGGGGTGTTTAAGGGATTGGTAGGAACCGATAAGACGGCCAAACTGAATACGGCTGGTGAGGTAGCTGACAATACAGTCTAGAGTCGCGGCGCTGGTGCCTGTGGCTTCGGCGGCGATAAGCAGGGCGCCAATCAGTCGTACATCTTTAAGCGCCTGCTCGGAATGGGGTAAGAGGACATCTGGTGAGATAGTGACACCGCTAAAATCCACCGTGGCTGCGCGTTTGGTTTCATCGATTAGGGTATTGGCTGTAATGGCGCCCTCAGTCAGCTGTGAGGCTTCGACTATGGCCAGTGCCGGGTTACCGTTGTGATTGATCGATACTACAAAGAAATCCGCCACTGTGGCATCGGCAACCAGTAGTTTTTTCCCTGAGAGTACTATTTTAGAGGTGCTGCCAGACTCGCTATCATTAGTGCTAAGAGTCGCGTTAACACCACAGAGTTTGGCACCCCAGTCTTCATTGTCTAATAGGGCCATAGAGCCCACAGTGCCTTCCACAACTTTGGGCAGCCAGTGTTGGCGCTGAGCTTCAGAACCGCCGCGCAAAATAGCCTGTGCCGCCAATGTGCTGGTAATAAAGGCTGTGCCCAGTAGATGTCGTCCCATGCTTTCGATAACCGGCACGGTTGAACCTAGGCCCATGGCAAAGCCGCCGTACTGTTCGGGGATGGCGATGCCAGTCCAACCGAGAGCGACCATTTCACGCCAGACTTCTGGATTGTGGCCGTTGTCTGACTTTAAGAGACTGCGCACTGCATTAATATCGGACTTATCACCACAGAAGCTTTTCGCGCTATCCAGGAGCATGGCCTGTTCTTCGCTAAAGCTTAGTGCGGTATTTCCGGTGCTTTCTGTCTTTGGTGCCGTCATATTTGCTGTTGTCATAGGGTGCTCTCCACTAACCTTTTAACCTTTTAACCTTTTAATCCTTTGGCAGACCAAGTACATGTTCGCCAATAATATTGGCCTGTACCTGACTGGTGCCACCGCCGATGGTGGTGGAGAAATTGTTTAAGTAAGCGCGCTGCCAAAAGCCGCCGCCGATACTGTCTTGATCGCCCACGTAGAGAGAGCCCTGAGCACCCTGAAGGCTGAGAGCGTACTGACGCATACGGCGAAAGAACTCAGTGCTGCGCAGTTTGCCGGAGAGGGCGATAGAGTTGGGGTAGTCCCGGCACAGAGCGGGTATCTCGATACGTTTCTCTGCTAGTTGCAGGGCTTTCTCTTCGATCATAAATTTAATCAGATTGTCGCGAGTGACGGGGTCTTGTAATAGCGGTTCACCTTCACGCTCGATTTCCGCGGCCATGCGCAATAGATCGTCCATAACAATCGACAGGATCGAAATACCACCGGCAGCACCGGCTTCAGCGCCGCGCTCGTATTGCAATGTCTGCATGGCGATGCGCCAGCCTTGGCCTTCCTCCCCCATAATACAATTGGCGGGGATGCGGGCATCGGTAAAGAAGGTTTCGGTAAAGCCGTATTCGCCGGTGATTTTCTGAATCGGTTGAGTGGTGATGCCCTCTCTGTGCATGGGGGCCAAGAAGAATGACAGACCGTTGTAGCGGCGTTCAGCCTGGGCATCGGTGCGAGCCAGTAGGATCATATATTTGGCATAGTTGCCCATGGTGGTCCAGATCTTGCTGCCATTGATCAGGTAGTCGTCGCCATCGCGCTCGGCACGGGTTTGAATGCTGCCGAGATCGGAACCGTGATTGGGCTCAGAGAATCCCTGGCACCAGATATCTTCGGCATTGAGGATACCCTTGAGGTACTTTTCTTTTTCGTAGTCGCTGCCATTATCGAGAATCAGCGGGCCAGCCCAGCCGAGGCCGATAACATTAAAGCAGATCGGCACTTGGAGGCGCTTCATCTCTTCATCGGCAATGCGCTGATAGTCCCGACTCATACCCTGGCCGCCGTACTCTTTCGGCCAGGCCGCACCCAGATATCCGGCAGACCAGACTTTGTGCTGCCATTCGCGGAGGAATTCCAGGACCCGTTCGGAGCCCACTTCCATAAAGGTTTGGGGCAGTAAAAAACCGGGATCGGCAGGTCTATTGTCCTGCATCCAGGCGGCGACCTGGGCTCGGAATTCGGCTTGGGAGGGATTATCTTGAGAGATTTGCGACATTTGAGGGCGCTCTGCTGTTATGGCGTCATAGAGTTAATCTTGATTCCCAGCCTATCTGTGAGGCTATTGAGGGTCTTTGCAATTGGTGCCAATTACTGTCGAAGCGGCGCCATTTCTAAGGTCTTTTTTAAGAGCTTTTGCTTTGTGCTCGCCACAGCTATCATGCTTCTGAAAAATAAACTGGCTCAATGCGCATCGATAAAGGAAAACCTATGACGGACTCAGCAGAGCAGGGCACCATTTTTGGTCACCCAAGAGGATTGGTGGTGTTGTTTTTCACCGAGATGTGGGAACGCTTTTCCTATTACGGTATGCGCGGTCTGCTGATTGTCTACCTGACCCAACACTTCCTGCTTTCCGATGAAAGGTCGAGTCTGCTCTATGGGGCTTACACCGCTCTAGTCTTTGTGATGACCATTGTTGGCGGGGTGCTGGCTGACCGTTACTTGGGGGCGCGGAAGGCGGTGACTTTTGGGGCCATTCTGCTGACTCTGGGACACTTCGGTATGACCTTTGAGGGGGATGGCTCTAAGCAAATACTGCAATACGCGGGTAGTGAGTATCAGATTACCTTGGATGCGCGGGGCGGTGATGCGCGGCAGTTGATTGTCTCGGATCAAGGAGGCTCTCTAGTTAGTTCTTATGTAAGCTTTACTGAAACCACTATGGATATAGCCGAGCCAGAAGCGCTGGGTCTGCCTGCTAGTATTCCCCGGGATCAGTTAACCATGTCAGTGGTAACCCAAGAGGGCTATCTGGATATTCTTTACCTCTCGTTGGCGTTGATTATTGCCGGTGTCGGATTCCTTAAGGCTAATATCTCAACCATTGTCGGTTCTCTCTATGGCTTTGGTGATGCGCGGCGGGATTCGGGCTTTACCATTTTCTATATGGGCATCAATCTGGGTGCTTTTATGGCCTCTATATTCTGTGGTTATCTGGGCATAGTCCACGGCTGGAAATACGGCTTTGGTCTGGCTGGCTTTGGTATGCTTTTGGGCTTGATTATCTTCCTCTCTTGCCAGAGCTGGCTAGAGGGCAAGGCCGAGCCACCCTCTATGGAAAAGCTTAAAGAGAAAGTCTTTCTTTCGATCAATGTGGAGTGGTTCTGCTATCTAGCCGGTCTAGGCATAGTGGCTGTGTCCATGCTGTTGGTGAAAAA
>CAJQKW010000072.1 GCA_905478975.1 uncultured Pseudomonadales bacterium | reverse complement strand
GGCCACCTGATGCTTTACGCTTGAGGTTGACGCCTTCCAGCCAAAACGACCCAGGCGCGTTAGCTCACCGTTTTCGGGGTCTATCACTCTATTGGCACGACCGGAAATGCCATCGCCATTAGCATCAAATGACTTGGCTGAGTATTATTCTATGTCCGAAGCTGGGTAAAGATGAGTTCAAATCTGGAAGTGTTGTTTCTATTGAGCATGCAAACAATAGTTTTTTACCAAGCTATTTGGGCTATTTCTTTGTAGCGTTAAGTATTGGAAGTGCTGAAGCATTATTTTTTGTCTATGGCATTTTATTTGTCTTCACCTTTCTATCTCAGGCACTTTACTTTAATCCCTTGTTCTTAGCTTTTAGATTTGAGTTCTACAATATTGTTACAAATGATGGAGCGTCAATATTTTTGATTAGCAGAAACAAGTATAAGTTGCCTAAAGATGTGGTGATCAAGACGGCATATCGTATTAATAATTATACATTTATAGAAAAGGTCTAAAGAGTGGATTATCTGATCGCTAAGATTAAAAGGATGAGTAATCCTGCTCACTATAAAGTGCTTTCTGAGCATACAACATTTCAGTTTGATGTTGATGACTATTCACTCGTTGAGTATTCCCCAGATCATAATCTTGATGCAGATAGCCTGTTCAAAATATCAAGTTTTACAGGGAAGGAATATTGCTTGGATTTTCTAAAGCAGGACATTGTTTCTACAAGCTTTAATGAAATTCCATCTGATAAATACAAGAAAGTGTCTTATCTTTGTGCAATTCAAGAGAACTCTATCTGTTTCCAAAAAGTTACTCCATCAACTTATTTGAATCGTAGTATTTTGAAGTTTGGAGAGAATGTAACTATTGAAAATAGTGATGATAAGATATTGATTAACCCGTTTCCTGATGCTGTTTTTGTTCCAAGCCAGAATGTCTTGGTTTTTAGAAATTTGGGTACTATATCTAGCATCTTCAAGGGCGTTGATGCACTGTACAAAGAAGCCACACATGAGGAAGTAAATACTTTCTTGAGTGAATCGTTTATTGCACTTTCCGATGATTATGACGCGTCAAAGGTGAGTAAGCCGAATAGAAAGCGGATTGCTTTGGCTATTGAGTCTTTCGCAGGCTTGCAAGGAGAAGAAAAGACACAAATAATGGATTATATTCATGGGTATTGTGAAAATATCTCCTATGATGAATCGGAGAAGAAGTTTTCTATTTCAAATGATGAGGAGTTAAAGTTTCTCTTGTACGGAATTGAGCAACGTTTTTACACTACTATTCTTGGTGATGAAAAAAGGCTTGCAAACTCTATTCAAACTTTGGGTTAGCCTTATCAAGGATGGCAAGTCCTTGATAGAGGTTCATTCTGAATGTTTTGCATGGATGCAATAGCGTTTCGCTTGTGGTTGTTGTCACCTGATGCCATTGCGTTGAAGGTCTGTCTCAAGAGGCTGTGAAGCTCCTTACTTGTTTTTCCTGCCAATTCAAATCTTTTTATTAATCTCATTGTTATCTCCTCTATTTGGAGACCGTGACCATCACGATCTTTGATAAGACCGCTTGATGTGCATCGAGGAAAAATCGCACCTTTGGTTGGAACGTAAGAGGAAAAGCGGCGCTCGTCGCTTGGCGATAAAGTCTTTGTCGTATGTGCTTGAATAAGGTTGTTTGAAGGCCTTGTTGGTTTGTTGTCTCTATGGTTAAGATGACTTGAGGGCAAATATCATTGAGGTTGGTAAGCTTATATGGTGGACGCCCACCTAGCAGCCTTCGCTTTTGGGGCTCATCGGCCTTAATTAGCTCATTCTTCGCTTATATTGTCTCTTGTCGAGCCAAACTGAGCCCCAAAAGCAGCCCCTGCGCCTAGTCCTGTCGCAAGGGTCAAAGCAATGTCGATACCAGTATCGCTCTTTTTGTTTAAAAAACAGTATATTTAGGTATTTTAGATACCTAAATAATAGATAATATAAACCTTTTGGTTGATATAGTTTAAAAAAATAGATATATTGGAAGTATGAATACCGAAAGAGAGTCAAAATTAAACACTCTGCTTAGCACTCAGCCTTCAGGCATAGTGCTCTCTTCGGCATGGTTAACGGAACAGGGCTATAGCCTCGACTTACAAAAGCAGTACAAGAAAAGCCAGTGGTTTGATTCTATCGGCACGGGTGCCCTGATACGCCACGGCGATCAAGTGGACTATTTAGGTGGTATCTATGCGTTGCAGTCCCAACTAGGCCTCTTTGTGCATCCAGCGGCTAAAACGGCGTTGTCATTGCAGGGGAAAGCTCACTATTTGGAACTGTCTTCGAAGAAGGCGCAGCTTTTTGGTGGTAAGGATGAGAACTTGCCGCTTTGGTTTAAAAAGCGGGATTGGGGTTTAAGTGTAGAGAGTAAGTCAACGAGCTTTTTGCCGCCTGAGCTTGGTTTGGTTGAGATCGATCATAAAAGTTTTAAAGTAAAGATATCCAGCCCTGCGCGAGCAGTTATGGAATGCTTATATTTAGCGCCAAAGTCTCAGCCGCTTATGGAAGTGTTTGAGCTTATGGAAGGCTTGAATAATTTGCGGCCAGCGACAGTACAAAAACTATTGGAAGAGTGCACTTCTGTGAAGGTGAAGCGCCTGTTTTTGTATTTGGCAGATAAAGCAGACCATGAATGGCTGAACTATATCAATTTGGATAAGGTTGATTTGGGGTCAGGTAAACGTGCCATAGTGAGCGATGGCGTTTATGTCTCGAAATACCAGATAACGGTTCCCAAGGCTCTCGATTCAATCAATGGAGAGGCAACGGCATGAATAACGCCTACACCAAACAGGTGAAGCTGCTCTTGGATGTGTTGCCAGAGGTCGCCAAAGAGGCATGTTTTGCCATGCATGGAGGCACGGCAATCAATCTCTTTGTGCGTGATATGCCAAGGCTATCGGTTGATATCGATTTAACCTACGTTGAAATAGCCGAGCGCAATGAAACACTGGAGGGCATTAACGCAGCCCTTATGCGCATTAAAGAACGTATCGAAGGCTTGCGCCCATCGATACGCATTCAGCATAAAGAAAATATTTGTAAGCTCCAGCTTGATGAGCGTGGTGTGATGATCAAGATTGAAGTAAATATGGTGGGACGCGGCTTGATCGGTGAGGCTACGAAAGCCCAGCTTTGCGAAGCTGCACAAGAACAGTTTGACGCTTTTTGTGCCGTGCCTATTGTGCCGTTGGGACAGCTATATGGCGGTAAGCTTTGTGCGGCGATGGATAGGCAGCACCCAAGAGATTTGTTTGATGTAAAGCTCTTGCTTGAAAACGAAGGTTTTACCGATGACATCAAGCGCGGGTTTATCTTTGGGTTGGTTGGCAGTAATCGCCCGACCCATGAAATGCTCAATCCTAATTTACTTGATCAACGAATGGCGTTTGAAAACCAGTTTGAAGGTATGAGCGCAATAGAATTTAGTTACGATGAATATGAAGCCACAAGGCTTCAACTAATCGAAACGATACAGTCCAGTTTAAATGAAAGCGATAAAGCGTTTTTGCTCAGTCTCAATGGTTTGGAGCCAGATTGGTCGATTTATGATTTTCAGGCGTTTTCATCAGTGAAATGGAAGCTCCTGAATTTGGAGAGATTTAGGCAGGATAAGCCAGAAATCTATCAGCAGCAGATTGATGCGTTGAAAGGTGTTTTAGAGCAGTAAATTAGTTAGCGCGGCGGTTATTCTGTAGAATAGCGCGCTTTTTAGCCCCGAAAGGGTAATTTAACAAATAAGTACCAATTTAAGTACCAATTAGGACGTTCGGGATGGCAGATAGCAATTTTCTTCAACAAATTCAAACACGTAGAACCTTCGCCATCATTTCGCACCCGGATGCGGGCAAGACCACAATCACCGAAAAGCTCTTGCTGCTGGGTAATCTGATTCAGGTAGCGGGCACGGTTAAGGGTCGCAAGAGTGATCGCCATGCCACATCCGACTGGATGGCTATGGAGAAAGAGCGGGGTATCTCGGTGACCTCCTCCGTGATGCAGTTTCCCTATCACGATTGCATGGTCAATCTGCTGGACACGCCGGGCCACGAAGATTTCTCGGAAGACACCTACCGCACACTGACCGCGGTGGATTCGTCACTGATGGTGATCGACGGCGCTAAAGGCGTGGAAGCTCGAACGATTAAATTAATGGATGTCTGCCGTCTGCGAGATACGCCGATCTTTGCCTTTGTGAACAAGATGGACCGCGAGATCCGTGAGCCTATCGAACTGTTAGATGAGATCGAGAGTGTTCTGAAAATTAGAGCGGCACCGATCAACTGGCCAATCGGCATGGGTCGTGGCTTCCGAGGTGTATACAACCTCTATACCGATACCATCCATGTCTATGTACAGGGCAAGGGCCACACGCTGATGGACGATATTCAGATTAAAGGCCTGGATTCCCCTGAGGCTCTCGAGGCGTTGGGTGATTATGCTGAGGATGTGCTCGAAGAGCTGGAGCTGGTTAAGGGAGCGACCAATATCTTTGATATGGATGAGTTTCTCGCCGGGCGCATGACCCCGGTGTTTTTCGGCACCGCCCTGGGTAACTTTGGCGTCCGGGAAATGCTCAATGACTTTGTGCGCTGGGCGCCAATGCCCCAGCCCCGAACTACGGACAAGCGTGAAGTGGTCGCCGAAGAAGACGCTTTTAGTGGTTTTGTGTTTAAGATTCAGGCCAATATGGACCCCAAACACCGTGACCGTATTGCCTTTCTGCGTATCTGCTCAGGAAAATACAAAAAAGGCATGAAGATGAAACATGTGCGCACTGGCAAGACTGTGCGTATTGCCGATGCCTTTAGCTTTAAAGCCGGTGAACGAGTGTCTCTCGAAGAGGCCCAAGCCGGGGATATCATCGGCCTGCATAATCATGGCTCGATTCAGATTGGTGATGCCTTTACCGAGGGTGAAGATCTGAAATTTAGTGGCATACCGCATTTTGCCCCGGAACTGTTTAAGCGCATTCGCCTAAAAGACCCCCTCAGAGCCAAGCAGTTACAAAATGGTATTCGCCAGCTTTCGGAAGAGGGCAGCACTCAGGTGTTTTTCCCTTTCCGCAATAATGACATTATTGTTGGTGCTGTAGGTCAGTTGCAGTTTGAAGTGGTGGCCTATCGACTGCGCGAAGAGTACGGTGTTGAAGCGATCTATGAAGCGGTCAATGTGCATTCTGCGCGTTGGACTGAGTGCGATGACAATAAGCAGCTGGAGTCATTTAAAAATAAAACCCAGGATAACCTGGCAGTGGACGGGGGTGGTCATCTGACCTATCTGGCACCCACTAGAGTCAATCTGTCGCTGACCGAAGAGCGCTACCCTGAAATTGCATTTCGCTCCACCAGAGAACATTGATTGGGCTTTTTTTGTCAGGGCTCTTTATTTGTCAGGGCTCTTTATTTATCAGGGCTATGTATTAAGAACGATTTAAAAGCACCTACAATAATAATAAGAATTAAGAGAGGCCACCATGAGCAGTAAAGCAGAACCCGTAAGCCAGGACATGACGCCAGTTCATCTGCGGGCCAATCGTTCGGCCTTTGCTATGTGGTTTGGACGGACAGTGTTGCGTGTATTTGGCTGGCATGTGGAGGGCGAAATCCCCAATCACGAGCGGTTACTGATTATTGGCGCACCCCACACCTCCAACTGGGACTTTGTCTATGCCATGGCGGCGATTCTTGGGCTCAATATCAAGCTGCGCTGGCTCGGCAAGCACACCATTTTTATACCCGGTGTGAGATGGTTTATGGAGTGGCTCGGTGGTATCCCAGTCAACCGCGGTCAACCTGAATCAATCGTTGATAGTGTTGCTCGCCTAGTGGCAAAGGATAAGGGCATTGTTATTGGCTTGGCCCCTGAGGGAACCCGTAAAAAAGTCGCGACATGGAAAACCGGATTTCTGCGTATTGCCGACGCCATCGATTGTAAGATATTTTTGATTGGCCTGGATTTCCCCAACAAGCGCATTGTGCTCGATCAGATGTTTGAACCCACCGGCGATCACGATGCCGATATTGCCGCGCTACAGGAATTTTATAGTCGCTACGAAGGCAAGTACCCGGATCAATTTTAGACCTTAGCTTATTTCAGAAAGGCTTGTTTAAAAGGCTTTGTTAAATGGACTTATCAGCTGTTACTCAAGCCAGCCTAGTTGGCGTCGCTTTTTTTGCCGGGCTGATCTCATCGATTGCCGGCTCTGGCGGCATCCTCACACTGCCCGCGCTACTCTGGGCAGGGTTACCACCGCTTAACGCTCTAGCCACTAATAAAGTCCAGAGTTCCATTGGCACACTGTCCTCAGCATGGAATTTCTTTCGTCACGGCCATATCGATATCAAGCCATTGATACCGATCCTGCTGATGGGATTTGTTGGCTCAGTGATAGGCACTCTGGCGGTGCAGCAGCTCGACAGTGATATTCTTCTCAAGCTTATCCCCTTTTTGTTGATCGCCATAGCCGTCTATTTTCTCTTAATGCCAAAAGTCTCCGCGGCAGATACTCAGCCAAAAATCAGTCAGGCCTGGTTTGCCTGCACTGCTGGATTGGGTATGGGTTTTTACGGTGGCTTCTTTGGTCCGGCCATGGGCTCCATATTCCCCTTCTTATTGGTCTGGTTAGTGGCGCGCAATCTGGTGACCGCCACCGCTGAAACCAAGTTGATGATCCTGGTGGTCAATGGCACTTCGGCGCTGATATTTATTGCTGGCGGTCATGTGTTGTGGGGCTTGGCAATCGCCATGTCTATCGCCCAAATGATTGGCGCACGCCTCGGTTCTAATCTGGTTATGAAACGAGGAAGCGGTTTTGTACAACCGATTATCACTACCGTTACCCTGCTAATGGCGATCAAATTATTGTTCTTTGCCTAAGTCTTGCTTAAGCTGGCGAGATGAACTTTATCATCACTCTAATACTCTCTTTTGTACTGATTCTGACGGCGCTGCTAGTGTTTCGCTATATCGGCCTGCCGATCTATAGAGTTGAACCCATCAATGTCAAAGTCTTGCTCGAATCGGTACTAGAAGGGCAGGCCACCGAAGCCGACTGGGATGTGTTTATTGGTATGACCATCCGGCATAATCCCGACCTCGATGAGATCCGCCTGCAATGTGCTATCTTAGCCGAGCGGGAAATGAACCTGCGCGACGGCCGGGTGCATTTTACCCCAGCGGGCCGCGGTGAATTGACCGCCATATTAGCCCGTATTAATAATGAATTATTGCCAGACAGGGAACATCACCATGATTGAAAAGACCTCACCCATCGCAAGGTTTTTGGTTATTGCCGCCGCTTTTGTGGTGGTTGTCACCGGCCTAAAAATGGCCGGCGAACTGTTGGTGCCGTTCCTGTTGGCGGTGTTTATCGCCATGATTGTCTCGCCGCTGCTTAGCTGGCTGAAACACCGTAATATTCCCAGCGCCATAGCGATCCTGATGATCGTCGTGCTGATTATGTTGGTAGGCTTAGTGCTGACCGCCGTGATTGGCTCCTCAGTAGAAAACTTTCGTCAGGACATTCCTCTGTACACGGAAAAATTATCCGCCTTGAGTGTCAGCATGCAGTCTTGGCTGAGCCAGCGCGGTATAGATATAGATCCTCAGCAGTGGCAAGACAGCTTTGATCCCAGTGTGGTGATGTCCTTTGCCGGCAGCACTCTGGCCTCCTTTGGCAGTGTGATGACCAATGCCGTAATGATCCTGTTGACGGTGATTTTTATCCTCACAGAGAATGTTGGTTTCGGCGAGAAGCTGCGCTTGGCCCGTGGTAAAGATGTTTCAGAGGAGTGGCTCAACCGCTTTTCAGAAAGTGTGCACAGTTATCTGGCGATTAAAACCGGCATCAGTTTAATCACCGGCCTGCTGATCTTTATTTGGCTGACTATTTTGGGTGTCGACTATCCGGTGCTCTGGGCTCTGCTAGCTTTTTTACTTAACTTTGTTCCCACCGTGGGTTCATTTATCGCCGCAGTGCCAGCGGTACTCTTAGCGACTGTCCAGCTGGGGCTGTTTCCCGCAGGCTTAACCCTCGCCGGGTTTGTTGTCGTCAACCTAGTGATGGGCAATGCGGTCGAACCGCGCTGGATGGGAAAGGGCTTAAATCTCTCGCCACTGGTGGTCTTTGTCTCTTTGGTACTCTGGGGTTGGGTGCTGGGTCCAGTGGGTATGCTGCTGTCGATTCCCCTGACGATTATGATTAAAATTGCTCTGGAAAGTCAGGAAGAAACACGCTGGATTGGTGTGTTGCTGGGTTCAGGGACCGTTTCAGAGATGGATGAGCCCAAAGAAGAAGTTGGGCTGTTGTTTGATGAACAGGGCGGTAATTAACCGAGTTGAGTCGCGCTTGGAGAGATATGCCGCTCTGTTTCTAGCTGTCGGGAATATCCACTATAAAGTCAGTAATCCCAATATCTTTGCTGAGCTGATTTAGCAATGTACTGACTTGGCCTCAATGATGTGTCTGATGTTTTTGTGAATTCCCCCCCCGCCCCGGTAACAAATTAGTATAAATTCTTCTGTGACACTGAGTACCTCCAGTTGCAGTGCGTTCATTACGCCTATGGCCTAGACTACCTTTTAGTTATTGGCCAAGTTTCTAAAAAATCGACTGAATCCAAAGTAGTTGTGAGTGCTATCACATCGATACTCTTAAGCAGTTGTTATTATTCAGGCCACTTTTGTCTCGGGATGGGACTTGATATGTGACCTACAGTTGGTATGTAGGAGGTCACAACTGTAAGTACATCGGATGTAGGCGTAGATCAATGAATACACAGGTAAGTATTGCTAATAGCAAGGGCTTCACATTGTTGGAGCTACTTGTCACGGTATCAATCACCGCAATTCTTCTCGCCGTCGGCGTCCCCTCATATGTCACCTTTATCGACAACAATCGCGTCACCTCCCAGGCCAATGACCTGATCTATGGCTTCAATATGGCGCGCAGTGAAGCCATTAAACGCGGCGCTGAGGTGCGCTTGGTGTCGGTTACCGGCAGTGATTGGAGCGGTGGGTGGAATCTGGTTGCCGACACCAATAATGACTCAGACTTTGCTGATGCCGCCGATATTTTAATGCAGTGGGAAGCCCTGAATGGCGATGGCAGCTTGGCGATCGCAGCAACTAATTCTCCGACCGATACTTATGTAGCCTTCTCCTCTCGCGGGTCCCTATCTCCCAGTAATGCCTCGTTTATCTTGACCTTAGAACCGGGGGACTGCGATGCTATTGATTCACGGATTATTGCTCTACAGCCCAGTGGTCGGAGTGCCGTCAGCCATGGAGATTGTGGCGAATGAAGAATTTTAAAGGGCGCGGCTATCATCAGTCGGGAGTCAGTATGATTGAGGTACTGATTGCCATCCTGATCTCGGTGATTGGGCTGTTTAGTGTGACAAAAATGCAGCTTAACGCAGTGTCTAATACCCACAGTGCCTATTTGCGCAGTCAGGCTGCAGTATCCGCCAATGCGATGGTTGATCAGTTGCGCGCCAATTCAAGTGCGGCTCTAAATGGTGACTATAATTTAGCGCTGACGGCATCGGCGCCCACCAGTGGTGGACTCGAAGTAGCTGACCTAACCCAGTGGCGATCTGATCTGGCCGCAATACTGCCCTCTGGTGTTGGCTCCGTTGCCTGTGTCTCAGCAACTGAGACCTGTAATTTAGTGGTGCAGTGGGATGACAGTCGTGGATTGGCGGGCTCTAGCATTCAGCAGTTTAGTCTGACTTTGAGGTTGCAATAATGCGCCAGCGACAGTTAAAAACCTCATTCGCTCATCAGACTGGTTTAAGTATGGTTGAGTTGCTGGTGGCCATGGCCATTCAGTTTATTTTATTGGCCGCGATGATCTACGTTTATGGTGGCAGCAAGCAGATGTTTACCGTCAATGAACAGATGGCTCGGGTACAGGAAAACGGTCGTCATGCCACTGATGCACTGCTCTATGATATTCGCATGTCAGGCTATGTTGGCTGTCGCAGCATGGAAGATATTACACCAAATATAATTGCCAATTCTCCCCCAACATTTGTCAGCCTTAGCGATGGCTTAACAGTTTTTGACAACGGCGCTGGTTGGACCAATCCCACCACCCTCACAAGAGTCGCTGGCACTGATGTGATTACCCTGCAATCTACTCGTGGCAGCGGTGTTTCCTTAACCGGCAATATGGCCGCGGACAATGCTAATATTCAGGTTAGTTCCAATCCAGACGGGCTGGCGGCCAATGATTTAATCTTGATTTCCGACTGCTCCAGCGCCGATCTCTTTCGTGCCACAGGGGTCTCCAACGGCGCGTCTACCGTCACCATTACCCATGCCAATAGCAGCAATACTGATAATCGTCTCTCCAAGGCCTATCAGGCTGATGCGCAAATTTTGTCTTTTGATTCCCATAGCTATTTTGTCGCTCAGGATGCCGCCGGTGAGCCGGGTCTTTACCAATATTCACTCAACAGCAATAGCGCCTCGCTGCTCACCGAGGGCATTGAAAATTTACAGTTTATGCTCGCCGAAGACAATGACGGTGACCAGCAGCCAGATGGCTATGTGGATGCCACTGCGGTAGTGAATTGGGAAGCGGTGATTGGGGTTCGGGTTGGCTTGTTACTACGCTCGGCGAATGGCGTTGCCACTGAGGCGAGATCATTTAGTTTTGATGGCGCCGAGGCTAATACCGGGAATGATATGCGCCTGCGTAAAGCATTCTGGAGTTATGCCGCGCTGCGTAACCGGATTAATTAAATGAGGTCAACTATGATTTCTCAGCAAAAAGGTGCAGTGCTGATCTCGGTGATGATTTATATGCTGGTGCTGTCGATGCTCGGTATCTCGTCCATGCGTGGCACCGCGATGGAGGAGCGCATGGCCTCCAATGAATGGGAGCAGGCGCGGGCATTCCAGGCTGCCGAATCCGCATTGATCGACGCATCACAGTGGTTTCTATTTCAGCCAGATCTAATTGAAGCAAGCGCTGATGGCAGCAGTGGTGTCTGGCAGACCGGTTCTGTTTCAGATGCGATCAGCTCATCCAGCTTTGACTGGTCCAGCAGCGGATTGGTTTATGGCAGTAGCTCGGGCAGTGCTACCAGCCTGTTTGACGACCTCTATGCCATGCCACGCTATGTGATCGAAGAGTCAGGTTTTGAGCCTTCAGACAATGACCCCGACACCCTGGCGACACTCACCGGTGTGTTTTATTACCGGGTCTCGGCTCTTGGTAGTGGCCGCTCACAGGGGGCTCGTTCGATTCTGCAAACGACTTTGGAAAAGCACAATAATTGAGGCATGTGATCGATGAAAAGAGAATTTAGAGGCGCGCGGCTTTTTCTTCATAGCCTTTTATTGAAGTGCTTTCTATTGAAGAGCTTTTTACTAAAGAGCTTTTTACTAAAGAGCTTTGTACTGAAGAGCCTGCTGCTGATAACTGTACTAAGCGCCAGCTGGCAAACCCGGGCCGAGCAATTTGAACTCAGCGATACCCCGCTCTTCACCCTCGCTGGCGTCAATCCAAATATTGTTTTAACCATGGATGACTCTGGCAGCATGGCCTGGTCATTTATGCCCACCAGTGTCGGCGATCACCCATCGACCAAAAGAGCTAAGTCCGCGGCATTTAATAAAATTTATTATGACCCAGAAATTCTCTACGACCCGCCAGTGGATGAAGAGGGTGTCAGTTTGGGCAATGCCTCATTTACAGCCGCCTGGGATGATGGCTTTAATAAAACCGGCACTGGCAGCTGTACTAAAAATCTTTCCACCAGCTATAGACCAAGCTGGGGCGGCATCAATCAAGACCATTGCGGCTCGTCGAATGATAATGATGGGTTTTATGATCGCTATTCCAGTTCAACCTCTGAGCCTGCTTATTACTATCTATTTGATAGTTCGCTCAATAATTGCAACGGAACAGCAAGCGATGATGACTGCTACACCAAGGTTGTGGTCAGCACTACATCGGGTACAGGTGTTACCGAAAGTGCTGATGAACGAGCTAATTTTGCCAACTGGTACTCCTATTATCGCAAGCGTGTCTATGTCACCAAGACCGCAGCATCCCTAGCGTTCTCACATTTTAATTCGAATATCCGGGTTGGTTATCAGCGTATTAACAACAGCACCCTCACAGGGGTGGAGACATTTTCTGGGACACGCAGGGAAACCTTTTTTAACTGGTTACTCAGCTTGCCCGCCAATGGCGGCACACCATTGTTAACGGCTATGGATAAGGTAGGGCAATACTTTGAGACCACTGCTCCCTACAGAGACGATCCATCGAATGGCAGTTCAACTGAGCGCTCCTGTCGGCAGAATTTTCATATTATGATGACCGATGGCGAGTGGAATAGTGGCTCTCCATCGGGAATCAATAACACTGATAACAGCAGCCACAGTATCTTAGCCAACGACTATGGCGTCACTAATTATGTGCCGCGGGCGCCTTATAAAGATGGTAATTCAACCTATCTAGGTGATGTGGCTTTCCATTACTGGCATCGAGATCTGCGCCCGACTGCGACTAACAATGTACCCGTCAGTGTCAGCGATCTGTCCTCGGATATCGATGGTAACGGCAGCACCGACAATAACGATATTTTTTGGAACCCGGCCAATGATCCTGCCAGTTGGCAGCATATGGTTAATTTTATGATTGGCCTGGGTGTCTCTGGAGAGCATGATTTCCCCGGTGATTACGACGACTTGCTCGACGGTACTCTGGATTGGCCTTCGGCAAGTGGGGGCAATGATCAGGCGAAAGTCGATGATCTTTGGCATGCCTCAATCAATTCCCGCGGCACCTATTTGTCGGCACAAAACCCTCAGGATCTGGTGGCTGCCTTTACCGATGTGATTAATAGCGTGCTTGAGCGCACTGGGTCATTTGCTACCGCGGCACTTAACTCGGGAACTATTTCATCTGATACCGCACTATTTTTTGCCCGCTTCACCACCAATGATTGGACCGGTAGTCTGATTGCCCAGCCTATTTCAGATGGCAGTAACTGTGGTCCCATTGCACTGGGTAATATCTGCCCCTCGGCATGGGACGCAGCCTGTAGGTTAACCGGTGGTTTTTGTCCTGAACTGGGTAAAAATGTATCCAAAACTAAACAGAATGATCGGGTGATTATCACCCGCCATGATGATGGCACACCGATCCCATTTCGCTGGGCAACAGAGTTGGGTTCTGTGCGGAAAGCCTCGCTAAAGCAGCCAGATAATGATCGCGGCAGTGCACGTCTGAAATATTTGCGCGGCGCCCGTGGCCAGGAAATTGCCAAAGGCAATGGCGGCGAGTTTCGTAATCGCAAATCAGTTTTGGGCGATATTATCGCCTCTATACCTACCTATGTTGGACCGCCCGAGCGGTTCTATTTCTCCTCCACTGATTTCCCTGAGGGCAGCAGCTATGCAGCCTTTAAAACCAGTTACAAGAGTCGTACAGCAATGGTTTATGTAGGGGCTAACGATGGCATGTTGCACGGTTTTAATACCGCAGATGGTAGAGAAAAGCTCGCCTATGTCCCGGCCGCAACCTTTGATAATTTATGGCAGTTATCGCTTCCAGACTACAGCCATAAAAACTTTGTCGATGGGCCAATAACCTATAACGATGTCTACTACGATAGCGGCTGGCACAGTTTGTTGGTCTCAGGTTTAGGTACTGGAGGGCAGGGCTATTTTGCCCTCGACATCACCGACCCTGCTGGCTTTGCCGAGAGCAATGCCGCGGCAATCGCACGCTGGGAATTTACCGATCAGGACGATGCCGACTTAGGCTATAGCTTTTCCCGGCCATCCCTAGTGCGCCTGGCCAATGGAAAATGGGGCGTGATTGTCGGCAATGGTATCAACTCAACCGAAGCCGACGGCACTGCCAGCACCACTGGCAATGGCGTAATTTTTATTCTCGACGCTGAAGATGGCAGCATTATTAAAAAGCTCGATACCAAAGTGGGCAGCTCCGACGACCCTAAAGGGCTCTCCCGTCCCAATGGTATTATCGGCACCAGTGTTGTGGATGCCGACGGCGACTTTATTGTTGACCGCCTCTACGGGGCAGATCTATTTGGCAATGTCTGGGCCTTTGATCTCTCCAGTAGCAACCCTAATAGCTGGGGCACCGACTACGGTTCCAGTGGCAGTCCGCAACCGCTTTTTGTAGCCGAAGCTTCTGGTGTTGCCCAGCCAATAACCTCTGACTTAAAAGTGAAAAGTCATCCCACCTCCGAAGGCTTTATGGTTTATTTCGGCACCGGCCAGTATCTCGGAAAAAGCGATTTAACCGACAGTAGTCAACAGACTTTTTATGCTATCTGGGATCGTCAGGCCAACAATAGCAATGGCTTTGATCGCGGGGATTTACTCGAACAAACCATCACCACCTTCACCGCTCCGGCCACAGATCTGCGCGCCAGAGTGGTATCGGATACCCCCATTGAGTGGGACGATGGCACTAACCCGGTGACGTCTACCGAGAAGCTGGGCTGGTATATAGATCTCCCGGAATCCGGCGAGCGTGTACAGCAGCCACCGACCCTGCGCGATGGTCGAGTAATCTTTGTCACCCTGACTCCAGCCAGCGATCCCTGTGATGGTGAGGGCAGCAGTTGGTTGATGGAAGTGGATGCACTCAATGGCGGTCGTCTCGATCAGTCAGTGTTCGACTTTAATAAAGACCGTCAATTCAACGACGCCGACATGATCAATATTGGCGATATAGACGGTGATGGTAACGATGACTATGTTCACGGCTCCGGCATTCAGCGAATTAATGCTGGCATTCTCTCCCGCCCCGGCATTGTTAATCACCCGGATGGTCGCACCGAATCTAAATATGTCACCACCTCTAAAGGCAACCTCGAATCGATACTCGAAGATTCTGGTCGCAATCGCCAGACACCCTGGCGAGAAATTCGATAGATAGGGAATTTAAAATGCACAGTTACAGAAACCGTTTTACCTGTTTCGGGCTAGCTCTGATGCTGTCGCTGGTTTCTCTGGCGGCAGTGGCTGATTCGGCAATAGATCCAAATTGGCAACAGTATCGCGTCAGTATCAGTTATATGGACAGTGAAAAACGTCTTTTTGTCGCCAGCGATCGAGAGTTTTTCGTACCCTTTAATACACCGATTTACGATTCTCAGGATCGGCCTATAGCTCTGGCGAATATAAAGCTCGGGGATCGCATCTGGCTCTATGCGCAACGGGGCAATAGCAAAACGATTAAATGGATAGTATTGAGATAGGGAGAAGTTCAAGTGAGTAGAGTTAAGAGTCCATCAGGGCAACGAAAAATCGGTGGTTTTAGCTTGATGGAGCTAATGATTGTGGTGGCCATTGTCGCCATCCTCGGCTCCATCGCCTATCCCAGCTATCTCAACCAAGTCACCAAATCGCGACGCACCGATGCACAGGCCGTGCTGATGGAAGCCGCCCAGTTTATGGAGCGCTTTTACACTGAAAATAACCGCTACGACCAAGACACTGGTGGCACTGCCGTTGCTCTTCCTGCGCAGTTGCAAGAGTCACCGCGTGACGGCGGCACCAAGTCCTATGACATCACCGTGCAGGCGTCCACTGCATCCACCTACACCCTGCGGGCCACACCGAAAAATGGTCAGGCTGGGGATGGCTTTTTACAGGTCACCAACACCTTTGCCAAAGGCTGGGATGGTGATAACAGTGGTGCCCTAAGTAGTGCTGAGCAGACTTGGAGTCAGCACTAAGTGCTGACCTCTCGAGTTTTTTAACCTTCTAGCCCCGGGCCAAGGAACATATACCCTCGGCAGGCTTCGCAAATATCACCTATATTCAATACAGGTTATATGGAAATTAACTTGGTATAAAAGGGTGAATATGAAATTCAAAATAATACTGGCGCTGTCATTGCTGCTAAATCTAGTGGCAATCTGCTATCTCTATACCACTAATACTGCAAATAGCACCGCAACTACAACAGCCACAGATCCAGCTGCCCAGCTCTCCGGCGACTCAGCTACTCAAATTGATGCCGGTTTATATCAGGCTTATCAGCACAGCGACTTAAAACACCTTCGGGCAATGGGCCTCAGCGATAAACAGGTGAGGATGCTGATCTTGCAGGAGTTAAGGGCCGAAAATGCCGCTCGATTAGAAGGATTTGTTGGTCAGTACTGGCAAGCAAATAATGTCGACGCATTGGCGCAGCAGATTGAAGCCAAGATCGAGGCTGAACGGGCTCTGCGTGACACCCTAGGGAGATTATTCGGCGATCAGGAGCAGAGTGGCGCCGATAAGTCTCTGCAAGAGACTTTCTCTCCTATGGCATCTGAGAACTTTTTATCAATCAGAGATCAGATCGCCTTGCGTGAATACCAGTTGCGAGGACAGAAAAATACCATCGCCGCAGAGTTGGCATCCCGTGTCGATGAGGTAGTCAGCGCTAAAATCCTAACCGAGAGTGGAGCGTTAGAGTATCGGCTGCGTTACTCCTCTCTGGCCACCAGGCTGCTTAGTAGTGGTGTAATTTTTACCGAACAGAGCTTTCGCGACAGCTATATGGCTCTGTCACCGATCTATGACAGCCAGCAGGGTTATGCCTTTGATGCCAATACTCTTATGGCCCAGCGCGACAAGCTCAAGCAGTTAATGGGACATGACGACGCATTGAAAATTCTCGCCAATCTGGACAACCGCTTTGCCCTGTTCAAGGCTGCTGGAGAGCGCTATTACCTGAGTGAGGCTCAGATATTGGCTGCCTATAAAATCATCTCGGATAGTGAAGAACAGATGATCGAAGGCTACTTTGTACGCCAGACCAACCCACAGCAGGGCATTCAGATGATTAGAGCGGCAGCACAGAGCCGTGAAGAGAAGCTAGCTGCCTATCTGGGTCAGGACATTAGCCGATCACTGATGCGAGCTTTCACCCGTGCACGCCCTGACCCGACGACTCCAGCGGGGATTCTTCTTAGCGGTAATTAATTCAGAGCCTATTTGTTAAGAGTCTATTTGTTAAGAGGCTATTTGTTAATAGGCTATTTATTCCGGGTCGATTAATTCAGGGTTTATTTATTCAGAGCAGATTAGTTCAGTGTTGCTATTAATTCAGCGCGCTATCTGTAGAATACGCTGAAGACAAATATCCCTGTGACAGCCCTGAAGAGGAAGGCCCGCTTTTGAAAAATCTATCACACCTGTTTGAAAGAAACGTTAAGTGGGCCAACGAAGTCAAAGATAAGGACCCCGATTTTTTCACCCAGCTCTCCAAGCAGCAGGCGCCAGAGTATCTCTGGATTGGTTGCTCCGATAGTCGAGTTCCCGCCAATCAGATCGTCGCGTTGCCCCCGGGAGAGATTTTTGTTCACCGCAATATTGCCAATGTCGCCGTCCACTCAGATCTCAATTGCCTGTCAGTTATTCAATATGCTGTGGATGCATTGAAAGTTAAACATATTGTTGTCTGCGGCCACTATGGTTGTGGCGGCATTAAAGCGGCCATGG
>CAJQKW010000071.1 GCA_905478975.1 uncultured Pseudomonadales bacterium | reverse complement strand
CGCGAATGCGTTTTGGACGCCACAGGCGGTCCGCAGGACTAGATCGCAGCCCTTCAGGCTGAAATCTATCACTAACCGCGAATGCGTTTTGGACGCCACAGGCGGTCCGCAGGACTAGATCGCAGCCCTTCAGGCTGAAATCTATCACTAACCGCGAACGCATTTTGGACGCCGCAGGCGGTGCGCAGCACTTGTTGGCAAGCTTCAGATTATTAGTTATCAATCTCTCCCATTCAGCACACCAAACCATCAAAGATGCGAGAGATCCGTTGTATCGCCAACAGATCCCTCGTCGCTGCACGCTGTTGGGATGATATAAATGATGAGGGTTTTGATTATGATAGTGTTGAGTTCTGAACCCCCACAGTGATTTGACCCCTTTCCATAGCTCTCTTATATGCTTAACCATCGCTCTTGTTGGACTGCGAGGTATTTAAATTGATCTGATAAAGCTGATCAATTATTGCTGAGAAGCCCAAGAAGATTGATAGCTGAAATACTCCGCCGATTATTAATGCTACTCCAAAGGAGCCAGGCTCATTTTGATCAATGAGCTGTAGGCCAGCTAATCCCAGGACAATAAACAAGAGCCATCCCAAGCCTGCTAAAACCCCAATAATAGAGGGTTTGTCAATAGCACTATTTTGCAAAGATGGGTTCGTTATGGAGCTATCAGGCGTACCTGGAGGAGAATTGGAGTTAGGGGAACAAACCCGATGCACTGCTTTTTGAGCACCCTCAAAATCTATAAATATAACGTCATCAAAATATCCGGTTTTTTTATTACATATCGTGCATATAGTAGCCATCTAATGATCCCTTTCCTGAGTTTTTAGATACTTCAATCTTTGGCTTTCACCGCTTTCCCTGAATCTGAATTGCCGCCCCTCCCTTAAAAAGTCTGCTGGAGAAGGGGGACTTAATCCGCACCAAAATACTCATTAAGACGCTTTTCGGTTTGCCTATTTATTTTTTCAGTACGTTTGCACTGTGCATGGCTTTTCATTGCGATATATTGGCAGTTTTTCATGAATTCTGAGTCGGCTGCGGGCTCAATGCATGATTTTAGGAGCAGAAGAGCTGTGACTATAAGTACCGATAAAAATATTCTTACCGACCATTTTGCCGAGTTCTCAGCCTGCTCTTGCGCTTTATATTCCCTCAGACGTTCTTTGTCAGCCAGTATTTTTTGGTCTTCATCTTTAGTGCTAAAAAGCCAAAGTCTTTCGAGGTATTCCAGCTTGTCCTTCTTTACTGCCACGCCTGCTTTCTTGAACCCTGGAGTCGTTATATTAATCATCATTTGATCGAAACCAAACCACCCTGGAGAAAAAATCTCATTATCAACTTTCCACTTTGTACCTAAGCCAAGACCGGTGAATCCCTCAAACCGTTGACCGCGCTTTTTTGGCCTTGAGGTGGGGTCATACAATTCAAGGCATTTTTCCCAGCCCTCTGGGTCTCCACGGATCAGATCGATTGACTGTTGAATTCGTGGTTTCCAAATTTGTTTTTCCATTCCTACTCTCCTTTGTGGCTTCTACAACTATATGAATTGCCTTGCGAGAAAATTCTCAGCAAATGAACTTTTGGTTATCAGCCACTGATTTTGATGATCTTTGGATATTCCCCGCCAAAGCTCGGTTTTGTTGAGGGTAGAACAGTGACGCTGTAGATCATCAGGTGAGGTTTGTTTATATGATTTTCTATTCACTTTTGACTTTAAAGTAAATGGTGTAAGGGCGCAACATTGAAAATATTGAAGGGTTCTTTGCTTCGTGGTCATGTCGGTTGGTTTTTAGGCTGAGGAAGAGAATGCATTGCTATGTAAGTGTGAATTGCATGGGGGGATGCAAGGGTTCCTCCTTCACCCAATGCGATTTTAGGGTTCTAAGGCAGGCTTTAGGGCTTCCGATGGGCCTAAGACGTAAAGCTTGGGTACGGCATTTTCACCCGCAGAGATTGGCGGTAAGATCGAACCATGCTGCCGAGTTTAGTGTCACCGATAAGGAAAGCAAAACAAAAAGCCCCCTAAAAAGGGGGGCTCTTATATTACAGGTTTTGCAGAGTCTTAAATTTAAAAAATACCATTATCGACTCTGACTAAGTTACTTCCCCTGATACCAAATCGGCGAAGTCCAAGCCATCTCCCGAACCGTCTCAGGATAAGCTCCATTAGTACAGACCTCAGGTCGATCAGCCTCAGCCAATGCAGCGCAGTCATAGGTGTGCCAGCGGGCCGTCTCAGGTTCTACCGCACGCAGGTAATAATAAGCTGACTGGCTAGCATCAAAGTTATCATCGCTATACACCACACAGAGACTGTCAGCGCCAGTTTTCGCTTCGGCAACGGTAATGACCTCATTGTGCATTTGGCCTTCACCGTCAATCCAACCCTTGATCAGGTGCAATGCGACCAGTGGCTTACCATCTGGATCCTTAGACGCATAGGCGAGTAGGCTAGGGATTTTGCCACTGTCTTCAGTAGCCGCTAAATCAGCACCCATAGGGACGCCAGAGGCATAGGCCTGAGCAACCATATCCGGAGCATCGCAGAGACCGCCATTGAGATCCCAGCCAGCAAACAGGCGTGGTCGAATACGTGGCCCCGATGTGCCAAACACTTCTTTGCGGAGCATGGCGTCAAAGATGCCGTCGCGAGTATTTTCCTTTGCCCAAACACCGGCTAAACCACCGGGGTTGCCATCGATACCACTGGTTAGCAGGCCTGGTTTGAGTCGCTCAGCAGGGTTTGATTCGCCGGTCACAGCACCAGTCCATGCATTTTCAATAACAGCGCCGGGAGTGCTTGAATGGGTGTCAGTGGCGGCAATGGTGCCAAGCTTAACCGGATTCAAACCAATGGATTGTTCTTCGAGTAGTCCAACCAAAAGGCCAGAGCGCTGGAAGTCAGTAGGGTGGACACAGCCGGCACCGAGCATGCCATTGCTGCCGGTCTTGCCGGGTTCGCATTCTACAGTGACCTGTGATGCCTGACCCATGGTCAGGTCGCCTTCTTTTAAACTGCGGGTGACATAAGTCTTGTTCTCACCCATACGCCTGACTGCTTCGACGTTACAGAGCTCGTCTGGAGCACCAAAGACACTGCTCAAGCCATTGATACATTCGGAGCTGCCTTTGTGTTGGAAGATCTCCATAATCGGCTCGCGCTTCAACCGTGCAGTGGCATAGGCACGCTTAGCTTCAGTGGTGTCTTCAAGCTGCATATAGGGCGCCATACGTCCGTTAGCCAGATTGGAGTTGTGAGGAATAGTAAGATAGTCACAACCCTCGGCAATATCACAGACCGCATCCAGTGCCGACCAGAGCTTGCTGTCGATGGGTGCGTCTATATAGCTAACCGGTTTGGCAGGAACATTGTCATCGCGAAAGATGACATTGCGATGGTAGTTCGATGTGCCGGGCGTGCCGGTGTACTCATAGGCGACAAAGCTGGTGAACTCGCAGGGAGCATTGGCTTTATTGGCCGCCAGCTGAATATCCTGCCAAGGTGACTCGGCATATTCATTGCACTGACTGCCATCGGCGCCGCAAATCTCTTTAATGCGCACAGGGGTTTCGGTGGTGATCACTGAGCCCAACATCATCATGCCTTGACGTTCATTGACCCGGTAGTTGTTACAGAAAGTGGTGTTGTAGGCCGGTGAGCCTTCGGTGCGACAGAGTGCGCGTTCACCGAGAAATTCGCCGTGATCGGTGACCGCAAGAAAATCCAATGGCCGATCAATCTTGACTGAGCCAAGGGGAACACCCTGTTTATCCACTGGGAAAAACGGGATGGCTTCACCGCGGGCATAGCGATGGGCATCCGCCGGTGTGGTACCCAAACTATTGGCTGCGGCATCAAAGGAGTAGCTGGTATGCACGTGCAGGTCGCCAAATAGGGCAGTGCCGTCGGCATTAAAGTTGTCGCAGCTAACGGATTCAATTGCGGCTTCTGGTGCTGCTTGTTGAATGCTGAGCGGGAATGAATCATCCGGTCCGCTGCAGCCTGCTAGGAGCAATATGCCCAGCGCGAGAGAGAGTTTGGTACGCATAGTGTATTTCCATTAGTCGCCAGGCATTGTGGTTTTATGCAATGCCTGGCATAGATTATTTTTAATAAAAGACCTAGTGCTTTAGACCAGTTCCATAGCCATAGCGATAAGGGCGATTACCGAGCCGACCCAGCTGAGGCTGCGCAATTTGGCAAAGCCCATGGTGTAACAAATGACATGGACGACGCGCAATGCCAGCCAGGCAGTTGCCGCCTGAGTGTTATCGATATCCATAACCATTGATAAGAGTGCCAGGGTGAGAAAAATCGGCAGGGTTTCGTGAAGGTTGGCTGCGGCGCGCTTGGCACGCTGATAGGTCACCGAGGTTTCAACCTCTTGGTCACGATTGGAGAGTAGGTAGGCGCTATTCTTTAAATTGAGAACCATTGGCAGCAGCCAGATTTGAAACAGGGTTAGTGCTAGTACGTAAAGGATAATGTCGCTCATGGTATGGCCTTTTTATTATTATGGTTTATGTTGAAAAGTGTCAGGGTTAAAAGTCCCCAGTTAGTTTAGGGCGATAGTTAGTCTGGGGCGATAATGGAATTGTTTACCCCGTAAAGTAAGGACTGATGGGAGTAGTTCGATCCACCAATCAAATTTATGCCGTTGGGCAACGAGCCCACCAGGCTAGATTCCTCCAGATTACTTGGAGAGATAGTCATTTTTCGCTCACCTGAGGTATTTATAATTGGGCTGTAGAGACTCTTGCGCACCACCACAATATTGTTGTCAAAATCTAGGCTGATGTACTGACCATCAAACCCGTTAGTGGTAATCAGTGTATTCGGCAGGGGATAAAACGAGCCATCCGGTTGCTGCCCAGGAATGACGGTCCAAAACTGTAGTCCGTAGCTAAACGCTCCTCCATAGAGTTCAGTCACCACCGAGTCGACACTGATATTTTTGATACTGTCGATGTAACTGCTGGGAACTACCTGCTCATTATCCCATACGCCATTATTGAGAAGTAACTGCCCAAATCTTGCAAAGTCACGGGGCGTGGCATCCAGGCAGCAATAGGCTAAGTAGTTACCATCCACCTGACTGGTACCATCGCTGTCACGCCACCACTGGGCCTGCATGCCGATTTTAGAGAACAGGTGCAGGTCAGCATAAGTCTGTAGATCCTGACCGGTTGCTCGGTAGAGAATCTCGCCGAGTACCATGGTGTCGCAATTGGAGTAGAGCCAGTAGCCAGTCTGCCAAAGTGGCCCGCCTGTATACCAAGGCTGATTAACATTGGTCGCTGCCAGTGGGCGATCAATACAGGCAGACATCTGATCGCTGGAATAGACTAAATTACCGCCGGCGTTGCCACCGTCGGGGCAGACCTCCAAGCTCTGTGCCGCAAAGTCATAACAGGCAATGGGCAACCCGGAACGCATATCCAGCAAATTGCGAAGGGTGATTGCGTCTCTCCCGTCTTCTTGCCATTCATCTATATAGTTTGAGGCTGGCTCAGAGAGGGATTCGATATAGCCCTGTTCAATGGCGATGGCGATCATTACGCTGGTAAAGGATTTTGCCGTTGACCAGGATGTTGCAAGACTGTCTTTATCACGCTGGCCATAGCGCTCTTGGCCGTCGAGTAAGGTTGTCGCCTCGAGCCTGGCTTGTTCTGTTGGCAGAATGCCTCGGTAGCGCTCATAGATAAGTGTATTGTCTTTAATCACCAGAGCGGCTTGGGTGTAGCTGCCATCAACAAAGGCTTGATCAAAGGCCTGGGCTAAAATGCTTGAGTCCATGCCGACGGATTCAGGGGTTGCCTCCTGCCAAACTGTCTGTTCAGTGACCGGTAGCTGTTCATCTTCGTCATCCGACCTGTCAGCAGGTGCCGCGGAATTTGATCCGCCGCCGCAAGAGGCCAACAGAGTGAGAATGAGCGTTAATAATACGGATGTGGAGAGGGTTCTAAACATTTTTCTATTGCCCCTATTTTATTATTTTTATTTTTGAGCAGCTTTAGCCTTTGATAGTAACGCTAAATCCTGACTAGCGAAACACCCAGATATGACCGGCGGGACTAAAATACCTAGCCTTTTGAGGCTACTTAAATAGCCGTCAGATCCGCGGTGCTCCAAATGATTTACCCGCTATAGGGGTGCTGGCTGCCCCTCAAAAACCGTGCCCCAGATTTTAATATCCTTTAAATGCTTGGGCCCGACCTTATAGGGATCGGCCTCAAGGATTGTAAAGTCGGCCTTCTTGCCCGCGCGAATCGACCCAATCTCATCTTCCCAACCCATCACCCAAGCCGCATCGATGGTGATGGCCCGCAGACCCGCATCCAGACTGACCCGTTCATTGGCACCACTGAGATTGCCATTAATGGTTACCCGATTAACCGCGGCTGAAACCAGAGTCAGAGGCTCCAACGGTGCCATGGGGCTGTCGGAATGAAAGGCAAAGGGCATGCCCAAACGCTCAAGAGAACCCAGGCGCACCATCTGACTGCCGCGATCGGCACCCAACCATTGGTCGCTGTACATATCGCTGAGCATATAGTGGTAGTAGGGATTGGCCGAGACCACCGCGCCGAGCTCGGCAAGCTGTCGATTCTGATCTTCGGTGGTGTAGGCGAAATGTTCCAGAGCCAAACGGTGATCGGCTTTAGGGGT
>CAJQKW010000070.1 GCA_905478975.1 uncultured Pseudomonadales bacterium | reverse complement strand
GGCATGGTGTTGTATTGCATCATCCGTCGAATCGACTGTCGCAGGGCTTTTGAGGGAATGGTGCCCAGGTGGGTGCAGTTGCCCCCTGCCAGTGCGCGCTCGTCCACTACGGCAACGCGCCAACCCTGCTTGACGGCGTTCATAGCGGCGCCTTCGCCACCGGGACCGCTGCCGATTACGACTAGATCGTACTGATAATTGGTCATGCTTAGGTCTTTTCCTGTTCTGAAGAACGCTGATTGGCACTGGCATCGTAGGCCAGATCGGCATCGCTCAGTTCGTCGCATTTATTCGGATCGCCACCACAGAGGTCGCAGTTGTAGTTGGCTTCACCCAGTGCGGCACCCACACCACCACAGGATCCGGCTATGGGCTTGCCACCCATGAGGACGCCGACGGCCATGGCTGTAATCAGCAGGGCAAAAATAATAATGGTAAGAAAGATTTCAGCCATGTTTAGTTCTCGCTGATAACCGCTGCTGCGGTTAAATAGTGTTTAAAGGCGTCGCTGTAAACGGCGCTGAACTGCTCGTCGGCTTTGACCAGCATGTAAACCGCGATGGATTGCCGGTTAGCTATCTCTAGAGCAGCCTCATCACCCATGACCAAAAAGGCTGTGGCCCAGGCATCTGCATCAATACAGCGATCAGCGACTACAGTCACCGAGGCCAGACGATGTTCTATGGGTCGGCCGGTTCGTGGATCTATGCTGTGAGAGTAGCGTTTGCCGTCTTTCTCAAAGTAATTTCGGTAGTCACCCGAGGTCGCCACGGCGGCACTTTCGAGAGTAATAACATTATCCACCTGGCCCATGGCATCAGGAGTCTCTATAGCAATACGCCAGGGCTGCCCTTTGGGGTTTCTGCCGCTTACGCGCATCTCTCCACCCACTTCGACTAGATAGTCTGGCAGTGCCAGCATTTCCAGTAGGTCGGCGACCTGATCAACGGCATAGCCTTTGGCTACGGCAGAGAGGTCTAGGCTCAGGGGCAAAGCTTTGCTGATGGTTTGCTTGTCGGTATTTAATATCAGGTGCTGGTAACCCATGTTGGCCAGTGCCTGAGCAATTTCATTGTCTTCAGGAATACGATCATTGGTCATCTGCGGGCCAAAGCCCCAGAGATCTACCAATGGACCTACACTGGGATCGAAGGCGCCAGCGCTCTGTTGCCAGATCTGACGGCTGGTCTGCAACACAGTCCAGAGCTCAGGAGATGCCGCTACCTCTTCAGCAACTGGCAGGCGATTAAACTGGCTTAACTCGGATTCCGATTTGTAGGTGGACATGGAGAGATCAACAACGTCCAGCGCCGCGTCGATACGCTCGGCTAGATCTGCTGGTGCTGGTTGGTCTGCCACTATGGTGATGTGATAGCTGGTACCAAATTTACTACCGGAGATCTTTACAATCTCAGGGGCGTGGTCGCAGCCGCTAAGCAGCAGAAAGCTGACTAGGGCTGAAAGCAAAAACGAGGCTTTCACAAGCCCCGTTATTTTGTCGCTAGATAAGATCATCAAGCTCTATTACCCGCCGAAGTCATCGAGGAAGATATTCTCTTCTTCAACACCCAGGTCTTGCAACAATTTGACCACTGCGGCGTTCATCATTGGCGGCCCGCACATGTAGAATTCACAATCTTCTGGCGCGTCATGATCTTTCAGATACTGCTCGAACAAGACATTGTGGATAAAGCCGGTGTAGCCTTCCCAGTTATCTTCCGGCTGTGGATCTGAGAGTGCCAGATGCCAGTCGAAGTTATCATTTTCTGCGGCCAGGGCGTCATATTCATCGTCATAGAAACATTCACGCAATGAACGAGCTCCATACCAGAAGCTAATCTTGCGAGTGCTTTTGAGACGCTTGAGCTGATCGAAGATATGCGAGCGCATTGGCGCCATACCAGCACCACCGCCTACAAAGACCATTTCGTTTTCAGTGTCTTTGGCAAAGAACTCACCGAAGGGACCGTAAACGGTAATCTTGTCGCCAGCTTTGAGACCAAAGGTGTAAGAGGACATCTGTCCTGGGGGAATACCTTCAGAGCGCGGTGGCGGCGTGGCAATACGAATATTGAACTTAACAATGCCCACTTCGTCTGGATAGTTGGCCATTGAGTAAGCGCGAATAACCGGCTCAGTCACAATTGACTCGTGCTTAAAGAAGCCAAAGTGCTCCCAGTCGCCACGGTACTGCTCTTCGATATCAAAGTCAGCATACTTAATGTGGTGTGGCGGGCATTCCAGCTGCACATAACCACCGGCGCGGAAGTTAACATCAACTCCTTCAGGCAGTTTCAGGGTCAGCTCTTTAATAAAGGTCGCCACATTTTGGTTTGACTCAACCACACATTCCCAGCGTTTGACGCCGAAAACTTCTTCCGGGACTTCAATTTTCATGTCCTGCTTAACCGGAACCTGACAGGAGAGTCTCCAACCTTCAGCGGCTTCGCGACGGTTAAAGTGGCTCTCTTCGGTGGGCAACATGGAACCGCCGCCATCGGCAATAACACATTTACACTGGGCGCAGCTTCCGCCGCCACCACAGGCTGAGGGCAGGAATAAGCCGGCATTGGAAAGGGTCTGCAGTAGCTTGTCGCCAGCTGCTACGGTGATTGTTTTCTCACCGTTGATCTCAATATTGACGTCGCCAGAGGACACCAGCTTGCTGCGAGCGGCCAAGATAAAAGCAACTAGAGCAAGGATGACCACGGTAAACATGGTGACGCCGAGGATGATTTCGATATTCATGAGTAGCTACTTCTCCGTAATCAAATGTCTATGCCGCCGAACGACATAAAGCCTAAGGATATTAGGCCTACAGTGATAAATACGATGCCCAGCCCCTGAAGGCCTTCTGGAATATCGCTATATTTTAATTTTTCTCGAATTCCTGCGAGTACTACGATGGCCAGTGCCCAAGACGTACCAGAACCAAAGCCGTAAACCACACTCTCGGTGAAGTTGTAACCGCGCTCGGCCATTAACAATGAACCACCGAGAATCGCACAGTTCACCGTAATCAGCGGCAAGAACACGCCAAGGGCGTTGTAGAGTGCCGGCACATACTTATCGAGAAACATCTCCAGGATCTGCACGATGGCGGCGATAACGCCGATAAAGCACAGGTAGACCAAGAAGCTCAGATCCACATCCGGCAGACCGGCCCAAGCCAGTGCGCCATCAGATAGCAGATAACCGAGCAGCAGGTTGTTTACTGGGACAGTAATGGTCTGCACTACGATTACTGCAATACCCAAACCGAATGCGGCGTTGATCTTCTTCGACAGCGCCAGGTAGGTACACATTCCCAAGAACAGACTCAGGGCGATATTGTCGATAAAGATCGAGCGAACTAACAAACTTAAATAATGTTCCATTAGGCAACCTCACTCGGACGGCTATTGGCGGTGATCTTAAAGTCCGGCTGTTCAACCTGATCTTTCTTGCTGACGCGAAGAACCCAGATAAACAGACCAATTAAGAAGAAGGCGCTGGGTGGCATCAACATCATGCCGTTGGCCACATACCAGCCGCCGTCGGTGCTAACTTTGAGCACTTCGTAGCCCCAAAGCTTGCCAGCGCCAAACAGTTCGCGGAAGAATGCAACAATCATCAGTACCACACTGTAACCAAGACCATTACCAATACCGTCTAAGAAGCTCGGCAGCGGTGGGTTTTTCATGGCGAAGGCTTCGGCGCGACCCATGACAATACAATTGGTAATAATCAGTCCAACAAAGACCGACAGCTGCTTGCTGATATCGTAGGCCACGGCCTTGAGCACCTGATCAACCACAATTACCAATGAGGCAATAATCGTCATCTGCACAATAATACGGATGCTGTTGGGAATATGGTTGCGGATAAGCGACACAAACAGGTTCGAAAACGCCGTTACCACGGTCAGTGCCAGGCACATTACGAAGGCGACTTTCATACTTGAGGTCACAGCCAGGGCCGAACAGATTCCGAGGATTTGCAACGCAATCGGGTTGTTGTTCAGTACCGGTTCTAGAAGCGTATCTTTAGCTTTTGACACGATTAGGCCTCCCCTGTCTTAAGATTGCTGATCAGTGGCGAGAAGCCTGAATCACCTAGCCAGTAGCGCACTAGATTATCAACACCACGAGTAGTCAAAGTAGCGCCAGCGAGACCGTCGATCTGTGACTCATAACCGTCACGATTCATATCCGCCTTACCTTTTAATACAGTGATCGCCAGATCGCCGGAGTTGTAGGCTTTCTTGCCTATCCAGCTGGCTTTCCATTTAGGGTTGTCAATTTCGCCACCCAAACCCGGTGTTTCGGCGTGCTCGTAGAAGCCAATACCGGCCACCGTTTCGAGATCCGATTCCAGTGCGATAAAGCCATACAGCGTTGACCAGAGGCCATAGCCTTTAATCGGCAGAATGATTTTCTCTAAGCCCTGCTCCCCTTCTACTATATAGATGGTGGCGTAATTGGCGCGACGTCTGATCTTGGCAATATCTTCATCACCGGACAGCGCTATAGACTGTGCCGGATCTTTGGAGGCTTTGCGTTGATCATAGACAGCGGGATCAACTGCATCGCTAAAGCGACCGGTTTCCATATCGACAATACGAGTCGTGATCTGCTCAAACTGAGTCTCAACATCAATGCCGGCTTTTAACAGGCCAGCAGAGGCGAGAATATTGGTTTTCAAATCCAATATCTTATTCGCGTCCTGCATAGGTCGCAGAATCACTGCAGCGCTGGAGACCACTACTGCGCAGACAACACAGAGCAGTGCGGCAACGCCGAAAGTTTTCTTGATAGAGTCACTAGCCACGGGCCAATCTCCTTTTAATATTTCCTTGAACCACAGCATGATCGAACAGTGGTGCAAATAGATTGGCAAACAGAATCGCCAGCATCATGCCCTCTGGGAAAGCCGGATTAACCACGCGAATCAGGATCACCATGACGCCGATCAGCATGCCGTACCAGAACTTGCCGGTGTTGGTCATTGCAGCAGATACGGGGTCGGTGGCCATAAAGATTGCACCGAAGGCAAATCCGCCGATCACCCAGTGCCAATAGAACGGCAAGGCAAACATCGGATTAGTTGAGTCGATAGCATTAAACAGCATCGACAACAGCGCTGAGCCCAGCAGAACACCACCGATAATGCGCCATGAGGCAATACGCATCACCATCAATACGACACCGCCGAGCAGAATCGCCAGGGTCGAGGTTTCACCGATAGAGCCCTGAATGGTGCCGATAAAGGCTGACATCCAAGTTGCGCTCTGCTCAAGACCCGCCATACCGGCAGTCGCCGCCACAGACAACATGGTTGCACCGGTGTAACCGTCAACTGCAGTCCATACCGCATCGCCAGACATATAAGCTGGGTAGGCAAAGTAAAGGAACGCACGGCCGGTTAGGGCTGGGTTGAGGAAGTTCTTACCGGTGCCGCCGAATACTTCTTTACCGATAACAATGCCGAAGCTGATACCGACAGCGACCATCCACAATGGCAGATCCGGAGGACAGCAAAGGGCAAAGAGTACCGAGGTAACAAAGAAGCCTTCGTTGACTTCATGGCCGCGAACACTGGCAAACAACACTTCCCAGAAACCGCCGACTATAAAGGTCACCATGTATATAGGTAGGAAGTAAGCCGCACCGTGAACTAGGTTGTCCCAAATGCTGGTTGGATCGTAGCCGGCCAACATGGCAATAAAGATGCCGCGTCCGCCCTCTTGAGCCAACATGCCCATTTCCAACATGATGGTATTGGCTTGAAAGCCGACATTCCACATACCGAAAAACATGGTTGGGAAAGTTGCCATCCAAACTGTGATCATGACCCGCTTCAGGTCAATGGAGTCACGCACATGGGAGCTGTTCTTGGTTACGTCTGACGGCTTAAATAACGCCGTATCAACCGCTTCGTAAAGTGCATACCAGCTTTCCCACTTGCCGCCTTTGTGGAAATGCGGTTCTACCTTATCGAGAAGATTACGTATCATGGTCTTAACCCTCCTTCTCTATTCTGGTCAAATTATCGCGCAGGATTGGCCCGTACTCGTGCTTGCCGACACAGACATAGCTGTAGAGACCGACATCGTCTTCGTCCAATTCTAAGCAACCGAGTTTCTGTGCCATTTCCGTATCACCGACAATCAGTGAGCGAAGTAGCTGAACCGGTAATATATCCAGAGCAGTGACATTTTCGTAACCACCCACAGGTACCATGGCGCGTTCGCTGCCGTTGGTGCTGGAGGTCATATTGAAGAGTTTCTTACTCAGGGAGGACACAAAGATCGGCAGTGCTGAGTGCTTGTCAAAGCCGGCTCTCAGGTAGTGCAGGAAGTCGCGCTCGCGGCCTTCACGGATAACCGAGACCTGGGAGTGATAACGCCCTAAAAAGGCAAACTCGCCAGAGGCTTTGCGACCGGACAGAACTGAACCTGAAATCACGCGGTTCTCGTCGTTCTTTAACTCACCGATAACCAGCTGGTTAAGGTTAGCACCCAGCTGGCTTTTCAGTAGTCGCGGCTGATTGACCTGTGGGCCAGCCAGTGCAACCACGCGGCTGCTATCGATAGCGCCAGTAGTAAACAGAGCACCTATGGCAATCACATCTTGATAACCAATAGTCCAAACCGTTTTCTCAGTGCTGACAGGGTCGATAAAATGAATATGGGTTCCAGCCAGACCTGCTGGATGGGGACCGGCAAAGCTGTGCGCCTGAACGCCATCAATCGCATCGCCGGCAACCGTTGCATCCGCTGCACTGCAAAGGTGCACTGGGCCGTCAGTCAAACGTGTCAGAACGGTTAAGCCGTTGACAAAGTCTTCACTGCGCTGAGCAATAATCGGTGCTGGGTCAGCCGCCAGTGGATTGGTATCCATGGCAGTGACAAAAATAGATGAAGGAGTCGATTCTGGCGCCGGTACTCGGGCAAAAGGACGAGTGCGCAATGACACCCACTGGCCAGAGTTAACCAAGTTATCAATCACCAGGCTGCGATCCAACGAAGCAAGCTGCGCAGCACCGTACTGGGCAAAGCTTTCCGCTTCAGTGCCGTCGACATCGATAACCAGAGATTGGAACACACGGCGCTCGCCGCGATTAACCGCTACCACAACACCAGCTGCAGGAGCGGTATACTTTACACCGACAGTTTTCTTATCGGTAAACAGCAATTGACCCAGCTTGACGCGATCACCTTCGCGCACGGCCATGGTGGGCTTCATGCCCGGGTAGTCAAAACCGACTACCGCAACCTGACCTATTACTGGGCCATCGTGAATAACCTGCTCTGGCTTGCCAGCTATGGGCAGGTCTAATCCGCGACGGATTTTTATCATAGGAAATACCTAATACTCAAAAATTAATATTTGGGCTGTATAACTGAATCCAAGCAAATGCAGGATCTGACGGCTATTTTGCGAGTAATTTCAGTTTAGTTTCGGCATACAGATGAGGAGCTTTGTTCACCGATTCAAGATGCGCGGGATTATAAAGGTCTAGGCGCTTTGATTCCAGTCTGATTGGAGGCAATAAAACCTAAAGTCGACTATATAGCTCTAATTTGTTTTCTCGGGCTGAAGATTTCGCGTAATAGTACTTAAATGGCACTTAAATGGCACTTAGATAGTGCTTAGACAGTACTCTGAGTGCTACCCACAACGCCCTGCCCCACAAGCAAAAAGACCCGACGCAATGGCTGCGCCGAGTCTTATAAAGCATTGCCCTAGTAGCTTAAATTAAGCAGGAGACAATACATTCGGGTAGGACGGCCAGCTAACGCCAGCAAATTTCTCCAAGCAACGTACCACCTGACAGCTATAACCAAATTCATTGTCATACCAACAATAGAGTACACAGCTATTGCCTTCGACAATGGTGGCCTGAGAATCGTAGACACAGGCCTGACGAGAGCCGACAAAATCTGTGGACACCGCTTCCGTGGAAATAGTGTAGCCAATCTGCTGCTGCAACTCAGAGTGCAGCGCCTTCTGGCGCATAAATTCATTCAGCTCTTCCACGCTAGTGTCGCGACCCAACTGCAGATTGAGGATAGCCATAGAGACATTGGGTGTCGGCACCCGAATCGCATTGCCAGTCAACTTGCCTTTCAGCTGCGGAATCACTTTCGCCACCGCCTTGGCTGCACCAGTCGACGTCAACACCATATTCAGTGCCGCACTGCGTCCGCGACGATCACCTTTGTGGTAATTGTCGATCAGGTTCTGATCGTTGGTGTAGGCGTGTATGGTTTCCACATGACCACTGTTGATGCCATATTCTTTAAGCAGGCAATCGAGCACCGGCACAATGGCATTGGTGGTACAGGAGGCCGCCGAGATAATCTTGCGCTCAGGAGTGATTTCGCTGTCGTTGACACCGTAGACAATATTCGGAATATCATCGCCAGCGGGGGCCGTCAGCAGAACCTTCGAAGCGCCGGGACGCAGATGACCACCGAGGCCAGCATTGTCTTTCCAGACACCGGTATTATCGACAATCAAAGCATTGTTGATACCGTACTCGGTGTAGTCGATTTCCTCTGGCGAGTTAGCGTAGATCACCTTCACCGGATTGCCGTTGATCACCAGAGTGTTCTCTTCTTGCAGTACACGAATTGTGCCCTTAAAAGAACCATGAACCGAATCGCGGCGCAGCAGTGCCGCGCGCTTTTCCAAATCGTTATCGATCTTGCCTTTGCGAATAACAATGGCTCGCAGACGCAGCACATCGCCACCCCCAGCCTTATCAATCAGAATTCTCGCCACCAATCGACCTATGCGACCAAAGCCATAGAGCACTACATCCTGGGGCTGGGGCAACGGCTTGACATCGGAGCCGATAATATCTTTGAGCTCGTCGGCGACAAACTCATCCATGCTGCGGCCATTGCCAATGCTCTGAAACTTGACCACCATTTTACCCAGATCAATATGCGCTGGCCCGAGATGCTGACGGGCAATTGCTTCGATCATGGGTGAAGAGTCAAATTCCGATAATTCGTTTTGCTCCACCTGACGCACACGGCGATGAAATTTCATCAAGTCGGTAACCGACTTATTGACCATGCTGTTGCCATACATATAGGTAGATACATTGCGCTCGCGGTAGAGCTTGCCAATTATCGGTATCATGCCTTCGGCAAGGGCTTCACGTTGCTTCCAATCTTTGAAAAAATCGTCTGGGAGGGGTCTCTTCTGATCAATCACTGGCAGGTCCTTTTCGAGCAGTTTGATGGTTTTGGTATTATCGTAAACATTAGTCACACAGGCAACTAAGAACCGACTTCGACACGTATATAGAGACTATTGCCTCTATCTATCGTCAGCCGACCGCGAGTAAAATAGCGCGCTCTGTTTGCCCAACGGCACGACAGTGCAGTATCAGCTTAACTTTACATTTTAACTTTAGTACAACATTCACACGATTACGCAGGTGTTATGACAGTTTCAACTTCACAGACAACTTTAGACCTAAAACCCATCTTGAAATCAAAGACGATTCTTGATTTAGGTTTAAACGCTAAGCCCGGTGATAAAAATCACTGGGGTGAACTGCAAGCCGCTGGTCGTGCACTAGCCATCGCCGAAGCCGCACAACAATTCGATGGTCTCAGCATTCTGATTACCGAGACTGCCCGAGAGGCCGCAGCCCAGAGTCGCGCACTGGCATTTTTCAGTGCCGAACAGGATTTCCCGATCCTTAACTTCCCCGACTGGGAAACCCTGCCCTACGATATTTTCTCGCCCCATCAGGATATTGTCTCGGCGCGATTGCAAACTCTGTCCAACCTGCCCAACGCCCAGCACGCACTATTAATAGTACCGCTGCCAACGTTGATGCACCGACTGGCACCCACAGACTTTATCGCCTCACGAACCTTTTCCTATCAGGTTGGCGAACTGCTGGATCGCGACGAGCTCCAGCAACAGCTGTCTCGCGCTGGCTACAACCGCGTCGAAACGGTTTATGAACACGGCGAATACGCCTTTCGCGGTTCACTGATCGATATCTACCCCATGGGCGCCAAGCAGCCATTTCGTATAGACCTGCTGGACGATGAAATCGAAAGCCTGCGACTGTTTGACTCCGAGTCTCAGCGCACCTCAGAAAATGTCACCCAGATTGAACTGTTACCGGCCCGAGAATTTCCCCTCGACAAGCAGGCCTGCAATCAATTCCTCAATAATTGGCACACGCATTTTGACCAAAGCCCGGATAAATGTCCGGTCTACCGAGATATTAAAGAGGGTATTGCGCCTCAGGGCATAGAGTATTACCTGAGCCTGTTTTTTGAAGAGACCGCCACTCTGTTTGATTACCTGCCAGAGAAGGTACAGCTGTTTAGTCATGTGGGCATCGAAGACGCCTCCCTGGCCTTCTGGCAAGATACCAATGCCCGTTATGCCGAATATGGCGTGGATCCGACGCGACCGATCCTGTCGCCAAGAGAACTGTTTCTCGGCGTCGAGGAAGTCTTCGAGCAGATCAAAAAACTGCCGCGCACCGAGATTGATCGCCAGCCCGCCAAAGCCGGCGCCGGCCGCATCAACTTCAATCTCCGCGCCGTGCCCGATGTGGCGGTTAACTCCAAGCTCAGTAACCCCCTCTCAGCACTCCAGGAATTTCTCGAAGGCTTCGATGGCCGCGTGCTGTTCTGCGCCGAATCCGCCGGGCGCCGAGAAGTGCTTGCCGGGTTTCTAAAGAAAATCAATGTGGTCGCCGCGGAAGTAGAAAACTGGCAAGACTTTATCAACACCAGCGATCGCTTCTCAGTCACCACCTACCCCATAGACCAGGGTCTCTATAGCCCGGGTCAGGGTATCTGCCTAATCACCGAAGGTGAACTTTTTGGCCAGCAGGTGATGCAGCGCCGCCGTCGCTCCAAGGCCTCAGAGTCACCGGATCATATCTTTAAGAGCCTCGCCGAACTGCAACATGGCGCGCCAGTCGTCCATATGGACCATGGCGTTGGTCGCTTCCAGGGACTGGTCACTCTTGAAGTGGATAAGTCAGTGCAAGAATTTCTGATGCTGGTCTACGCCAATGACGCCAAACTCTATGTGCCGGTTTCATCTCTACATCTAATCAGTCGCTTTGGCGGCGGCGATCAATCCATGGCGCCGCTGCACAAACTGGGCACCGACAAATGGTCAAAGGCTAAAGAAAAAGCCGTCAAACAGATACGCGATACCGCCGCTGAACTGCTCGACATCTACGCTCGCCGAGCCGCGCGCAAAGGCTTTTCCTGCGACAACAATGAAGAAGACTACCGCAAGTTTAGCGGCGAGTTCCCCTTCGAAGAGACCGCCGATCAGGCCGAGGCCATCGACGCCGTGCGCCGCGATCTACTCAGCCCGCAACCGATGGACCGACTGGTCTGTGGTGATGTCGGCTTCGGCAAAACCGAAGTGGCCATGCGCGCCGCCTTTACCGCCGTCTCCAGCAGCAAGCAGGTAGTGATCTTGGTACCCACCACATTACTCGCCCACCAGCATCTACAAAACTTCCGCGACCGCTTTGCCAACTGGCCCATAGTGGTCGAAGAGCTGTCGCGCTTCCGCACCGCCCAAGAACAGGAGCAGGTGATTGCCAACACCGAGAGTGGCAAAGTCGATATTCTGATCAGCACTCACAAATTGCTTCATGCCAAGATCGACTTTGAACGTCTCGGCCTACTGATTATTGACGAAGAACATCGCTTTGGTGTGCGCCAGAAAGACAAGATTAAATCCATGCGCAGCTCGGTGGATATTCTCACCATGACCGCGACACCAATTCCACGAACGCTGAATCTGTCTATGCATGCAGTGCGGGACTTATCAATTATTGCCACGCCTCCGGCACGACGCCTATCGGTGAAAACCTTTATCCGTCAGCGCGAAGATCGTATCACCCGAGAAGCCATACTCCGTGAAATCCTCCGCGGCGGTCAGGTGTACTTCCTGCACAACGACGTTAAAAATATTCAGCGCACCGCCGATGAGCTGGCGCTGCTAGTCCCCGAGGCGCGGATCAATATAGCCCACGGCCAGATGCGCGAACGCCAGCTAGAGCAGGTGATGTCCGACTTTTACCACCAGCGCTTCAATGTACTGGTTTGTACTACCATTATTGAAACCGGCATCGACATCCCCAGCGCCAACACCATTTTGATTGAACGGGCGGATAAATTTGGCCTAGCGCAGCTGCACCAATTGCGCGGTCGTGTGGGTCGCTCCCACCACCAGGCCTACGCCTACCTCTTAACACCGCCACCGAAAACCATTACCTCCGACGCGCAAAAACGCCTGGAAGCCATCTCCGCTGCCGATCACCTGGGCTCTGGCTTTACCCTGGCCACCAATGATTTAGAAATTCGCGGCGCTGGCGAACTGCTCGGCGAAGAACAGAGCGGTCATATTCAGGCGATTGGTTTTACCCTCTATCTGGAAATGCTCGAGCGCGCGGTCAATGCGATTAAAAATGGCAAACAGACTGAACTGGGATCAGCCATGGATCAGGGCATCGAAGTCAACCTGCACCTGCCTGCACTAATTCCCGACGACTACCTACCTGACGTCAATATGCGCCTGACACTGTATAAGCGTCTCGCCAATTGCCAGACGGAACGCGACTTATATGAATTGCAGGTAGAAATGATCGATCGCTTTGGCCTCTTGCCCGAACCGGCCAAAACCCTATTTGAACTGGCCAAACTGCGACAGATGGGCGAACGCCTCGGACTGATAAAAATTGAAGCTGGCCCCCAAGGCGGACGTCTTAAGTTTAGCGCCAGCACCCCAGTGGAACCCATGATCATTATTGAAATGGTGCAGAAGCGCCCGGGCACATTCCGCTTGCAAAATAACGATCAATTGAGTTTCACTACAGAAATGGAAACGGCGGAAGAACGCGTGGACAAGTTGACCTATATTCTCGAACAACTTATGCCCCCGGAGAGCGATAGCTAAGGAGTCGTCTGTAGTAGCGGACGCATTTTAACTGCTATCCTGTAAAGTATGACCAAGGGAATGATAAGCATGACAACAGACAAGCAACAGCGACAAGCACTCCGGGCCAACAGTCTGTGGATCGGTCTATTGGCGCTGACCAGCAGCCTGAGTGCCGCCCAAGACAATAGTCAGTTAGCAGAAGAGGACGCGGCCCCCTGGTATCAGGTTGAAGTCGTTGTCTTCACCCAACAGGGTTATACCGGCGCCGAACAGCCACCGCGCCGTTACAAACTCGACTTCCCGCAAAATAATCTCGACCTGCTCGAACCCGGTCAAATTTCACACAACGATTTCCCCGTCGCCGGCAATGGTGTTGTCTCAACCACAGCCGCGAGAATCATCCCACTGGCGACAGTAGCGGACCCGGCCCTTAGCTTGTCAGCAGAGGTACTTCCCGGATCGGAAGTAGAGAATCCAGAACAGCAAGATATAGAACAAAACAGCCCATTCGACGAATACGACCTCGCTCAATTAAATGCCCAAGACGCCGCATTTTTAGCCAGTAATCCAATTGGCACTTCAGTCGGCACTTCAGTCGGCAATCAAACCCAAACAGCCGAACAAGCCTACGTTGCAGAATATGAGCCTACCTTCGTAAAACTGCCAAGAGACGTGCGCAACCTCAACGAAAGTTCTCGTGCCCTCGATCGCCAAGCTCAATACAACGTCCTGTTTCACGAAGCCTGGCGCTTCTCAGCTGACGAACTAGAGCAAGACCCCTGGGTAATCATCAAAGCAGGCAAGCAATATATGGATCGCTTTGAAATTGAAGGCAGCCTGCGCTTTTATAAGTCGCGCTTTTTACATTTTCAATCGGATCTCTGGCTACTGGAATTTGATCCACAGAGCGACACAGCCAATATGATCGAACTGCCAGATTTTCCGACCCGAGAGCAAGCCAGCCTCGGCGACAGTTACGTCATCGCTGACATTCAGTTTAATGAAGAGCGTATTGAGGACTTTTTTATTGATGCGCCGGAAAAGAATTTCAACGAAACCGCAATTGTAGAGAGTTCGAAATCAGAGATGCAGGCTGCCGAAGAAATTCAACAGCCGAGACGCTATCCGGTGAAGACCCTGTGGACATTTGATCAATCCAAGCGTCTCGAAGAACAGCAGAGTTACTATATTGATCACCCTAAGATGGGTGTGTTGTTGACCATTATTCCCTATGAGCCGGAAGTGCTTAATCCACAGCTAGACGATGTGGAAACTGAAGCTGAGTAAAAGTACCTGGGGCATTGTTTCGATTATTATTCATTATCGTGGCAACGTTTCTATTAGCTCGGGCAATCGCTCGACCAAATACAGCGGCAATGAAATCAGATGATAGTCCACATCAATGCGCCTGCCTGCTTTTTGAATACTGGTATTAACCCTTTGAGTTGAAGGCATGCAACCATCAAATCTAATGGCTGTGGAGACCTGCTTTTCACCCACAAACTGGTGGAGAGATTTTAAGCTACCGCTACTGCCAGATTTCACCTCTATGGGAATTATCCGGCCATCAAAAGACACAACAAAATCTGTCTCGGCATTTGACGCCTTACCCTCACGAAGCCAATAGGTTAACTCTCGATTAAGACTTGAGGAAAGTAATGCCTGTAAATGCTGGCCAATGAATTGCTCAGCTATAGGCCCTTCATTGATTAATTGAATATCTTCCATCTGAGAGATGGCACTCAAGTTAAGGCCACTGATTGAATTCATAAGCCCCACATCCAGAAATAACAATTTAAAAACAGTTTCTTCAAGATCCGCCTGCAAGGGAAGGCCTGAGCAGTGGCTATGGATCACTTTCGACACCACACGCGCCATACAGAGAAGCTCTATATCTTTTTTTATCGTGGCGCTTTGGTCATGTTTTGAAATATTACTGTATTTAACTTTTTTGCCAACGTTTCTAGCGGCAAAATTAAATACATTGACCATTCTGGATAGATTCCTAGCCCCAGCATACTTCGGGAAATCATCCCGATAGGTATCAATAATGGAGTGATGAACGGCACTAACTTCTTTAAATTTTTGGCTCCTTACAAACGCGGCCACTGCCTCCGGCATTCCGCCGACAAAATAATAACTGCGCAACAGCTTCGATAAACGCTGGTGAACGACAAGACCAATGTCCTTACCCAACTCATAGGTATCAATTTCATTTTTTAGTTTGATCTCACCAAGAGCCTCGAGAAATTCGGTAAAGGTCATTGGCCCCATATGCAAATATTGAACCCTGCCTACAGGCATAGAAAACTTATGATCAGACAACACAAACTCGAGTAACGAACCCGCAGACAATAGCGGTATTTCTGGCATATCTTCATAAAAATACCGCAGTGCGGGTATCGCCTCAGGGACAGCCTGTATTTCGTCTAAAAATAAAAGGGAATTGGGGGCAAGGTCGCCTATACCGGGTAAGGCCTCCAACTCATTGATAATGGCGCGCAGATCAAGACTCTGAAAACTGGCATTAAGCTCGGGGAACCGCTCTAGATTAATCAATGCTAAAGGGAGGTTGAGCTGCTCAGCAGCCAATTTAACTAGCGTAGACTTCCCTACTTGCCTTGCTCCACGAATGACTAGTGGCTTTCTATTAGCGTCCTTTAACCATTTATCTATAAAAATCAATTGATTACGATTCATAGTGTCACCTCAGGGTAGGATGATAGCATCTATAAATAGGCCGTACAATATGATTTAACAGGGGTGTTTTAAGTGTTATAGCATGATTATAGGGGGGTATATTAATAAAAAATAACGCGCTGCGCCTCTATCTCAGCTGTCGCGTTTAAGTCGGAGTGATCACTAAAGGCCTCTCATTGCGCCCCTGATCAACAAAAATCAAATCATCCACCTCAAACCCCAAGGTCTCAGCACGCTGTAAAAAGTGCTTTTTCAGCTCATCACTAATGGTTGGAGTGCGCGCCAGCAGCCACAGATAGCCGGTGGTATTGCCGGCAACAAAAGCGTGTTGGTAGTCCGAGTCCAGCTCAAAAACAATATAGGAACCAAAGAAAGGTCCAAAAAAAGAGACTTTGAGATGGCCCGGCTGATCATCATCAATGCGGTAGGCTCTGCCCTCGGCCTGTTGCCATTCGCCCTCTTCGGCTGAGTAACCGCGGTTGATAACCCGCAGGCCGCCGTCTTCGCGCATTGAATAGTCGGCGGTGACGTTGCTTAGGCCTCGTTCAAAGGAGTGATCGAGTCGCGCCACTTCGTACCAGATGCCGAGATAACGCTGGCTGTCTAACTGCTCAACCGGTAAAACGCCCTCTGGTCTGCCGAGACAGCTAGCCAACAACAGGCAGCTGAGTAATAGTCCGACTTTCTTAACAGTCCTTTTGTTACTAGCTACATCACTAGCTACTTTTTTACTCTCCAAGGTCTCAATAAAACTGGCCACGGATTTTACCTCTAAAAATCAAAAAGCGATTATAGAGTAAATTGCCCCTAGTACTTCCAGGAGAGCTTTAAAAAATATCGCCAGTCGGAGGACAGGGCCGGTTCGTTGGCCACGTCGTGCTGCCAATATAAATCCAGAGCCCAGATGCCGAGGCCAACAAATAGCAGGTGGACATTGATATGGCTAATGGCGGTATAGGTGATAACAGCGGCCAGGGGGATAGCCATCAAAAGGCATCCTAGGAATAGGTAATTACTGAGTATGTTACGACTGGAGTCCTGGCTAGGGTTTTCATCTGGCTCTCTGTTTAGTTCTCTGTTTAGTTCTCTGTTTAGTTCTCTGTTTAGTTCTTTAACCGGCTCTGAGTTAGAAGCACTAATCCTCAGGTGCCCATTTAACAGCTGTGTAATCGTTTGTAGCCCATGGCGTCGCGCCAGCAGGTAGACAATCAGCACCAGCCCAACTGCCGGGAGTAGAGCATTTAATGCATCGGTCATGCCCAATGCGACATTCTCCTGCACCGCCGCCGGGGCGATAAAGGGGTACATTAACAATGAGTCTGCGACCAGCCAGTAACCGAAGAAATAACCCAGTGTCAGCAGACGCACTAAATTACTGTGCAGCCCCCAGAAGAAAATTATTGAAATCATGCAGCAGTAGACCAGCAGCGATACATAGCTGACTTCGGGCAGCAACCACCAGCCAGCGGATGCCGAGATAATTAACAGTGGTGAGCCAACGCAGAAAAGCACGTCCGCCAAAAGGTAGACATTGATATAAACCGAGCGCAATGCACTGGCAAAAAATCCTCGAGTGGCTGTCAATACAGGGCCGACAACGGCACCTACCAGGGTCTTGGCAAACCACTGTCTAATGGTTTGGTTGGTGGCTCTAAGGGTCGAACTCCGGGACAGACCGAATAACAGTAGCAGAGACCAGGCCTGTGTTTGCAGGGAGGTATCGATCAGTCCTGAAAGATCTCCAACTATATAGTCTACGACTACAATGACAAATAGGCACCAGCCGCTGATGACGATAAATATCTCAAGAGCCTGCTTCAGATAGCGCATCATGGCCGCCACCTGCTTGAGGGAAAGCCGTCGAGAGCGAAATCGAGAGCGAAATCGAGAGCGAAATCGGTGGTGAGGCCTTTGCGGCCAGATAAGCCTGGGCCTGCAATATCCAAATACTGGCCGTCAAAATTCAGGCCCGTGAAAAGCTGTGTCAAATCCATGACATGATCTCCTTATCCTGTGCTGGCTATTCATTTAGCCGCACAATCCCTTTGCAGTCTCTACTGCAATATCCCCATACATCCCTGTTATTCTTCACTAAGATGACGCTGATCAAGCTACATCTTCATAAACTGTAGTTAACCGGTTGAGACTCTGCCACGATTTTTTTCGCAACAGCTGCCAGTCCATGATTTAGGCTGGCGAAAGCTGTTTTATTCGGACTTCTCAGCAGTTTTAAAACAACCCTACTGCCTCCTAACGCCCATTAGTCCCCATTTGCGCCATTCACTTCAATACCAGCCGGCACATGCAGTGTCGAGGTTGGGAAAGCCACTTCGGCGTGGTTTGCGGCAATAATATCCGCCACTTTAAGCAGCACATCCTGCTTCACTTGGTGATAGGTCACCCAGTTGGTTGTCTTGGTAAAAACATAGATAAAAAAGTCTAATGAGCTGGGGGCAAACTGATTGAAGTTGACCATCATCGTTTGATTGGTATCAATATCTGGGTGAGCCAATAACATAGCCTTCACCTGATCCACAATCGGGCCCATCTGCTCTAGGTCGTCGTAGCGCACGCCGATGGTTTCATAGATTCTGCGGTTAGTCATGCGCGACGGATTTTCCACAGAAATATTGGCAAACACCGCATTGGGAATATAAAGCGGGCGCTTATCAAAGGTTCTAATGCGGGTCAGACGCCAGCCGATATCTTCCACTGTGCCTTCAATTTCTTGGTCTGGTGAACGCACCCAGTCGCCCACTGAAAAGGGTCGATCCAGATAGATCATCAGGCCACCAAAAAAGTTGGCCAGCAGATCTTTGGCGGCAAAACCCATGGCGATACCACCGATGCCACCAAAGGCCAGCAGACCAGAAATACTGTAACCAAACAGCTGCATGGCGATCAACACACCGGTGATAATCACCGCGGCGCGAAGTAATTTTCCCACCGCGCGGACAGTAGTCTCATCCATGGGTTTGGCAATATAGTTGGGATGTACCAGGTTGCGTTCGGCCCGTTTAATAAAGTTGGTGAGAAACATCACACCCAACAGGATCAGCGCCAAGCGGTTAATAGGGTCCACCAAAGCATAGAACCCAGAGTCCATTTTTTGCGCGGCAATGCCTGCTGCAAAATTGATTCCGAGAATCCATACCAGCCAGATCAGTGGTCGTCGGCAGGCCTCTATAAGGGCGTCGTCCCACACGGTTCGAGTCTTGGCGGCCTGCACTTCGAGCTTGTCGACAACCCGATTAATCACCACCCCTAGACCCAGAGCCAGCACCACGATAACAAATAACTCCAGCACCCAGAGGTACTGTTCACCTGTCAAATTAACCAACCAGTTTTCTATATCTTTCATCGGCCCGACCTACCCTCTTAATGTCTAATTATTGCTATGCATTTTTTGCAGCTGCGCCATGGTAGCAACTCTGCGCGGATGATTCTCTAGCTGGGCCCAAGATAGGGAGGTTGTTTTTAACATCCCCTTGATCCGATCACTGCCACTGACCTGCTGCTCCGTCATAAAGTCCAGGACTTCAAGGGCTCCCGGCCGGTCGTTGCAGACTAGAATCATGTCGCAACCGGCATCTAGGGCCAGCTTTGCCTTCTGCACATAATCACCGGCCACATCGGCACCCTTCATGGCCAGATCATCGCTAAAGATCACCCCGTCAAAGCCGAGCTTGTGGCGCAGAATCTGTTTTAGCCAAAAATCGGAGAATCCCACCGAGTCAGGATCAATGGCGGGAAAGGTAATATGCGCCGGCATTATGCCGCCCAGCTTGTCTGCCAGGGCCACGAAAGGCACTAGGTCGTGCTCACTGAGCTGCTCCCAGCCACGGTGGTCCACAGGGGCTTCAAGATGGCTGTCGGCAAAAATACCGCCGTGCCCGGGAAAGTGTTTGCCGGTGGCGGCCATACCCGCTTCATTCATGCCGGCTATAAACACTGCCGCCACATCAGTTACCGACTGCGGCTGATCGGAAAAGGCCCGGTCGCCGATAATACTGCTGGTGTCACGATCTACATCTAACACCGGTGCAAAGCTGATATCCAAACCGCAGGCAATGACCTCGGCGGCCATCAGCCAGCCGCAGTCGCGAGTCAGTGCCAATCCAGCCTCTCTGTCCCTGTGGCACAGATCACCCAGCTGTTGCATCGCCGGCAACGGGGTAAAGCCCTGTTTAAAGCGTTGCACTCGCCCGCCCTCTTGATCCACGGCGATCAACAGCTGTGGCGCGACGGCTCTGATTTCTGCGACCAGTGCCTCAACCTGCTGGCGACTCTCAACATTGCGGGCAAATAAAATCACTCCCCCCACCTGAGGGTTACACAACAGTGCAGGCTCCTCAGCGGTTAATGCTGTCTCTGCCAAATCGAGCATTAGGCGTCCGTGTAAGCTGTGGGTCATAGGTTTTCCAGAATGTATGGGTTTCTATTGAGTGACTGCTATTAATTAAACCGCTGATAATAGCCGAATGTTTTTAGACAAGTTTATTCTTTCACAAAGCGCTGCTATTCCATAAAGAAATTTTACCTTGAAATAGAATTTATGCCGCCCAATATTATTCGGTTACTTTCCAGTCGCTTATCTCCACAACCTCAACCGAGATCAGTCAATAGCCCTGTAACTGAAGCCGCGGGCATGGCCAATGGCCTTTTGCGGAGGTTCCAACAAACTGCTACTTTTGAAATTAAAAGGAGGGATAAGTCATGGCTAACAGCGTTCCTATGATTAATCAGTGCTATCAGGAAATTGCCACCAGCAGAATCTTTGAAGTACTCAGTGTCGATGAGTACCTCGCGGTTATAGGTCTGCATTACGATGATGGAGAGTTCGATCAGATCAGTCTCGATGACTGGTCGCAAATGGTGGTGCAGCCGCCAAATGCGGTTTACAAACAGGCTACGGCTCTCGCATTGGAGGATAGGTGTCAGATGCCCTGGGTCTCGGATCTCGACGAGGTTATTCAGTCAAACTACCTGTTTGGCTGGGATGAGTTCTAACCCCGCTGGGCGCTAAAGCTTGAGGCTCAAGCGCCCGGCTACACAGTGCACTGCTAAAGAACAATCGTTGAAAAAGACTATCCATTCAAAAAGATTATCCGTTATTGGGAGCAAACTCCCCCATACGAATATGCTTGAGAATCACCTGCGCTGCTTCATTGGCATCTTCCACCAGCTCGAAGAGATTGAGTTCGGCAGAACTCAGGCAACCTTCAGACACCATGCGTTCCTGCATCCAATCAATCAGCCCCTCCCAGAATGACCGCCCCACTAAAACAATTGGGAAGGGTTTTACTTTAAGCGTCTGCACCAGAGTCAGCGCTTCAAACAACTCGTCTAAGGTGCCAAAGCCCCCGGGGAAAATCACAAAACCCACCGCATGCTTAACAAACAGATATTTACGCACAAAAAAGTAGCGGAAATCGAGACCTATATCTTGGTAGGGATTCGGTGTCTGCTCGAAGGGCAGATCGATATTTAACCCAACTGAGGGTGTAGGCGTGGCATAACAACCGCGATTGGCCCCCTCCATAATGCCCGGGCCACCACCAGTAATAACCGGGATATTTTCTTCACCGAGCAACTTGCCCAGCTGTTGCGCCTCGCGATAATAGCGATTACTTGAGTCCAAACGGGCGCCACCAAACACCGTAACCGCGGCTCCCAACTTGAGTAACTTGTCGGTGCCATCGACCAATTCAGACTGTATACGTAGCACGCGCCATGCTTCCTGTACTTTTGCTTCGAGCATAAACTTCTCCTGTGGTATTGCCTAAATATAGATTAACTTGCGCCAATTTGATTACTGTATATAATCACAGGTATGTGTTTGAAGGAAATCATTTTAGAGGAAATCACTATGGATCGTCTCACTGCTCGACAACAACAAATTTTTGATTTGATTCGCGACAATATTGAAGACACTGGTTACCCGCCAACGCGTGCAGAGATTGCCCAACAGCTTGGTTTTAAGTCGGCCAATGCCGCAGAAGACCATTTGCGTGCACTGGCTCGCAAAGGTGTGATTGAGATGATCCCCGGCGCCTCACGAGGTATCCGCATTGTCGAACAATTCTCTGGCATTCCGATTATTGGACGTGTTGCAGCCGGTGAGCCGATTCTGGCAGAGCAACATATTGAGGACTATCAAGAAGTGCCATCAAGCACTTTCCATCCCCACGCCGATTACTTTTTGCGCGTGCAGGGTCAGAGCATGATCAATGTGGGCATTATGGATGGCGATTTATTGGCGGTTCACCAGCAGCCGACGGCTGAGAATTCTCAGATAGTGGTTGCCCGAGTGGACGGTGAAGTCACCGTGAAGCGACTCAAGCGGACCCGCAGCAAGCATGAAATTCATCTGTTGCCAGAGAATCGCGATTACTCACCGATACTGGTGGATTTGCGGGCACAGGATTTTGCTATTGAAGGCCTGGCAGTAGGTGTGGTGCGGGTTAGTATTTAGAGCACTTGATTAGAGAGCACTTGACTAAAGGGCGGTTAATTAGAAGAGCCCTTTATAAAATCTAAGCCTCAGGCGCATCAGACCCTTCAAACATAGGGTTAGAGGCAAAAGCGTACTCCTCGACCACCTTGCCACCGAGCACATGCTCTTGCAGGATACGCTCGATCACCTCGGGCGTGCAGCTGTGGTACCAAGTCCCGTCTGGATAGCTGACCATAATCGGCCCCTGGCGACAGATGCGCAGACATTCCACTTTTGAGCGGTAGACACCGCCGTCAATATCGAGCAACTCTAGCTCACGAATACGTCGCTTTAAATATTCCCAAGCGTTATTAGTCTGTTCAACAGGCGCACATTTTCCCGCGGTACAGATCAGCAGGTGCTGTCGGTAGCTCTGTATTTTGCGCGCATCGCTGCGCAGGCTGAGAAGTTTATCGCTGTTCATTTGGGAGCGCTCTGGCTAAAGACTATCGGCTTTGGACTAAAAACTTCAGGACGACCTCTCGAGTAGAAACTAAATCGCCCGACACAAACTACAACCGCCCAACAACAGGCCAACTAGTGAATGGTGTGAACTTTGCCTTGAGCCGAATCTGCGGGCACTGCCGGCTCTTCAACAACATCAAAGGCGGTTTTTATACCGGCGTCCATCATGCTTTTGGCCACATCTAGGTGCTTGCCATCGAGATAGGCGAGGACATCGGGAGAGAAGCGAATCGTGACCAGTGTTTCATCACCCTCGGCGCGCTGCAATGCAACTTCGCCGCTGTCTAACATGACTAATTCAAATTCCGCGAGAGGCATAAATAGGGTTCCCTAGAGAGTTCCGTTTTGAACGTGGTTGTAGCGTTTCAGTAAATAGCGTTTCAGTAAATAACGTTTCGTAATAGAGAGCTTAGCAGTTGCGACAATCCCTGTTAACCGTTAACTGCCCGATAACTAAAACTCAATCATCATTTCCCGGTGGCGATCAACCAACTCTTCGAGAGATTGCAGCCACACTTGGGCACGCTCAACACTCCACTCCACCACCACAGGGCCATCTAAGGCAATCATGGGCAGACGATCAACATCCATTTCGGCTTTGCGTACGACCGGGAGCAGATAGATATTTTCATGGGCTATGAGCAGCTCACTGAGCCAAGAGCCGGGATTCTGTTGCAGCGCTTGCAGCTCCGTCGCTTCGCCGGGACACTTGCCCTGCGTCGCTAATAGGGCCACGAGAGAATCGCCGTCAGTCACCGACTCCAAATCTTGCAACTTGTAGCCCTCGGCGATATTGCGGCAGTGCCACAACCAAGCCTGATGCAACTGCACAGCCACCGACTGAGCGGTGGCGGCAATTTGATGGCTACCCGAACAACCACTGGCATCGAGCATGCGCAATAACTGTCGAGCGAATAGAAGCTTCTGATTAACCGCTGAAATATGGGTCGACATCAGAGCCCCTACTTGCTGCCTTTTTCAGCAGCGACCCATTTTCCACTGTTGTAAAACGCACTCCAACCGGAGGGCTTGCCGTCTTCTTCACTGCGCACATATTGCTCTTTGGTCTTGCGGCTGTAGCGAATAATCGCCTCCAAACCATTGGGATCTTTAACCGGTGCGGTGAGCAAGAATTGATATTTTTCATCAATCTGATCTTTGTAAGGCAGCAGTTCCGCGACGCTTGGCGCGCGGGTTTCACGATTCTTGGGAAACTGACTGGCAGCCAAAAACAGACCTGAGGCACCATCGCGAAGCACATAGTGATCTTCGACTTTGAGGCAGCGCAGTTCCGGCATGGAAATAGGATCCACTTTCGGCGGCGCGGCCTGACCATTGCGCAGCAACTTGCGAGTGTTTTTGCAGGGCTCGCCGGGAGCAGTCTCACCGGTACAGCCAAAGTACTTGCCAAAGCGACCGGTCTTTAACTGCATCTCATTGGTACACTTATCACATTCGATCACTGGGCCTTCATAACCCTTGATCACATACTGTCCAGACTCAAGCTCAAAACCACTGCAATCTGGGTTATTGCCACAGACATGCAGTTTCAGGGTTTCATTCACCAGGTAGCTGTCCATCACCGTGTCGCAGGTCTTACAGCGATGACGATGCATCAGCTGCTTAGATTCCGCCTCATCGTCTTCATCAATGTTAACGGCTTCGTCGCCAGCGGTGAGGTTCAGCGTGTGCTTACAGCGCTCTTTGGGCGGTAAGGCATAGCCTGAACAGCCCAAGAACACACCAGTGCCAGCTGTTCGAATCATCATCGGACGATCGCAGAGCTTGCAGGGAATATCGGTTTCAGTGGGAGCATTGGGACGCATACCCGCATCCTCTGCTTTGGCGCTCTCGACCTTCTCACTGAAATCGCGATAAAAACGATTGAGCAGATCCTTCCACTTCAAAGTGCCCTTGGCAATTTCATCTAGGTGCTCTTCCATGGTGGCGGTAAAACCATAATCCATTAGATCAGTAAAACTCTCAGCCAAGCGGTCGGTGACCACATCGCCGATCTTTTCGGCAAACAGGCGCTTGTTCTCAATGCGCACATAGCCACGGTCTTGAATCGTGGAAATAATTGAGGCGTAGGTGGAGGGACGGCCAATACCGCGCTTCTCCAACTCTTTAACCAATGAGGCTTCAGAGAAACGGGCGATGGGCTTGGTAAAGTGCTGTTGTGGCACCAGTACCAACATCGACATCTTGTCACCCTTTTGCAGATCCGGCAGTTCGCCGTCTTCGTCGCCTTTGCGATTAGCGGGCATCACCGCCAAATAACCATCGAAGCGTGTCACTCGGCCTTTGACGGTCATCTCATAATCGCCGGCGGCCACAGTAATCAGGGTCGAAGTAAACTGAGCGGGAACCATCTGACAGGCAACAAACTGCTGCCAAATCAGCTGGTAGAGTTTCTTCGCGTCCACTTCCATGCCGTCTAGGCTGCCGGGAGAGATATCAATATTCGACGGACGAATCGCTTCGTGAGCTTCCTGGGCGCCAGACTTGCTGCCGTAGATTTTCGGCTCATCGGGTAGATAGCGAGCGCCATGGCGAACTTTAATGTAGTCGCGACAGGCGGCGATGGCGTCTTCACTTAAATTGGTCGAATCGGTACGCATATAGGTGATGTAACCACCTTCATAGAGACGCTGGGCCATCATCATGGTTTTCTTGACGCCAAAGCCAAGCCTAGTACTGGCGGCCTGCTGCAAGGTGGAGGTAATAAACGGCGCCGATGGCTTCGATGAGGTGGGCTTATCTTCGCGCTTAGAGACTGAATAATCAGATTCTCTAAGAGCGGCTAGAGCAGTATCAGTAGCGGCTTTGCTAACCGGACGGAAGGCCTTGCCCAGGTGACGCTTAACTTCAAAGCGAATCTTTCCTACGTCATCACTGGCTGCTTCTGCCTCAAGATCCGCATGCACGGTCCAGTACTCTTCAGGCAAGAAGGCCCGAATCTCACGTTCGCGCTCGACAATCATTTTTAGGGCTACTGACTGAACGCGGCCAGCGGATAGACCGCGACCGACTCTTTCCCACAGCAGTGGCGAGACCATAAAGCCCACTACGCGATCGAGAAAGCGTCGCGCCTGCTGGGCGTCGACTCGATTGGTATCAACCACACCGGGCTTTTCAAAGGCCGCGCGAATCGCTTTCTTGGTAATTTCGTTAAACACCACACGCTTGTAGCGGCTGTCATCGCCGCCAATCACCTGAGTCAGGTGCCAGGCAATCGCCTCCCCCTCTCTATCCAAATCCGTCGCCAGATAGACAGTGTCGGCATTTTTAGCCAGCTTCTTGAGCTCCGCCACGACTTTTTCTTTACCCGGCAGAGTTGCGTATTCCGCTTTCCAGTCATTTTCCGGGTCTATACCCATACTATTAATAAGCTGGGATTTGGCTTTCGCCGCCCGGTGAATAACTTTATCTTCCGGCGACAGCTTGCGGGTTATCGCCGCCTGTCGAGCGCGCTCTTTGGGGTCTGTAGGTATACGATTAGCGCCGGTGGGCAGGTCGCGAATATGGCCGACACTGGACTTAACGATAAAGTCATCGCCGAGGTAGCGATTGATCGTTTTGGCTTTAGCGGGTGACTCTACAATGACTAACGACTTTCCCATTTAGGCTGATTTCCCTAATTGTGCACCGGCCATCAGGGCAGGATGCTGAAGATAATTTGGCTCAAATACTAACGAGCAATAGACTCAAGGTGCGCATATATACTTGCTTGTGCGCCCTCTGGTCAAGTTTCATCGACAAATTTCTTTTGCCTGACGTTGAAATTTCTTTAAATTGTCGACGATTTTTACTAAATCCGCATCATCGTCGCGCTCATTCCAGATCACACCGATACCCGCCGCGGTAGCCACAAGAGCACTGACACCGGCGGGAAAATCATCCATCTGATCAGCCAATATGGCATCCCATTCCGGAGCAGCCTGATTAATCGTCCACAGCCACCCGGGGCAGCTGGAATCCCAGCCACGGCTGCTAAAACGGTGCAGCACCCAATTCTGACGACAGTCGTCATCGAGCCAGGGCATGCGATAACAGACGCATTCTAGGCGTGTCTCCTCATCACGGGCATCGGGACGACCATAGAGACTCACCTGAAGCCCGGCACTGCCTGCCGAGCGTCTGAGTTCGGTAATCAGCTTTTGCCGCGGCGACTGTCGAAGCCACATTAGCGGCGATATCACCACGGCGACGCCCAATACTATTAACATCCAAGTCATTTCGTACTACTCTTATCATTAGCGATTCCAGTCAGCGCTGAACAGCTTATTCAGCAAACAGCACTAGTCTCTGCCAAATCAACTAACACAGTAATAAGGAGCATCTAATGGCTACTTACCAACATCTGCTGATCGGACTCGACCTGTCGCCAGAATCACAGCAAGTGGTAGACCGCGTCAAGCAACTTTTTGCCGACCGTGATCTAAAAATATCTATCTGCCATATCCTCGAGCCTCTAGCTTTCACTTACGGCGGCGACATCCCAGTGGATTTATCCGATGTCCAGGTGCAGTTGGAAGAGCAGGCCAGAGAGCGTCTGGGCACTCTTGCCGAGCAATTAAAGGTCCCTTTAGCGAATCAGCATATTGTTCTCGGCCAACCGGCCAATGAAATGCGCCGCATGGCGAAAGACGAGAATGTGGACCTAATAATAGTAGGTAGTCATGGTCGCCATGGTTTGGCGCTAATCTTTGGCTCGACGAGCAACAGTGTGCTGCACGGCGCACCCTGTGATGTTCTGGCGGTGCGGATTACGGAAGACGACTAGGGTTTGTTGGAGAGCGGTTGTGGCTCGCGAGAATTAGGCCCCTTAGTTGCTGGGCTTTTTGTGGCTAAAGGCTTTTCACAGCTAAGGGCTTTTCACAGCTAAGGGCTTTTTGTGGCTAAGGGCTTTTTGTGGCTAAGGGCTCTTTTACCGCTAAAATCTCTATCTAGCTAAAGGCTTCCAACATACCGCCCACTAGCTATACACTCTCTATTGGATTCGAAGATCAATTTACACCCTCTCTATTAAGGTTGTTGCTATTTTTAGTCTCTCTCGCCCCAATCTCAGACAGCGCCTTATGGGGTTGCTGCTTCTGCTTGGCTGCGACATGGCCAATGCCAGTGATGATGCAGGCTTGGGCCAGGAGCTGGTAGACAAGCCGCCGCTAAACCACCAAGCCATAGATAAAGGGCACATAGATAAAGAGCGCATTGAGAAACAAGCGTCCAGCGATCTGGCCCAGCAGCGCCAGCTCTACAGTGAAGCCCTCGAACTGATGGGTCGCGGCAAACGGCAACAGTTCGCGGCCAAGCAACAGCAGCTGCAAACCTACCCCCTTTACCCCTACCTTATCTACGCCGAACTGGCCGCCGATTTGCGCTACTCCCGGCATCCAGAGGTCAGCCAATATCTGCAGCAGTATGCTGGCACTGTTAAAGCTCAGCATCTGCGTAACCGCTGGCTCGACTATCTGGCCAAGCGCCAGTACTGGTCTACCTACATCAGTTTTTACCAGCCGCAACAGGCCAGCGTCACACAGCAGTGTCAGTTCCAACTGGCGCGCTACTACGCCGACCCAAAAGACCCACAGCTGGAAGAACGCCGTCAACAAGCACTGACCGCAGCCCTGGATTTATGGAATGTGGGTAAATCCCAACCCAAGCAATGTGACAAATTATTTAGCCGTTTAATCGCCAGCAAACGCATCAGCGAAGCACTGGTTTGGCAGCGTTTCAATAAGGCGCTGCTGAATCACCAGCATCAACTCGCCCGATACCTTCAGCGATTGTTTAAGAACCCCTATTACAGCAACCTAGCGAAGCTCTATTATCAGGCTGATCGCTCACCTCGGACTATCAAAGAGTTTGCTGCTTTCAGTAGCGACAGCGCCGAAGAGCTGGGTATTATTCAACATGCTCTGGTGCATCTGGCCCGTCGCGACGGTCACGCCAGCTTAAAATACTGGAGCCATTACCAGCAGACCCATGAGTTTAGCCATACCGCCCGCAGTGCCATTGTCAGTGCGATTATTAAAGGCCTCTACAAACAGCAGGCCACTGCGGTCGCCGACTCCTACTTTGTCGATCACCTGAAGCTGATCAATGACACCTTAGGCGGCAGTTTGGTGGAGTCGCGGATTCGTCTGGCACTACAGGAAAAGGACTGGCCCAATGTACGGCTATGGTTGCAGCGACTGCCAGAGAACTTGCAGAGTCGTACCGCCTGGCGCTACTGGACTATTCGCAGCATGCAAAGCGACCCCTCGACCACAGAGCACCCTGCACTACAGCAGATGACCGAGAGCTTGGCTCAGGAACGGGATTTTTACGGTTTTCTCGCCAGTGATATGCTCGATAAAGAGTACCGCCTCAACCATCATCCAGTGGCGATTCATCCCCAGAGCCTGACGGCCATTAGCACCCTGCCGGCCATGGCCAGAGCACGGGAGCTGCGATTTCACAGTGATAATCTCGACGCCAACCGGGAATGGAATCAGGCCAGCGCAGACTTTGCCTATGATGACTGGCTGGCAGCTGCTATGGCCGCCGGACAGTGGCAGTGGCACAACAAAGCCATTGCCAGCCTCGGGCGCGCCCAGTATTGGGATGATGTGGAGCTGCGCTTTCCCCTGGCCTTTGCCGATGCCATCAACAGCGCCGCCGACGATAATGGCCTAGACAGCGCCTTAGTCTTTGCCCTGGCCCGCCAAGAGAGCGCCTTTGATCCGGCGGCCACTTCATCCGCTGGAGCACGGGGATTAATGCAGCTGATGCCCGCCACCGCCAAGAGTACGGCGCGAAAATATAAAATCCCCTATCGCAAAAAGGCCGAGTTATATAATCCGGACACCAATATTGCGATTGCCAGCCGCTACTACAGCGAACTGCTTAAACGCTTTGATGGCAGTCGCATTCTCGCCAGTGCCGCTTATAATGCCGGTCCCACTAGGGTCAAACAATGGCTCAATAAAAGCGATGGCCAACTGCCATTCGATATTTGGATTGAAGTGATTCCCTACAAAGAAACCCGCGCCTATGTGCGCAATATTTTGATGTATTCGATTATCTACTCGCGGAAAATGGGTCGGCGCCCACCGCTGCTGATGCGCGATGAAATCTACAGGCTGTTGTAATTATGTTAATCGATATAGGCGTCAACTTCTCCAACTCACGCTTTGATAAAGACCGTGGCGAGGTGCTTGAACGGGCTCGAGAAGCCGGCGTCGAAAAACTGATTCTCACCGGCACCTCTGTCGCCGAGAGTGAAGCGGTGGTAGAACTCTGTCGCGAGTTCGGCGAGCGCTTTCCCGCTATGCTCTATGCCACTGTCGGCATTCATCCCCACGACGCTAAGGCTTTAAATAAAGAGTCTATGGGTATACTCAGCGCTCTCGCCGCCGACCCCTCAGTGGTCGCCATCGGTGAAATGGGGCTGGATTTTAACCGCAATTTTTCGACACCGGCGCAACAGGAAAAAGCCTTTGAAGCCCAGCTTGAACTGGCGGCGGAATTACAGCTACCGGTATTTTTGCATGAGCGCGATGCCGCCGATCGCCAACTACAGATTCTGCGAACCTACAGAGATCATCTTGTGGATGCCGTGACGCATTGCTTTACAGGCACGAGAGAGGCCCTCTACGGCTACTTAGATCTCGACATGCATATTGGCGTGACTGGGTGGATTTGCGACGACAAGCGCGGTACAGAGCTTCAGGAGCTGGTGGCGGATATTCCATTTCAGCGTCTGATGGTGGAGACCGATGCCCCCTATCTGCTGCCAAAGACCCTGCCTGAGCCGCCCAAGGGCAAACGCAATGAACCGGCTTTTTTACCCTGGGTGGTTAGCAAGATAGCCGAACAGCGAAACGAGTCCGCTGAAGAGCTTAGTCAGCAGACCACGGATAATACGATTCGATTTTTTAGACTGGGCTGATTTAGCACGAGCTATTTTAGTCCGAGCTAATACTGTCGCCCACGGCGATAACACCGTTGCCACGGATCTGGGCGCGCAAACCACCCTTGCCCACAAGCTCAGGTAAGATTCTGACGCCGAGACGCTTTTGCAAACTGGCACAGGGCTCACAGAGCTGAACACCATAAAAGCTGACATTGTTGATGGTGAATGTTTTGCCCACCAGGTCATTGAGACGAAGACCCTGGGTCACCAGATTGCGGCGAAAGTCACTCTCGTGAAAGCGATAGCCCTTCTCTTGATTAAACGACTCAATGACCTCGGATTCAATCAGGGTAATTTCCCAGTCTGGCTGGCCTTGGTAACTCGACCGGTTTTTGCCTGTCTGAGAAAAATAGCGGTCCCCTTCAATACCTTTGCCCGCGCGCAACGAGACCTTTGGGTAGCCCATCACCCCTGCACCTTTGCTTGGCGCAATATAGATGCCGAGAATACTTGCCACTGTCATTAGAAATCCTTATTCGTCAAAAAAACTTTTATACATGCTGTTTTTCGGGGCGCTGAAGACTCTGCGAACCATCGGCTCGAAAACACTCAACTCCAACTTAGGCATATCTGGATCAAATGAAGGGTCATCGTACTTGGCAATAAAGCGCGCGGTGCGCTTAAAGTTGGGGTTTCCACGATACTGGTCACGCATATTGCGATCGGCGCCGAGAAAGTGGAAAAAGTTATAGCCCTGAAAGATTGCGTGATGCTTGATCATCCAGTGATTTTCTGCGGAGACAAAAGGCTCCAATATCACAGCTGCAACGTCGGCATGGTTGGCACTGCCAAGGGTGTCGCCAATATCATGGAGCAGTGCACAGACAACGTACTCTTCATCTTCACCGGCTTCAGCTGCGCGGTGAGCAGTCTGTAGCGAATGCTGCAGGCGGTCGATGGCAAAGCCGCCGTAATCGCCGGTGAGCAACTCCAGATGGGCCAGAATACGATCCGGCAATTTCTTGAAATAAGCAATTTGCTCGGGAAGAATAATCTGCCAATCTTCCGCTGTGCTCTCAGACATCTTGGTAAATAATGCGTTCATGCCAACCCCTCTCGACGGCCAAGCTTAAGCTAAACTAAGTCTAGACTCAGACTAAACTGCCAGATGAAAAATATTTTTATTGTGCCGCGATACTAGCAGTACGAGGGGTTTTTTTCTATGGCCGAAAAAAACCACTCAGGGAAACGCAAACCAGCCCTAAAAAGGGCTGGCTGCGAATAGACTAGATTGGATTCGGCTAGACTAAATCATAAGAGGATCGAGGCTGGGATCAACCGCATCCCACTAGTGACTTCTCGGAGATATCTTTGGTCACTCTAATGTCAGCAATAGTGAGGGCAAATTCCTTAGAGGTAACCAAAACAAAGGGCGAGTTAACCTTTTTCAGGTTGACGCCGACCTTTTCAAAACAGCTTAACTTAACCCCAAGACGAACCGGCTGTCCCTCTGGAATAGCACGGAAGATACGTGTTAAGTTGAGTCCGCCGGAACAGGGCCAGCCACAGTCCATACGCAGGGTTACAGCCCCCTTCGGCTTTTTGTTAACCTTGACGATCATGACCAATGCGGCATCTTCGTCGCGCAGGTTAGTCAAATCAATACCGGCTTCTGACTGAAAGTAGAATTGACTCTCACGGCCACCTTTCCACTCCACCAGACGGGAGTCTTCCTGTACTGTGCCATCGACAGTGGTTACCGTCAGATCGCCAAAGGCGCTGGCAGACTTATTACCCTGAACCACCTTCTGCCAGTTGCTGGAGTCTCCAACATAGGTTTTATAGGGCGGACGAGCACTGCCGCTAAACACGACACGAGCCGCCTTCGACAGATCAACCAAAGGCTTTTCACTGAGGCCATCAGCAATAATTTCTGCATCGCCATAGCTCAAGCCCTGACCACGAGTCAGCAGCAAGTCAGTTACCGGGCGGGAGATATCGGTTCGGTCTAACTCGCTGTTGGGCCAGTCAAACGACAATCTCCCAGTAAAGTCGTAGCGCACTTTGCCGGCACTATCAGCGACCATTACATCGGCCAAACCAACACCTTCAGAGCCGGGCAACCAGGCCACCACAAAGGCGTCTGAGTTATTGAACTCGGCATTCATCCACAGGGGACGACCGGTCAAGAACACCGCTACCACTGGAATCTTTTTCGCTTTTAGTGACTTGAGCAAATCGAGATCGGCCTGGTAGCCATCGCGGTAAACCAGTGATTCGATATCACCCACACCTTCGGCATAGGGCTCTTCACCAAATACCACTACCGCCACATCGGGCTTCTTCACCCAGCTGTCGTCAGCGCTCAATTCAACCGAACCGCCATTATTTTCAACAGCTTGCTTGAGGCCAGCATAGATAGAGGTGGCACCGGGGAAATCACTATTTTGGTTTTCAGTACCCTGCCAAGTAATGGTCCAACCGCCGTTTTGCTTGCCAATATTGTCCGCACCGTCACCGGTAATCAGAACATGCTGCTTGCCTTTAAGAGGCAGCAGTTGGTTTTTGTTTTTCAGCAATACCAGTGATTTGCGCACTGCGTCTCGCGCAATAGCACGGTGTTCAGCAGAGCCAATAATGTCAGACTCTCCGGCTAGCACTCGAGTTGATGGCGCGCCTTTTTCAAACAGACCAGCACGAATCTTGGTGCGCAAAATGCGCGATACCGCATCATCGATACGGGCCATAGGAATGATGCCACTTTCCACTTGGGCCAAAGTATTGGTAATTAGGTTTTTCCAGCCCTGGGGTACCATAATCAGATCGATACCGGCGTTGATCGCCTGAGGACAGTTTTCAGTGGTACAGCCCTCAACTTGACCTACACCATCCCAATCACTAACCACCAAACCGTCGAAAGCCAGCTGCCCTTTCAAGACGTCGGTAATAAGCTGTTCATGGCCGTGAAGCTTCTTTCCATTCCAGCTATTGAATGACACCATCACTGACTGTACGTCAGCGTCAAGAGCACTGAGATAGCCCTGACCGTGCAACTCAAGCAACTGATCTAGATCCAGTATGGTATTGCCTTTATCGATACCACGATAAGTACCGCCGTCACCGATCCAGTGCTTCGCCGTAGCCACAACTTTTGAGGGGTCTGCAGCCAATTCGCCCGGCTCACCCTGAATGCCTTTAACGATCTCACCAGCATAGGCTTTGACCAGCGCAGCATCGCTACTATAGCCTTCGTAAGTACGTCCCCAGCGGTTGTCTTTGACCACTGCAACTGTGGGAGCAAAGATCCAATCGATACCAGTAACAGCCACTTCTCTAGCAGTCACTTCACCAATCTGGCGCAGCAGTTGCGGATCGTTCGCCGCACCCAGACCAATATTGTGCGGGAACAGCGTGGCACCGATCACATTGTTGTGGCCGTGGACCGCATCAGTACCCCAGATAATAGGGATACCAGTGCCGCCGTTAGAGGTATCTACAGAGGCATTGTAGTAATCGTCGGCAAGATCAACCCAGTCTTGGATAGCAGAGTTTTTACGCTCTCCGGGAAAGGAACCGCCGCCGTTAAGAATAGAACCAATATGGTATTTTTTAACATCTGAGGGAGAGACAAACTTAATCTCTGGCTGGATCATCTGGCCGACTTTTTGTTCGACAGACATGCCAGCCAAAATTGTTGCCACTCGCTTTTCAACAGCGGCTGCCTTATCTACAGCATTCTGGTCTTGTGCAACCAGCTTTACCGGCATCATAGACAATGCCAATCCAGCCACTATTGTTACCAAGCCCTTTGCCAAAGCGTAATTTTTATCTTTAACCATTATTAACTCTACCCTACCCTTTTTGGAAAACTGTACAGCATCACAAAGCAGTTACGATGCAATCTGCGTGGTTTTATCTGTCTGCACCACTTTTGCAGGGACGAATAAAATCCCCTAATAACGCTTAGTCTTTCATGGACGGCTGTGCTGTGGAAGATCATATGAGATAGTGGGTTTAATCACTGCGTTGAGTGGGGTCAACAGAGGGAATTTAGAAGGATATAAAGAGAATAATGAGAGAAGCGATTAAGCCAATTACTGAAATAGGCTGCGAATCGCCTCGCGGTAATTACGACTGACGCGCAATGAGTTGCCGTCGGTCAAATGCAGCAAACTGCCGCCCTTTTGCAGTCGGGTAACACTGACTACCCGCTCAATATTGACCACGGTGGAGCGATGGATGCGAAGAAACATTTTCTCATCGAGTTTTTCCAGCAGCTCGCGCAATGTACTGCGCACAATGTGAGTTTCGCCGAGGGCATGAACACACATATAGTCGCCAGCGGCGTCTACCCAGTCGATGTCGTCAAAGGGCACCACTTTAACCATGCCAGAATCACGGATCAGTAGCTTGCGCTTGATACCCTGAGGTAAGTCTTCCTCTGCACCAGACACAGCTCCAGACTCTTTATGCAGTCGTTTGGTGATCTCCTCAATGGCACCAATCAGCGGCATTTTATGGCCCACCTCACTCTCTGGCGCCGATGCGCGCTCAAGCGCACGCTGCACAGCTCGCTCAATGCGCTCAGGATCAAACGGCTTGAGTAGATAATCCACCGCATGCAGATCAAAAGCATCTATAGCAAATTGATTGTAAGCGGTGGCAAAAATCACCATTGGCATGGCGTCAGACTGCATTGCCTTGACCACTTCGAAACCATTGACCCCAGGCATTTGAATATCGAGAAAGATTAAATCTGGGTGCAGTGAGCTGGCAGCGGCAATGGCAGCGCGACCGTTACTGCACTCGGCAATTATCTCCACTTCATCTATAGTGCTTAAAATAGCGCGCAACAGATCCAGAGCCAGAGGCTCATCATCGACGATAATGGTTTTCAATTTAGACATGTCTATACAGATCCACCTTTAAAATTCGTCACTATTTCTCCAGCACTAGTTCAGCATTACTCTCTGCGGTTTGCTTTTCCAGCGGCAGACGCATATAGATTGTCATACCACCAGCATCCGGGCTGCGTAATTCAAAAATATAGTTGTCGCCATAAAAAGCGCTCAATCGATCGACGGTGTTTTTAAGCCCAATTCCCGGCCCCGAGGCCAAGGAGTTAGAGTCATTCTGAATACCAGGTCCGGTGTCTTTGACCTCAATAATCAGATGTTCACCATCGAGTTTTGCATAGACGCTAATCTTACCGCCTTTTTCGGCTGGGGCAATGGCATATTTAATCGCATTCTCCACTAGAGGCTGTAATAGCAGGCTGGGAATCTTTGCATCGCTGGCCTCAGGCTCTATATCAAACTGTAGTTCTAGACGATCGGTAAAGCGGGTCTTTTCAATATCAAGATACAGTTTGAGGGCCATAACCTCCTGCTCTAAACTGACGCGTTTAATCGGGTCGTTCTCCAACGAATAACGCAAGAAACTACTCAACTGCATAATCATGGTGTTGGCATTGGCGGTGCTGCGACCCACTACCAGGGCAGAGATCGCGTTTAATGTGTTAAATAAGAAGTGCGGATTAAGCTGGTAGCGAAGCATTTTTAGCTGCGCTTCCTGTGCCAGGGTTTCGGCACGGCTGCGTTTGAGCTGTTCCTCTTTATTCTCCGCCGCAAAGTTAAGTAGCGCTTCATGCTCGGACTGCAATAGCTGATAATATTTAATGCCGTGGTAGAGCGCCGCCCAGCATAAGAAAATCATGATCGAGCCAAATAGCCAGCCGCCAAAATCAGCCCAGACATTGGTCTCGTCGGTCATCCACAAAAATGCGCCAATCCGCAGAGCAGACCAGATTACTGAACAGACCAACACTGACACCAGGGTTAGCAATAGGCGCGACAGCACTGGTCTGTTCCACAGGTAATGAAACACTGATCGCAAGGGCCAGGAAACGGCCACACCCAACACTGACTGCAATAAGGTATGAGAGATATAGGCGAGACTCTGCTGGTTGTACCAGAGAGTCAGACTAAAAAAGCTGACTAACGAGAGACTGAACCAACCGCTGACCTGCAAAAATAAAAACTGCGTGTTGCGGTCTCGGTAGAGCTTACCAAGCCAAGGATTGAGCGTAGTCTGATTCATAAACCTGCCTGTTGGCGTGATTTTTTTATTATTTGGCTACCATTTAGCCCTATATCTGGCCCTGTATCTAGTGCTGTATCTAGCCGTCTATCTCGCCATCTATAATAGAGCTTTGCTATGAAAAGACAAATAACAACATTATCCAATCAGTGGTTTGTTTTACTGCTAGAATTTCCCCTTAAAATAACTCGCGCCGACTGACCCTATGACATCAGATTTGGATAGATCATTAATACCGCTTAAACAGCCAACCACACACAGCATCTCGTTTATGAATATCGACGCTCTCAAGGCCTCCCACCCAGAGGTTCGGAGACTCAAGCGCCAACAGCGCCATGCTGCTCACGGTAATAAGGTCTGGCGCTCTAGCTTTGTGCTGATCGATTATTTGAGCACCTGGGAGATACCAGACCATTCAAAGGTGATAGATATTGGCTGCGGCTGGGGGCTAACCGGAATCTATCTGGCGAAGAACTACCGGGCCCAGGTCACCGGTTTGGATATAGATGCCAGTGTTGAGCCCTTCCTAAAACTCCAGGCGAGCATTAACCAGTGCAGCGTGGAGTTTCAAGAACGCAGCTTTGAGTCTCTTGAAGATGCTGAACTGGCCGAGCTGCACACCTTGATGGGCACCGATATCTGTTTTTGGGATGAGATGACGACGCCGCTATTTGAGCTTATTCAGCGCGCTCGCGCCGCCGGTGTTGAGCAGGTGTTGATTGCCGATCCGGGCCGGCCACCGTTTTGGGATCTGGCCGATCGCTGTGTTGCCGAGCTCGGCGGCGAGGTGATCTCGAGAAGAATTGATCAGCCCTGGAAGACTGAAAAGTATATCCT
>CAJQKW010000069.1 GCA_905478975.1 uncultured Pseudomonadales bacterium | reverse complement strand
ATCTAGTGTTTGGATCTAGTGTTTGGATCTAGTGTCCGGATGTAGGGTTCGGATCCGTTGGCAGTACTGTATTTTGCGCATGATACGGAAAAACGCACCGTCACACATAACTATCTGGTGACCGCTGCGCTTTAGCTCCGCTATAGAAGTCACTTTAGAGGGTCTTGAACACCTTCGCGGCAGCATCAAGAGTGAACTGGATATCGTCATCCGTATGCGCGGCGGACATAAAGCCCGCTTCATAGGACGCTGGAGCCAAATAGACACCGGCTTCAAGCATGCCGTGGAAGAACTTGCCGAAGCGTTCGGTATCGCACTTCATCACTTGCTGATAGTTGACTATGTGCTCTTCCTCAGAGAAGAAGATGCCCCACATGGTGCCCACATGATTACTGGTTAGCGGGATGCCGGCACTGGTCGCTCGTTCACGGAGACCATTGACCAGTTCATCGGTGTGTCTGACCAGCGGATCGAGAAAGCCGGGCTCTGATACCAGGTTGAGGGTTGCCAGTCCGGCAGCCATAGCCACGGGATTGCCGGATAGGGTGCCGGCCTGATACACCGGACCCAGAGGTGCGATCTGCTCCATAAGTTCGCGCTTGCCGCCAAAGGCGCCTACTGGCATACCGCCGCCAATAACCTTACCTAAGCAGACTAAATCTGGCATCACGCCATAGTAAGCACTTGCTCCCTGAGACCCAATACGGAAGCCGGTCATCACCTCATCCATAATTAATACAGCGCCAGAGGCGGTGCAGCACTCTCGCAGAGCCTGCAAAAATCCGGGAATTGGTGGCACACAGTTCATATTGCCGACCACGGGTTCAACAATAATGCAGGCGATCTGATCGCCGATTTCAGCGAATGTCTCGCGGACCTGTTCGATATTGTTGTAGCTCAAAGTGATGGTGTGGTCCGCCAGTGAGGCGGGAACGCCGGGTGAACTAGGCACGCCGAGAGTCAGCGCGCCGGAGCCAGCTTTGACCAGCAGTGAATCCGAATGGCCGTGGTAGCAGCCTTCAAACTTAACAATTTTATCCCGTCCGGTTGCACCTCTGGCGAGACGGATCGCGCTCATGGTGGCTTCCGTGCCGGAGTTGACCATGCGTACCATATCCATGCCCGGTACCCGGTCGCAGATTTTGTCGGCGAGAAGAATCTCCAATTCGGTGGGGGTGCCAAAGGTCATGGCTTTTTCCAGCTGTTCGCGAATTGCGTCCAACACCTGAGGATGGCCGTGGCCGAGAATCATCGGCCCCCAAGACATGATGTAGTCAACGTAGCGTTTGCCGTCGGCATCAAACAGATAGGCACCGGCAGCGCGATCAAAGAATATCGGCGTTCCACCGACAGCACGAAAAGCTCGAACCGGAGAGTTAACACCGCCGGGGATATGTTTTTGAGCAGCGTCGAAAAGTTCTTTGGAGCGGGGGCCAGCGTAGGTCATTGATGATTCCTGATTGAGTGATGTCTGTAATACAGCTTGAGAACAAGGGCTGCATTATCCTGAATATGCTGCGGCGATGCTATCTGCCGGTAACAATTGTCTTATGGGAGGCTTTGATACGGCAGCGCTTTATCGGCAGATGACCGCTACAGCCTTGTTCGTGCTTCTCTTAATTTTCGTTATGCAAAGGGCTTAACGATAACCAAAATCACAATCGCCACCAGAAACAGCACCGGCACTTCATTAAACAGGCGAAAGTAAACGTGGGATTTCTCATTAACGCCATCGCGGAGTTTCCGCAGATGTGCAGCGCAGGCAAAATGGTAGCCGATCAGAATCACCACCAGCAGCGCTTTCAGCTGGAACCACAGCTGGCTGAGGTAATAGTCTAGAGACATGGACACCAGCCAGCCGCCGAGCACCACTGTGGCGATCATCGAGGGGGTGGCAATGCCGTTGTAGAGTTTGCGTTCCATGACAATAAAACGTTCGATGCTGGTGCTGTCATCGGACATCACGTGATAGACAAATAGTCGAGGCAGATAAAACAGTGCAGCAAACCAGCAGATAACCGCTATTAGATGAAAGGCCAGGACCCATTCGTACACGTAACACCTCCGGAGAAAAACATGGCTGCGCGGTTTTTATGTGGGGCTATAAACGCACAGAAGCTATAAGATTCGGGTATTATAGACTGACAAAGTATTTCTAGATAACGAAAAGAGAGGGCCCGTGATTAAAGTTGGTATTGTTGGAGCAACAGGCTACACCGGAGCAGAGTTACTCAGGTTGTTGGCCATGCACCCAGAAGCACAGGTAACAGTGATTACTTCACGCAGTGAGCAGGGTAAGCCGGTCTCAGACCTCTATCCCAGCTTGCGCGGTATTATCGATCTGACCTTTTCCCTGCCCGATGTTGACCTGCTGGCGCAGTGCGATGTGGTGTTTTTCGCCACGCCCCACGGCGTCGCTCAGGGCATGGTCGCCAGCATACTAGAGCGCGGAGTCAAGGTTATCGACCTGTCCGCGGACTTCAGAATTAGAGATGTAGCCACCTGGGAGAGCTGGTATGGCCAGACTCACGGCGCCCCGGAATTAATTCCTCAAGCGGTTTATGGACTGCCGGAGCTCAATCGTGAGGCTATCGCCAGTGCCAGCTTAATTGCCTGTCCCGGCTGTTATCCCACCAGCGTGCAGCTGGGCTTTTTGCCACTGATGGAAGCCAGCTGTATCGATCTCAATGATCTGATCGCCAACTCAGCTTCAGGTGTCAGCGGTGCCGGTCGTCAGGCCAGTATTGGTGCTCTGCACGCGGAAGTCAGCGATAGCTTTAAAGCCTATGCCGCCTCTGGGCATCGTCATCTTCCTGAGATTGTGCAGGGTTTAAATGATATGGCGGTCTCTGCGAATGGACAAGCGAATGGACAGGCAGATACCTCGGTCAACCTGACGTTTGTGCCCCACCTGCTGCCGATTAATCGCGGTATTCACAGCACTCTATACGCCAACTTGACCGATTTAACGGTAGATGTGCAGGAGCTATTTGAAGCCCGTTATGCCGACGAACCCTTTGTCGATGTGTTGCCAGCAGGCAGTCATCCCCAGACCAACTCGGTGCGCGGTTCGAATATGTGCCGTATCGCTGTGCACCGCCCCAATGGCGGCGCCAAGGTGATTGTGCTGGTAGTGGAGGACAACCTCACTAAAGGTGCTTCGGGCCAGGGCATTCAATGCATGAATATTATCTGTGGGCTGGCTGAAAATGCCGGGTTGGCCGCGCCAGCGCTGCTGCCCTGATGTCTGAAGTCAAATCAGTTGTTGTCTCCTATAGGCCAAGGCTGGTGTATCTTGCTGTTATTGCCTGCTGTGCGCTGCTGGTTTTGGTGCTATTTCTGGGCAAGCTCTGGGGCGGTCAGTTATTTACCCAAGAGATGAGTGAAAAGCAGCGCCTTGAGATATTGACCGACAAGCTGAACGCTGTGGTTGCAGAGCAGGAAGAAGAGTTGAGTCGTATCAGGCTCAGTGCCAAGGTGGATGTGGCGGCGCTGGAAAATAGTCGCCAGGAAATGATTGTTTTACAGCGCAGTATTTATAAGCGCGACGAAGAATTAAAGCTCTACAGAGAATTATTACGCGACAAAGACCAGCCAGATGGACTCTCGGTTGCCGATGTGCGGCTGATATTGCTGGATGACGGACGTATTGATTACCGTTGGGTAGCGCGGCAAAAAACCGCAAAAATGAAAACACTACAGGTGCTTGCTGAGCTGTGGTTATTAGGGGTTCAGGATGGAGAGTCGGTTGAGATCTCTCTGCAAGACCTGGATGCCGAGATGACAGCGCTTCCGCTGCGCTTGGCGTTTAAGTACTTTTCGATAAATCGTGGACTGATAAGCTTGCCGGAGAATTTTGAGCCGCAACAGATAAGGATTGTTTTACGCTACCCCTGGATGGAGAAGGCCCAGTTCGATAAGAAATTTGCCTGGAAAATTGAGAATTAAACTAAGAATTAAACTGGGAATTAAATTGGGGGTTAAAACGATGTTTGGTGCAGAGAACAACAATAATACTAATAGCTCAGGATCAACAACACTGATTGCTGAGGGGACCACACTGACCGGTGATATCGACTTTACTGGCAATATGGAAATTGAAGGAACAGTGATTGGCAATATCGTCTCCGCGGATGAAGGTTCAAGAATTCGAGTCTTAAACAGTGGCTCAGTTATCGGTGATATAGCGGTCGCAACCATCGTTATCAATGGCAATGTCCGTGGAGACCTGCATGCGGACCAGCTGATTAAACTCGCGGCCAAGGCTGTGGTCCAAGGAAGCGTTAACTACAAGTTGATCGAAATAGAGAAAGGCGCTGAAGTTGTCGGCAGTTTTGTTTATCATCAGTCTCCTAGTAATGTTACGCAGTTTCCAGCAGACTCAAAAGAGCTCAGCAACTAGCGCTAACTTTGGCACAATGTATAAGCGCTGCGCCCATAGAAACTGAAGTACGGAGAAATAATGTCAGGTATTGAAACATACATCCCAGCACCGCTGAATATCACGGAACAGGCGGTGGCCAAAGTAGGCTCTCTAAAAGTGGAGGAGGGCAATGACGACTTAAAGTTGCGGGTTTATGTCACTGGAGGTGGATGTTCAGGTTTTCAGTATGGATTCTCTTTTGAGGACGTTATGGCAGAAGACGACACAGAGGTGACCCGCGATGGCGTAACTGTGCTGATTGACTCATTGAGCTATCAGTATTTGGTTGGATCGACAGTCGACTATGAAGTGGGCTTGATGGGATCACGATTTTTGGTCACCAATCCCAATGCCTCTACCACCTGTGGCTGTGGGGCGTCTTTTTCTATCTAGATTTTTAATATGTGAGATTCCACGTCAAAACAAGGATTGTTGATATGCGCTGGTTTTGCTTAATGCTGATTTTTTTGCCGGGCTTTTTACTGGCCCAGCCAGTTTTGGAATTAGGCGCTGGTACTAGTGAAAGTTCTAGCTCAGATGCACGTTTGGCTGCGGTGGACACCGCCTCTGGTTACGTGGCACGCATTGATCTAAACAAGCCGGGGCAAATTGCTGAAGCGCTGCGTCGGGCTGAAGCTCACTTCCAATCAGAAGACTATTTCGACTCCTTGAACAAGTCTGCTGGCCCCATTGCCTTTGTGATTTTTGGCTCCGATGTGGCGATGTTTTTTAAGCAGAATTACAGCATGTATAAAACAACGGTTGATCTGGCCGCGCGACTCTCGTCCCTGGGCGTGATTGATATTAGAGTCTGTCAGGTGAGTTCGAAAGCCATAGGTCTTGATAGAGACGATCTATTGCCGTTTGTCTCGCCGGTGGATTTTGGTCCCGCTGAATTAAAGCGCTTGCTTGAAGAAGAGGATTACAGTTTTTTCTAAGCGGCTGGTGCTTCTGATCCTTCCGATATATCTCTATATCTCTATTTCCAACTCTCCGTTCCCTGAGCGAGTTAAGGCAAGAATAAGGCGCCGAGAACAGTTTCTCGGCTGGCGCCGGTTACTCCCGGCAGGTTGCCGGGCTGCTCATTCATACGCTGATGCGCGAGCCAACCAAAGGCGCAGGCTTCTACCCAAGTTGGGTCTAAACCCAGCTGTTGAGTGGAGTGCAGAGTTGCGGATCCTAGTTCGATTTGCAACTGTGCCACAAGCTGATCATTAAACACCCCGCCGCCACAGATATAGACTTCATTGGCCGGCTCATTTAGTCCATTGATCGCGCCCGCCAATGATTGCGCAGTAAAAGCCACCAGTGTTGCTTGAATATCTTGCGCTGCAAGACTGTAGTCTTTCAGCTGCTGTTCCAGCCAGGCCAGGTTAAACATTTCCCGCCCGGTGCTCTTAGGCGCAGTTTGGCTGATAAAGGGATGACCCATAAGCTGATTGAGCAACTCTGCGTGTCTCTGTCCCGCTGCCCCCCAAGAGCCCCTGTCGTCAAAGCTATTACCAGTGTGCTTGCAGCACCAGGCATCGAGCAAGAGATTGCCGGGGCCAGTGTCAAAGCCAAAACAGCTGCCATCATTGGGCAGGACGGTTATATTTGAAATGCCGCCAATATTGGCGATCACTCGATTGGCGCGAGTATCTGCGAAAAGCGTTTTATGAAAGGCCGGTACCAGAGGCGCACCGTGGCCGCCAAGGGCCATATCTTTGCGTCTAAAGTCGGCAACCACCCTGCAACCTGTGCGCGCGGCAATAATATTGGCATCAGCAATTTGTTGGCTAAACGGGATGGCATTATTTTCAGGGGGTGAGTGGCGAATAGTCTGTCCATGGCTACCAATGGCGGCCACCTGCCCGGAGGTAATGTTATTTGCAGCCATCAATGCCAGAGCCGCCTCGGCAAATAGTTCGCCGAGCTGGTTATCGGTTTCGCAGAGTAGTTGCACACTATCTTTGCTGGGCTGGCAGAGATCGATAATTTGTTGTTTCAGGCTCTCAGGAATGGATTGAGAATGTGTGCCTAAAAGCGCTAGCTGTCCGTCAATAAAGGTCATTGCCGCAGCGTCGATACTGTCGATGCTGGTACCGGACATCAGGCCAATATAGATATCTGCGCTCGACATCAGTGGAATCTAGTTGGCATTGGCAGCGCCTGCCTGAGGGCTAGAGGCCTGCTCCAATTGGGCGAGTTCAATAGTCGTGCCGGATTGGGCTAGCTGTGTCAGCACCGGGGTAGTGGCCAATTTAAAGGCTGCTAGTTCGGTTGCCGAAATGGGGTTGGCTTGGGGTAGCTTCACCGTGCGTGGGTTGCGGTGTACACCATTGACTAAGAACTCGTAATGCAGGTGTGGCCCAGTGGCATAGCCGGTTGAGCCTACAGTGCCAATAACTTGGCGTTGCTTAACCGTCTGCCCTCGGCGGACTTTCTTTTTATTGAGGTGGAGATATTTGGTTACATAGGTCTGCCCATGTTGGACGAAGACATAATTGCCGTTGGCTTTACTGTAACCGGTTGCGGTGACCTTGCCATCACCGGCAGAAAATACAGGTGTGCCTCGAGGAGCAGCGTAGTCAACGCCGCGGTGGGCCTTGATCATTTTATGGATTGGATGTTTGCGCCGGAGATTGAATCCAGAGCTAATGCGAAATATGTCTAGAGGTGCACGCAGGAAAGCTTTGCGCATGCTTAGGCCCTCTGGCGTGTAATAGCTCGAGCTACCACTGGAGTCTGTATAGCGAACCGCATCATAAGTCCTGCCGCGGTTGGTAAAGGACGCGGCGATAATGTCGCCAACAGCGAACATCTCTCCATCCAGATACTTCTCTTCAAAAAGAATCGCAAATGAATCCCCCTGGCGGATATCGAAGACAAAGTCGATATCCCAGGCAAAGATATTGGCGAGCTCCATAATCAGCTTATCCGGAAGATTAGCCTGTTGGCCTGACAGATAGAGAGAGTCGTTAATAATGCCTTCGCGATAGCTGAGCAGGGTGTCCGGCTCTAGCTCTTTAAGTTCAGAGCTGTAGCTGTCGTCCTCTAGATTATAGATGCGGCTGACCAGTCTTGACTGTATATAGTGCAACTCCTCAAGCTCGCCACTCTGGTTGATGCCAAAACGGAAAGACTCGCCGGGGAATAGATCGCGTAATAGCTTGCCATCTTTAGAAGAGGTGACCTTGTAGACATCTAGTGCGGAGAGCTTGGCGCGGCTAAACAGTGTTGAGAGGCTGTCCCCTGAGCCCACCGACTGCTCAACCCATCTCAGTGATGGTTCAATATTGATTGGTGCTGGGGTTTCTATAATGGCGGCTTGGATAGGTATCGCGAGCTGTTCTGAAATTTGTTTATTGGCCTTGGCGTCGCTGACTGGATAGGCAGCCAATATTAGCAGGCAGCAGCTGACCACTGACGCTGCTATAAGGTGGCGTCGTGGGAAAACATTGAGCATAAGATACAAAAAACGGGTCGCCTTTTGCATTAGTGATGCGATCATAGTCAGCCAACATTGTGCGATTCGCGCAAGTTTAGCCTAATCAATTGACAAATTACAGCGAGCTACTTCCGCTTTTTAGTCGCTAAAAGCTACCTCAAGCTAGGCTCTTGCTCTGATTGGGGCGAGAAGATCTTGTATTTGCCCTCTCAATCTGTAGAGTTGGCCACCAAATTAGCCAGAGTGAAAAACCTAGTAATGAAACAGAGTGGCAGTCAGATCATTAATCAATTGCGCCAGCGTGGCCTAGTCGCGCAGGTCTCCGCAGGCAACGAACTCGAAGAGCATCTGGACCAGCCGCGAACTCTGTATTGCGGCTTCGATCCCACCGCGGACAGCCTGCATCTTGGTCACTTGGTCCCACTCTTAGTGCTCAAGCGCTTTCAAGAGGCTGGGCATACTCCTATTGCCCTGGTCGGGGGAGCCACCGGCATGATCGGCGACCCGAGTTTTAAAGCCGCTGAGCGCAAGCTCAATACGCCGGACATCATTTCAAGCTGGGCGGATAAGATTAAAGGCCAGGTCAGCCAGTTTATTGATTTTGACTGTGGTGCCAACTCAGCCGTGGTCGCCAATAATCTCGATTGGACTGAGAAGATGTCTGCCCTGGAGTTTCTCCGTGATGTAGGCAAGCACTTCTCGGTTAACAATATGATCAATAAAGAGTCGGTAAAGCTGCGGCTCGATCGCGAGGGCTCGGGTATCTCCTTTACTGAGTTCTCCTATGCCCTGCTACAGGGCATGGACTTTGCTGAACTAAACCGTCGCCACGACTGTACTCTACAGATAGGCGGCAGTGATCAGTGGGGCAATATAGTAGGAGGCATAGATTTGGCTCGGCGCCAGAACAAGTCCCAGTGCTTTGCCCTCACTGTCCCCCTGATCACCAAAGCCGATGGCACCAAGTTCGGCAAGACCGAGGCCGGTGCCGTCTGGCTTGACCCGGCCAAGACATCGCCCTTGGCCTTCTATCAGTTTTGGTTAAATGTCGCCGATGCTGATGTGTATAAATTCCTCCGTTACTTCACCTTCTTATCCCTAGAGGAAATTCAGGCGGTGGAGGACGCGGACGCCGAGGCTGAGGGTAAGCCTCAGGGTCAGTCGGTCTTGGCTCGGGAAGCGACCCGTCTAGTTCATGGGGAGGAGGGGCTTGCGGCAGCACTGCGGATTACCGAGGCACTGTTTACCGGAGATCCCAACCAACTGCCTGAGTCCGATTTTGAACAGCTCTGTCTCGATGGCATGCCCTCATCTGAATTGCCAGTGGACGGTCTCGCAGAAAAACCTCTGACCAGCCTCTTAGTTGATTGTGGAATGGCCAAAGCCGGTCGCGAAGTAAAAGACGCTTTGGGGCGTG
>CAJQKW010000068.1 GCA_905478975.1 uncultured Pseudomonadales bacterium | reverse complement strand
TTAACCGCTCTCTTAACCGCTCTCTAACCCCTTTAGGGAACCTCTGCGGAGTATTCAACTCCAATAAAGCCCCTAAAACTTTCTAGGATGGACAAGTGCATAACTCCCTAAATAAAATCAAAAGCCAAGTCAAAAGCCAAGTCAAAAGCAACTTTATCAGCGCCATCGCCATTTTCCTCGTCAGTCTCGGCTGTGCCCAGTGGTCCATGGCCGCTAGCGAAAAAGAAATTATTGGCAATCTTGCCGCGGTGCGCCCTGATCTTAACTTTGAGTTTGTCGGTGAAGCGGCACTGCCGGGTTTTTATGCCGTGCAAGTCAAAGGCGGTCCGCTGCTCTATGTCTCTGCCGATGGTGGACACTTCTTTGATGGCAATCTCTACCAAATTACCCGCAGCCAATTTCTTGATGTTCGCGACTTGGCATTAAATGGCGAACGTCGCGAACTGTTCGCCACGCGTGGCACTGATGACATGATCATTTTTAAGCCAGCGGGCGAGACTAAAGCGATCATCAATGTGTTCACTGATGTGGACTGTGGCTATTGCCGCAAGCTGCACAATGAAGTGCCCGAGCTAAATGCCATGGGCATCGAAGTGCGTTACCTGGCGTTTCCGAGAGCGGGTTTAGTCTCTGAATCCTTTGATCAAATTGCCACCGCCTGGTGTTCTGATACGCCCAATGAAACCCTCACGGCGATCAAGAATGGCAAGCGCGCCAGCACCGCAGTTTGTTCAGATAACCCTGTTGCTGCACATTATCAATTGGGTCAGTCTCTGGGCGTCACCGGCACTCCGGCGATTGTGTTAATGGACGGCACACTGATTCCCGGCTACAAACCTGCGGCTGAATTTGCTGCGTTATTTGGTTTGAACGCAAGCAACTGATTGGCAGCTGCTATATAGCTATAAAAAGCACCCGCTTTAGCGAATATCCCCCGCCCTTGCATTGACAGAGGGCGGCCTGCCATCTACTGTTGTGCCCTATGTTATTCACTCATTTTTAGTTCGGGGAAACACCTTGAAATCGGTAAAAGTCGGTATCTGCGGTCTGGGCACAGTTGGCTCAGGCACACTCAATCTTCTTCAACATAACGCCCAATTAATCAACCCTCGAGCCAACTGCGAAATCGCTGTTACTCAGGTGGGCGCGCGTCGCGATAATGCCAGCTGTGATACCTCTGCCGTGCAGGTCTCACGGGATATCTTTGAGGTTGCTAAAAACCCCGATATTGATATTGTCGTCGAGCTGATTGGTGGCACCACGGTGGCCCGTGACCTGGTGATGATGGCCCTGGACCATGGCAAGCATGTGGTCACTGCCAACAAGGCATTGATCGCCGAGCACGGCATGGAGATTTTCGCCCACGCCGAGAAGTGTAATCTGATCGTTGCCTACGAAGCGGCAGTGGCCGGAGGCATTCCGATTATTAAAGGTTTGCGTGAAGGCCTTGCTGGCAACCGTATCAACTGGATGGCTGGCATTATTAATGGCACCACAAACTTTATTCTCTCTGAGATGGACAGCAAAGGTCGTGAGTTTGCCGACGTGCTTACCGAAGCTCAGGAAAAAGGTTACGCCGAAGCCGATCCCACCTTTGATGTGGAAGGCATAGATGCTGCCCACAAACTGGTGATTATGGCCTCTCTGGCATTTGCTATTCCCCTGGACAGCACGTCAGTTTTCACTGACGGCATCACCAAGCTGGATCCTCAGGATGTGGCCAACGCCCGAGAGATGGGTTATGCGGTGAAGCATCTGGGTATTGCCCGCCAGACTGACAAGGGTATTGAGCTGCGAGTTCACCCAACCCTAGTGCCAAAAAGTTGTCTGATTGCCGGTGTTGATGATGTTCAAAACGCCGTGATGGTCAATGCGGATGCTGTTGGAACAACTCTGTTCTATGGCCCAGGCGCAGGCGCAGCACCCACTGCTTCCTCAGTGGTGGCCGATATCATTGATGTAGCACGAGTGATGAACAATGATCCCCAGAGCTGGATTCCAGCACTGGGCGTGCCCACTAATGCCGTCACAGCGCGGGATATTCTCGATATTCAAGAGATCGAAACCAGCTTCTATATGCGCTTCTCAGCTCTCGATCAGCCCGGCGTGCTGTCCACTGTCACCGGTATTATGGCCGATGCCGGTATCAGCATTGAGGCGATCAGCCAGAAAGAGCAGCCGGCCACGGAAGAGTATGTGGATGTGATTATCCTGACCAACATCACCTATGAGAAATCTCTGGATGCAGCGGTTGAGCAGATTGAACAACTTGAAACAGTACGTGGCAATGTAAGCTTTATCCGCGTCGAACACTTGGACCAGTAAATGAAATATATCAGCACCAGAGGCGGCGGCGAGCCAAAGAGTTTTGAAGAGGTTGTACTCACCGGTTTGGCCCCAGATGGCGGACTCTATGTCCCCCAGGAATTGCCCAAGTTTAGTCGTGAAGAGATCGCCTCATGGGCCGGTCTGTCTTATCAGGATCTGGCTTTAAAGATTATTACGCCCTTTGTCGATGGCGCCATTCCCCGCGACGACCTCAAACAGTTGATTGATAAATCCTATTCCACCTTCCGTCACGGCGGTATTGCACCGCTGATTCAGACCGGACACAACGAATGGATTATGGAGCTATTTCACGGCCCCACTCTGGCGTTTAAAGATTTTGCCCTACAGTTCTTGGGTAACCTGCTCGACTATATTCTCGCCAAGCGCAAACAGAAGGTCGTGATTATGGGTGCCACCTCTGGTGACACCGGCTCTGCGGCGATTGAAGGCTGCCGTCGCTGTGAAAATATCGATATCTTTATTCTGCACCCACACAATCGCGTGTCTGAGGTTCAGCGCCGTCAGATGACCACGGTTGCGGCAGACAATGTGCACAATATTGCTATGCATGGCAATTTTGATGACTGCCAGAATATGGTTAAAGCGAGCTTTAGCGACCAATCATTTTTGCCTGAAGGGCGTCAATTAGCCGCGGTAAACTCGATTAACTGGGCGCGGATTATGGCGCAGATCGTCTACTATTTCTGGGCTTCACTGTCATTGGGCGGGCCCCAGCGCAAGGTGTCATTCTCAGTTCCCACCGGCAACTTTGGCGATATTTTTGCCGGTTATTTGGCGCACAAAATGGGCTTGCCCATAGAGCAGTTGGTTATTGCCACTAACCAGAATGATATTTTACACCGCTGTATTAGCGAGAATGATCACAGCACTCGACCGTTGGAACAGAGCCTGGCGCCGAGCATGGATATTATGATCTCAAGTAACTTCGAGCGTCTGCTGTTTGATCTCTATGATAACGATGGCGCTGCTATTGCAGCGTTAATGAAAGATGCCAAAGCTGGGGATATGCAGCTCAGTGACTCGGTGTTGGTCAAGGCCCGCGAATTGTTTTCCAGTCATCGCTGTGACAATGACGGCATGCTGACAATGATTCGCAGCCTGTTAAAAGAAAGTGACTATTTGATGGATCCGCATACAGCGATTGGTCTGGATGCGGCGCGTCACTGTCGAGCTAATAATGAAACACCCATGGTGACCTTGGCCACTGCACACCCGGCTAAGTTCCCGGACGCGGTGCGCGAGGCAGGTTATCCTACTGACCCTGAGCTGCCGACTCATATGGCAGATCTGTTTGAGAAAGAAGAGCACTACACCGTGCTGGATAATGATCAGGCTGCAGTACAGGCGTTTATTGCAGGCAATATTACGGCGTAGCCATTGATAAAAAAGAGCGCTGTTAGCTCTTTTTTTGGTCTTTGCCTGCCCGACAATATTTTATCGTTGGGCAGGGTTTTCAAGAACAGCTCGGGCTGGTCAGTTTGCGTCAGGCTTAAAACTGCGTAGTTGGCAAATGCACCACAAGACCGTCTAGGCTATCGCTGACCGTAACCTGACAGGACAGGCGGCTGTTTTCTTTTGGCTCACTAACACAGTCGAGCAAATCCGTTTCCATCTCACCGGCAGGTTCGACTTTATCGACCCAATCCGCATCTATATAGCAGTGGCAGGTGGCGCAGCTGCATGAGCCGCCGCACTCGGCGACAATCCCGTCGATCATATTGTCAACGGCACCTTGCATCAGGTTGCTGCCGGCTTCCAGATTGATTTCCTGGCTCTGGCCATCGGCCTGAATATAAGTGACTCTGGGCATAACTGAACTCCGATAATAAATAATTTAATAGTGAATAATAGTAGCAGTAATCGTTAACTGGTTAACAGTGTTTTTAAAGACAGGCTGTCATCTGCCAGTTGCCCTGGGTCGAGCTGATTGCCCTGCATAATCAGGCGCTTGCCGAACATAAATTCCTGCGGTCGATTCACCGCATCCACCGCCAATAATTTGCCTTCGCGCATATAAAACGCAGCAAAGCTTCGGCTGCCGTCAATATCACCACGCACAACTACATCTGTATAGCCCTGGGAGAGACCGGCGATCTGTAGTTTGAGATCATATTGATCAGACCAGAACCAGGGCAGTGCTGAGTAGGGCTTGAGATTGCCACAAATAGTATTGGCTGCCACTGAGGCTTGGTCGAGTGCGTTTTGCACGGACTCGAGACGCAGATGGCGTTGATAGATTGGATTGTAATGGGAGGTGCAGTCGCCAGCGGCCAAAATATCTTCGTCGCTGGTGCGGGCATATTCGTCGACGACAATACCGTTGTCGATCTTCAGGCCAGCCTGTTCAGCTAACTCTGTGTTGGGTATTACGCCGACACCGATAATCACTAAATCTGCTTCATATTCAGCGCCGTTATGGCATTGCACGGACGCCACCTGCTTGTCGCCACTGATACTCACAGCTTGCACATCGGCAACAATTTCGACGCCTTCCTCTTGGTGAATGCGGGCATAGAACGCGGCCACTTCCGGTGCGGTGACGCGCTGTAAAATACGCGGCATGGCTTCGAGCACGGTGACCTGCATGCCGAGGCTGCGCAATGCCGAGGCGGTTTCCAGACCTATATAACCGCCACCGATGATTACTGCGCGCTTATTGGCGCCGGTAAACATTTTGATCTGTTGGGCATCATGGAGGTCACGCAAATAAAATACGCCGTTTAAATTCACACCGGGAATATCGATTTTCCGCACCCGTGCGCCGGTGGTCAGCACCAGCTTGTCGTAGTCGAGGGCCATGCCATCTTCGAGCAGTAGTTGCTTGTTGGGGCGATCAATGGCGGCGGCGGTGACGCCCATGGTGATGCCGACATTACATTTTTTGTAGACAGCGGCGGGGCGGATTAGGATTTGCTCGGCGGTTTTCGTTCCGGCTAAATAGTCTTTTGATAGCGGGGGACGATGGTAGGGTAGGGCATATTCATTGGAGATCATCGAGATGGAACCGGTCCATCCCTGTTGGCGTAAAGTCGGGGCGAGTTGGGCCGCTGCGTGGCTGGCGCCGATAATGATGCATCTGGACTTTGCTGCCATTGGTGGAGAGCTCCTGTAGAAAGTCGGCCTTGGTTGGGCGGCTTTGGCTTATTGTTATTTGCGTATAATTATACAGGCTTTGAATAAAACAAACACAAGTGTCTTTAATATTTTTGGCTGTTTTTTTGCTCTCTGGTTTTGATTATTTTAATGCAAAAAAAAAGGATCTCAGCCAGTCGGCAGGAGATCCTTCGGTTCGCTGCGCTCTCTCAGCCAGTCGGCAGGAGATCCTTCGGTTCGCTGCGCTCTCTCAGCCAGTCGGCAGGAGATCCTTCGGTTGGCTACGCTCTCTCAGCCAGTCGGCAGGAGATCCTTCGGTTCGCTACGCTCTCTCAGCCAGTCGGCAGGAGATCCTTCGGTTCGCTACGCTCTCTCAGCCAGTCGGCAGGAGATCCTTCGGTTCGCTACGCTCTCTCAGCCAGTCGGCAGGAGATCCTTCGGTTCGCTACGCTCTCTCAGGATGATCGGCGGAGCCGATCACTTTAAACCAGAGTAATAAGCCGCCAAGTTAGCAATATCAGCATCCGACAAACCCTTAGACATAGCTGACATCATCGCATTGTTGCGACGGCCGTCTTTAAACATCTGTAACTGGCTGGCCAGATAGGCTTCTTTTTGCCCTGCAAGGTTAGGCCACATGCCGTTGTTGCTGATGCCGTTAGCGCCGTGACAACCAGCACAGGACATTGCCTTAGCCTTGCCTGCGGCAGGGTCGCCAGCCAGTGCGCTAAAGGATGCTACTGCAAGAGCGGCCGCTATTAGGGTAGTAGTGAGTGTTTTCATAGTACTTCTCCAATGGTTAATTTGATTGGCCCGAGCTGTGATACAAGCTGTGGCTGATAAAGAGTGAGGCGCTCAACAGTGCAACGGCGACGACCTGGTGCGCTGCGGCTACTGGAACTGGAACATAAAATATTAGGGTGCTGATACCCAGAGTGACCTGAAGAGCCAGCAGTCCCAGCAGGCACCAAACAGCAATTTTCACCGGCTTGGAAATCTGTGCCCTCAGTGCTTTAACTGCAAAGATTAGCACCAGTGCAACAATCACATAGGCAAATATGCGGTGGTTAAACTGGATCGTGGTGATGTCTTCAAAGGCCGACAACCAAGCTGGCTGCAAGCTATAGAGTCCAGCGGGAATGAAGCTGTCGCCCATAAGTGGCCAGGTGGAATAAGCGTGCCCAGCATTAGTGCCGGCAACCAGTCCACCGGAGAGAATCATTAGGAAGATCAGGCCGCTCAAGCTGTAGGCAAACTTGTTCAGTCCAGCCTGCTGAGGCTTGGCAGTGGACAGCAATCCCAGAGCAGTCCACCAGATAAAGCCGTAGATCAAAACCGCATTGCCCAGGTGAGCTGTCAGTCGATATTGACTGACGTCTGGATTGTCCACTAGGCCGCTTTTAACCATGTACCAGCCGAGCAGGCCTTGGCCGCCGCCGAGCAGTAACATGATCAGTAATTTTGGCGTCAGGCCGGGCTTGATACGCTTGGTAAGATAAAAATACAAAAATGGCAGAATAAAAATAATACCAATAAATCTGCCCAGCACGCGGTGCAGATACTCATACATAAAAATCGACTTAAAAGCCTCTAGAGACATGCCAGCATTGATCTTCTGGTACTCGGGAAACTGTTTGTATTTTAAGAAAACGTCCTGCCATTCAACGTGGGACAGCGGCGGGATAATACCCATCAGCGGTCTCCATTCGACCATGGACAGGCCCGAGTTGGTGAGGCGTGTAACGCCACCCAATAGGATCATTCCGAAAATCACCGCGGCACAGGCAAGCAGCCAGTAGGCTATTTGCAGATCATGTTGTTTGTTGAATTGCAGAGCTGTATTTGCGTTAGACATTAATGCTTTAACCGTTAACTTATTAATCAAATTTCCAGAGACGAGGTTTTAGTCACCCAACCAAGCTTTTTTACGGAAACGCCACATATTTAGACTTGCTTTAATGGAGAAATCCATCAGCGACATTCCGTAGAGCCAGATTACATCAGCGCCCATTTCAATCAGTATCAGGGGCATTATCAGTCGCGTTAATAGCATGGTAAAAATGGTCACCATCATCGGGAAGCGCGTATCACCAGCGCCGCGCAGAGAGCCAGCCATGCTGAACTCCACACCCATAAATGGCAGGCTTAAACATAGCACATAGGTTAGGTCGACCATGTGCCGAATCACTTCTGGATCGTCGATTATAAATCGAGCGATCTCTTCAGCGTAGAAACCCATCACCAGGCTGCAGCCAATCATCAGATAGACAGAGGTGCGCATGGTGCGCCAGCCAGCGTCATAGGCACCCTGCTTGTCTCCAGCGCCGAGATGTTGGCTGACCAGAGTTGCGGCAGAGATTGAAAAGCTAAAGGCGATAACAATAATCAGGCCGAGAATCGAAAGGCCGATACCGTAAGCAGCAAAAGCGGCGTTGCCATAGCTGGCGAGAAAGACCATAAACAGCAGCATGCCGGCTTGGAAAAAAGCTTGTTCGAAGGCGGCGGGCATGCCGATATCAATCAGGATTTTACCATTTTTGACTATATCTGGCAGTGGATTTGAGGGCTTAAAGGAAAGCCAGCCGAGAGTCCAAAACAGTAAGAAGGAGACTATGGTGACGGTCATGGCGATACCACCACCGATGGCGATACCGTTTAGGCCGAGATTGGGTAGGCCAGCCCAGCCAAAGGTGAGTGCGCCACCCAAGGCGATGCTTAGGGCCACACCGATTATGGCAGTCCACAATGGTGTGGTGGCATTGCCCACCGCACGAAAAGACATATTGAACACCAGGGTGATCAACATTGCTGGCCCGTAAACAGCGGTCCAGAAGGTGAACTCCATGGCCAGAATATGGGCTTCATCGGCGAGGCTAAACATACCGATAAGCTGGTCGAGAAAGGGTATGGCAACCCAGGACAGCAGCATGCCATCAATTACAAATACCAGCACCGAGAGGGCGGCAAAACGGCCTGCCATCTGTTTGTCGCCGGCACCCCAATAGCGCCCGACCATGGCGGTGGTGCCACTGCAGAGCCCCATGATAATGGCGTGCAAGACAAAGTAGAGGCGCTGTCCGGTGGTCACGGCGGCAACCGCATCTGTGCCCATGGTGCCGGCCATTTTTAAAAACGCAACACCCATCAGCATATAGAGAATATTGCTGAGCATGGTTGGCCAGGTGAGGCGCCAAATATTGAGTGTTGAGACAGGTTTCATGGCAGGCATGTTACCATTCGCCGGCAATTCGCGGTTAGGAGTTTTAAACTGAAAACAGAATTTGGAATGGATATGGCTGATCAAGGAAAGATCAAGCTGCACCCAAGCTGGTGCAGAGCAATAGGGGAAGAGTTTGATAAACCCTATATGGCAGAGTTACGAGAATTTTTGTTGTGTCAAAAAGCTGCGGGAAAAGTGATATATCCGCCGACTTCAAAATGGTTTGGCGCATTTGATACCACAGCTTTCGATAAGGTGCGGGTGGTGATTCTGGGGCAGGATCCCTACCATGGGCCGAACCAGGCTCACGGTCTCTGTTTTTCCGTGCTACCAGGGGTCAAAGTGCCGCCTTCTCTAGCGAATATCTATAAAGAGTTAGAGGCTGATCTTGGGGTTAAGTCACCTGGTCATGGCTGCCTGACCCGCTGGGCGGAACAGGGTGTGCTGTTATTGAATGCCACACTGACGGTTGAGCAGGCCGATGCCGGTGCTCATCAGGGCAAGGGTTGGGAGCAGTTTACCGATAGTGCTATTCGGGCACTCAATGATCAGCGTGAGGGTATCGTCTTTTTATTGTGGGGCAGTTATGCCCAGAAGAAGGGTGCCTTTATCGATCAGTCCCGGCATCTGGTTTTAAAGTCTGTGCATCCGTCGCCCCTGTCGGCCTACCGCGGCTTTTTGGGCTGCAAACATTTCTCCGCGACCAATGAATTTTTACAGCAGCAGGGTGGGGCGCCAATTGATTGGCAGTTGCCTGCTGAGCAGAAAGCCTAGCTCTCCCGCAGGCTGCGACTCACCCCTCTCAGTAGGGGTTCAAACAGATAGGCCGCAATGCTGCGCTTAGCGGTGACCAAAATGGTCTCGGCGGGCATACCGCTGGAGAGATGCAGTTGGGGAATGCTGTCCAGCTGATGCTTGTCGATGCGAACCTCTGCGATAAAATAATAGCCCTCGGCATCCTCATGCCGATCTGCGGAAACCCAGTACACTGTGCCCTCTAACAGTGGCGTGGCTCTGCTGTTAAAGGCGGTCAGGCGAATGCGGGCAATCTGCCCTGGCCAGACTAGGTCGATATCTGTGGGGCGAATGCGCGCTTCTATAAGCAGCTCCTCTTTGTTCGGCACTAGGCGCATAATTTCTTCTCCGGGCATGACTGTCTCTCCCGGATTTTTTCTTTTTAGATGAGTGACCACACCGTCGTGAGAGGCCCTGATGCTGCTGTTGGCAATGCGATTTTTCAGCTGATTGATATTGTCTTCAATATTGATAATCCGATGCAGCGCCTGATTATTGTCTAGGTTGGCTTGCTGGATCAGTTCTGAGGCAAGGAGTTTTCGCTGAATGGGGATCTGCTGTAACTCGGATTGCGAAGCGGAAATTTTTTGTACGCTGCTATTAATGGCGCTGCGCAGGTCGATCACTCGCTGGGCTATTTCATCCAGCTGAATTTCTGAAACATAGTTTTTCCCTGCCAGGGCCACAACCGCAGTATGTTGTTTATTAACCAGTTCAAGGCGCTCTAGTCGCGCGCGGTTTTCGATCTTCTGGGCTTCAATAGATAGATGCAGTTGTTGCTCGCGGCTGTCGAGCAGCGTGAGCTGATCCTTTTTTCTGTCGATAGTTTTAGCGAAACTCTGTTGCCGCATACTGAGTATCTGAGTGTCCTGGAGTCGCTTTGCCAGCAGTAATACTTTTTGTGAAAACCGCAACTCTTCGGATTGGTTAATATGGGTTTGTGCAATCTCCATTTCCAATAATGTCATCAGGTAATCTCGAAGATTGGCCTTGAGCGCCGACTGCTCTTCGGCGACATCCAGCTGCAAAAGAATATTACCTTTGCTTACTTGCTCGCCGGAACGGGCCTCAATAGAGGCGATTTTACCGCCGCGCAGATGTTGGATCGGCTTGCTGTCTTCCATGGCGCGAATATGACCTTTGGCCAATACCGCGCTCTCCACTGGCGCCAGTCCCACCCAGAGAGTAAAGGCCAAGAGGCTGATGCCGAGAATAGTAAAGCTTCTGTTGCGCAGCGACTGATCTTTGAATGGGGCGAGTTTATCTGGCATAGCGTCTGACATAGGCTTAAGCAACCCGCTGAGTGCTGAGCAGTGACCGTGGCGGTGGCACAACAGCCCCGTTGTCAAAGAGATAGGTGCGCTGTGCCAGTTTGATCAGCTGTTTAGAGTTGGTGGTTAAAATAATGCAGCGATTTTGCTGCTGTAAAAACTGTAATGTGTGCTGCAACTGACCGAGGGTAAATGCGTTGCAGTAACTTTCAGGATTTTCTAATAAGATAATTTTTGCCTCGCTGGCCACTGCTGCCGTGAGGCTAATTAGCCGCTCAAGTTGAATGCCAATGGCAGTGCTGCGAGCTTTGTGGGTGAGTATAAAGTCGTAGGCGATATTGAGTTCTAGAAGCCGTTGATTGAGACCGGTTATCTGCGCCGCTTTTATCCCTTGGGTTTCATCTGCCGCAGCAAAACGGCTGACTAGCTGCAGTATGCTGGCTTCTGGCAGATGCACAGATTCCCCTGCCACCGCTATCGCATTGTTCAAGCTTTCTGGACACCAGTCGCTGCGCCTTTTGCCATCAATAAGACAGTCGCCGCTTTCTAGTTGCTGTTCGCCGAGCAGTAGTTTAATTACATCCGTCTGTCCGGCACCCACTGCACCGATCAGAGCGGTGATTTCACCTGGACTCGCCTGCAAGCTTATATTTGACAGGACTGATCTCTGTCGTGGATTAATAGGATCGTCGACCCTGATATTTTTTAGCTCGATTAGCCCCTCAACCTGAGCGTCGTAGCCGCCAGTTTTACGCTGGCTGAGCTCCTCGAAATAGTCGCAGACTTCGATCACTACCTGCTTGCCCAATGCGACAACGGCGCTGTTGGCAAATAGCATATCAAAGGGCGCAATGGCCCTGGCTGAAATGATTAATGCCGCGATAAAGCCGCCGGGAGAGAGGCTGTTTTGCAATAACAGTATCGCGCCAATGGTGGGAGTGCCCAGTTGGTACAGGGTTCTCAGGCAGTGATGCATATCGGTGAGCAGGCCCTGTTTATGGCTGCTGGACGTTTCTTGGGTGGGCTGAGCCTGCTCCCAGTATTTGAGCGTATTGGCCGTGTTCAGCCAGCGCTGGGTCTGTTCCGACCAGTGGGTTAGCCCTTCATCTAGAGAGGGTTTTTCCTGCTTAAATTTGGCGTAGGCAATCAGGCAAAAACACAGATTGACGGTGAGCATAAACCAGCCTAAAACCGGGGACAGCAAAAATATAATCACCGCTGAAATAGGTAGCCAGAGCACATCGAGGATACTGACAATGGCGCCGGAACTAAGGTGCTGGTTAAATAATTTCACTTTGCGATAGAGCTTTTTGCCGGGATAGCCGCGGCGTATTTTGGCACTGATATGGCCGCCTATCTGTTGATCCAGATAGTGACTAAAGTTGACGATGGATTGACGTCGCAACTGTTCGAAGAGCAGACCGCTGAGAGAAATAATCAGTGCGCCGAGGGCCAGCATCCACAGTGATTCGTAGCTGCCGGTGGTGATCACCCGATCGAAAATCTGCAATGTATAAAGCGGAATGCAAAAGGCTGCCAAGTTGGTCATAAAAGAATGGCCCAGAATCATCTGGACCACTCGTTTTACCGCAGCGACGAAGGTGTTGCGATCAGACTCTGTTTTAGGCAACTGAAATACTCAAGTCAGCCAGTGAGTCTGTGGTGACCCCTTGCAGTTCGGCAAAGGCAACGGCATCGGAGAAATCGCCATCGCCATCTAAATCGGCGAACAGTTGGCTGCTGTTGTCACCTATTTCTAGCATCAGCCACTCATCGATATCTTGGCTTGCCAGAGAGGAATTGACGACGAAGCTTAGGCTATCTTCGCCCAGGGCAAAGTCGAGAATTTGATCGAGGCTGCCATCGAGATCACTCTGCCGCCAGGTGAATGAATCATCACCTGCGCCGCCGATCAAAACATCATTGCCCGCCATACCGCGAATTACATCGTTGCCATTACCCCCTTCTAGCCGGTTGTCGAGGCGATTGCCACGGAGGCTGTCGTTGTGGTCTGAGCCAATACCATTCTCGATGGATTTGAGTGTGTCGGAGTCGCCGCCGGTGGTCTTTTTGCGATGAAGGTCGATATTCACGCCGCTATCAGCGTAGTCGTAGGACACCGTATCACTGCCTGAGCCACCGTCGACCACATCCTTATTGGCACCGGAATACATCAGGTCATCTCCGGAGCCGCCTTTTAGATTGTCATTGCCCGAGCCGCCGTAGAGGGTATCGTTGCCCATGCCGCCCTCGAGGCTGTCATTGCCACGGTCACCCTGGAGGATGTCATCATCATTGCCGCCATAAAGTGAGTCATTGCCATAGCCGCCGAAAAGCACGTCTGCCCCTGTACCACCCTGTAATTGGTCATTGCCCGAACCGCCTGAGATGTTATCGTCACCTTTACCGCCGTCGATGCTGTCATTACCGCTGCCCCCGTCGATACTGTCATTGCCAGAGTCGCCGTCTAAGCTGTCGTGGCCACTATCACCGTAAAGGCTATCGTCGCCTTTGCCGCCGGATATCTGGTCACTACCATAACCGCCCCAAGCGAAATCATTGCCACTGCCACCCTCTATAACATCGTTGCCGCCGTCACCGAATAGCTGGTCATTGCCGGCACGACCATAGATATTATCGTTGCCATTGCCGCCGTGAATTTCATCATTTTGCTCGGACAGGCTGACAAAATTTCCCTCTGCATCGAACTTGTGAATCGCGCCATCAGCCATAGTCTGGTAGCTGTAGGTGGGTTGGTTTTGGTCGGCACCGTTGTCTGCACTAGCGACATTGGGATCTAAAACCTGGGCATTGGAGGTGCCGATATTCACTGAGAACACGGCGTCATCAAAGTCTCGGTCACCGCCGTTGTAGAGGTCTTCAAAACCAAGGGTGATTAATCCAGCATCACTGTCTGCCAGTCCTACTGTATGGGCAATGCCATCCGGATTGAGCTGATAGTTGTTATTCGCGACCCCAGCAGCGGTGTGATAGGCGTTGTAAACCAGCTGGGTTTCGCTACCGTCTTGGTCGACGTACCAGAGGCTTGGATTAACCGAGCTAATACTGGCGATGGAGCCGTCACTGTTTCTGAATTCCAAGCTGCCATCATCGAAGTCCATGTGCCGGTAACTGTTGTTATAGGAGTAGCCGTTGGCGATGATAAAAAATCCCAGCTGATCTCCCGCTTGCAGATTCAGATCGCTCTCTGATCCTGACTGGGTGCTGCCACCTGAACCGGGTAGGCTGGCATTGGGGAAGTGGAACTGGACGTCGGTGATCTGTCCCTCTGGGGAGACTTTGTAACTGCCCAATGAGTTTTTGTAGCCAGCGCTTTCTGATTGAAAGATAACACTGCCCGCATAATCATTGGCAATGGTAAAGCCGCTGAGGTCGACAAAAGAGGGTCCGCCACTTCCGTAGAGAGTGTCGTTGCCCGAGTTGCCATGGATCTCATCATTGCCTGCGCCGCCGTAGGCCACGTCGTGACCATTACCTGCGTTGATTAGATCATTGCCACCCCTGCCTGAGAATAATTCGTGGCCATTGCCGCCATTTAGGTTGTCATCGCCGTTGCTGCCTATAATGGGTTTGATTGCTATTGTCATTTACACCGCTCCTTGAAGATTATTTATTCCATCTGTCAGAGAACCTAAGCAACTATGGTGCCAGTGGTTGGTGAGAGAGTTAACTCATTGTTTTATAGGCTTATTGCTGACTTAATGGGAAATATTAAGATTGCAGATCGCTAAAAAATAACAGTATTTTGCAAAATGCACTTCAAAGTGCGAATCCATTGACGAGTTCTGGATTACACTAACCAAGAGACAAAGCAGAGGTGTAAAACGTGGCAACAAAATCCTGGCAGACGCAAAAAAATCTATTAATTGTTATGTCGGTGGCCATGACTCTGGCCTTCGCCACGTGGATGGCCCTGCTCAATAATTTTGTTATTGAACGGGCTGCTTTTACCGGTGCTGAGATTGGCATGTTGCAAAGTATTCGTGAGATTCCGGGATTTTTAGCTTTTACTGCGGTGTTGGTTTTACTGATTGTTAAAGAGCAGACCTTTGCTTACCTTTCTCTTGCGCTACTGGGGATTGGCGTTGCTATTACTGGTTATTTTCCCTCAGTGATTGGCCTCTATCTGTCGACTTTTGTAATGTCTGTGGGCTTTCATTATTTTGAAACTATCAAGCAGTCACTGTCCCTGCAATGGTTGAGTATTGATGAAGCGCCGGCGGTGCTCGGGCGATTAATCGCGGTGAGTTCGATGGCCTCACTGGCGACCTATAGTTTTTTGTGGCTGGCTGAAAGCCATTTTGGGCTCAGCTATCAGGCTATTTATCTGGTCGGTGGTGGCTGTTGTCTGCTGCTGACATTATTTATGTGGCTGGGTTTTCCGCGTTTCGTAAGCAAGACACCTCAGCGCAAAGAGCTGCTGATGCGCAAGCGCTATTGGCTGTATTACGCCCTAACCTTTATGGGCGGCGCGCGGCGGCAGATATTTACCGTGTTTGCTGGCTTTTTGATGGTTGAGAAATTTGGCTACAGCGTCAGTAATATTGCCGCGCTGTTTATTATTAATCATCTTTTCAACTGGGCCTTTGCCGGTCGTATTGGAAAGCTGGTGGGACGCATCGGTGAGCGCAGGGCACTGACCTTTGAATACTGTGGGCTGTTCTGTGTGTTTACCGCTTACGCTTTTGTCGATGACGCCAACTGGGCGGCGGGGCTCTATGTGGCGGATCATTTGTTTTTCTCGCTGGCGATTGCGATTAAAACCTACTTCCAGAAAATTGCTGATCCGGCGGATATGGCGTCCACTGCTGGTGTGGCCTTTACCATTAACCATATTGCCGCGGTGATTATTCCGGCGCTGTTTGGGTTGGTCTGGCTGGTGTCGCCGATGCTGGTGTTTTTGATGGGCTCGGGGATGGCGCTGATTAGTTTGCTGTTGGCGCGGAATATTCCACTGGCACCGCGGGCGGGTAATGAGGTGGTTGTGGGCAAGGTGGCTTATTTGCCGGAGGGGGCTGGCTAGGCGGTTTCTGTGCTGGGGTTGGTGATTGGGAGTGGGCTGATGGAGATCCTTCGGCTTCGCTTAGGATGACAGGGTGGAGTGCCATTCTGTCATTCCGGTTCGCCCAAGTCTGTCATCCCGACCGCAGTGGAGGGATCTCAATCAGTCGGCACCTCAAATCACCAGCGGCGGCTTTTTAGCCTTCCTGCGCAACCAGTTAAGACTATTCAAAATCGCCGGCGTTTTAACCAGCTTTCGCTCCAGCTTAAACTTACCCGGGTAATCCACCAATATCAGTCCCACCACCAGTGTAAGAATTCCCTGCCCAGGCAAAAACAGCATTAGCAGGCCGGCCATAATCAGGCTATAACCAATCAGATTTTTACCCATTAAAGCCAACAGCCGAATAACCGGGTGTTGGTTTTTCCACGCCGTTGGCTGGCGCTTTTTTGGCAGAAAGTAATCCTCGGGAATCTGTGCCACTAACCATGGCAGCGACAGTAGGCTGAGAATAAAAACAACCAGCGAAATAACTCCCGCCCAGACCAACAGCTGCTGATGATCAGAGACCCAGCTGAATAGTTCGTTCACAGGCTAGCTGGAATCTCGTAGGGTAGGGGCAGGTGAGTGACGGCGGTCAGTGCTTGGTCACCGATCTGCATTTCATTGGCGTCGCTGAACTTGTCATTGAGTACCGCCAGAATTTCAACTTTGCCCTCATCGGCTCTTACGGCGCTGGCGATATTGCCAATGCTTTTGTCGTCGCTGTTTTTGATCTCGTCGCCTGGCCTGGGCACTCTGTCGATGGCCAGTGCTAGGTGATGCATGCGGCGTTTGACGGCACCGCGATAGTGGGCGCGGGCGATAATTTCCTGGCCGGTATAGCAGCCTTTCTTAAAGTTGATATAGCCCAAGGCATCGAGATTTAGCATCTGCGGAATAAACATTTCGACGGTCTCGGCCACCACTTCGGCACGGCCTGAGCGCAAACGCTCTAGATCCGATTGCGGGGGCTGACTGTTTGAATAGCTGTTGCTAATGTCAGTAATCTCAGTTTTGAAAAACACGGCATACTTTTTTAGGCTGGCGAGGGCGCTATCCATGACCGAGGGGTGGACGTCTAAAATAATGCTGCCCTCTTCATCAACCTGGGCGCTAAACAGAAACACCATGCGCCCTTTGGGGGTGCAGTGGGCGCCGTCAATGCTGTTTGACGGGCTGAGGCTGTCCATATCGCAGCTCACCTGACCCTGCAAAAATTTGCTGCTGTCGGGGCCGGATAATTTGATGTAGCTGCGTGCTGCCGAGTGGTTCCCAGACCCGTCACTGGAAGAAGTTTGCTGAGTCATGGTCAATCCTTTGTCTACTCTGTAGGTTATTGCTTGATTGTCTCTTATAATGCCGCTTTAAAACAATGATTGATTAGCTATGAATAAAAATCGTCTGCGCTGGGCTTGTCGCCGCGGCATGTTAGAGCTCGACCTGATTCTTGAGCCCTTTGTTGAGAACTCTTATGATGCGCTGGAAGAAGCGGATCAGCTGCGTTTTGAGGTGCTGTTGGAGAGTGAAGATCAGTCTCTGTTTATGTGGCTGATGAAGCGTCAGTCGCCGGATAATCCCGATATGCAAAGGATAGTGCAGATCATTCATGAGTCCCGTCCCCAACTCGGCTGAGTTTCAGCTTCGTCCCTCATTCTATTATCTCTGTGCACGGCTCGGTCTAGTTGCCATAGCCGCCGGGCTGATCGCTGTGCTGCCGTTATTAACCTGGGCCAAACTGGCGGCACTGCTGTGTCTTGGTTTGGCTGCCGGTTGGTTTTTTGTGAATTACCGCGGTCAGGGTGCTGAAAAGTTGATTGTGCTGGATGCTAGTGAGGATCGTTGGCGTCTGATGTCTGCATCGGGTGCGGTGGAACTGCTGCTGGAGCCAACCCAGTTCGTTACTCGCCATCTGGTGATCGCGTATTTCAAGATGCCCCAGGGGAGGCAGATTGTTCGGGTGCTTCCTAAAGATAGCCTGTCAGCAAAGCAGCATCGGTTGCTGCGCATGCTGCTGATAGATAGGGCTGCTAATAAAAAGCCTAATCGAGATTGATAATCACATCCTGACCAGCAAAATTGATCGGCACTAAGATCGTATCTTTGGCGATTGGCGCCAGTTTCGGATAATCGAGGGTATAGTGCAGGCCGCGGCTCTCTTTGCGTTGCAGGGCACAGCTAATAATCAACTCTGCAACCGTGGCGAGATTGCGCAGTTCCAGCAGATCACGACCGACTTTATAGTTGCTGTAGTATTCCTGAATCTCTTTTTGCAGCAGGTGAATACGGTGCTGAGCTCGCTGTAGGCGTTTATCGGTGCGCACAATGCCCACGTAATCCCACATAAAGCGACGCAACTCATCCCAGTTGTGGGAGATCACCACATTCTCATCGGAGTACTCCACCTGTGATTCATCCCAGGGGCGAACATAGTCAGGCTGGGGAATCTTATTATTGAGCTGATTGATTTCACTGGCGGCGGCCTGGGCATAGACCAAACATTCCAATAGAGAATTACTGGCCATGCGGTTGGCGCCATGAAGGCCGGTAAAGGCACTCTCGCCAATGGCGTAGAGATTGCGCAGATCAGTTTGACCTTTGGTGTTCACCACAATGCCACCGCAGGTGTAATGGGCGGCGGGCACTATGGGAATCGGTGTGGTGGTGATATCGATACCAAATTCTAGGCAGCGCTTATAAACCGTTGGAAAGTGCTCAATAATAAAGTCGGCGGGCTTGTGGCTGATATCCAGATACAGGCAATCGCTGCCGAGACGTTTCATTTCATGGTCGATGGCTCGGGCTACCACATCTCTCGGGGCTAGTTCAGCATCGGCATGAAAGTTCTGCATAAACGGCGTGCCGTCAGGCAGTTTGAGGATGGCTCCTTCACCGCGCAGGGCTTCGGTGATCAAGAATGACTTGGCCTTGGGGTGATAGAGGCAAGTGGGGTGGAACTGATTAAACTCAAGATTGCCGACCCGGCAGCCGCGACGCCAGGCCATAGCGATACCGTCGCCGCTGGCACCGTCTGGATTACTGGTGTAAAGGTAGGTTTTACTGGCGCCACCGGATGCCAGAACAACGCTTTTGGCTTGCAGCAGTTCAACATCTCCGTTTTCGATGTCGAGAATATAGGCACCAGTGCAGCGAATTTTGCGCGAGCTTTTGTCGGCCTGAGTGACCAGATCGACAGCACAGTGATGTTCAAAGATTTGTACATTTTCCGCGGCCAGTGCGCGTTCGACTAGGGTGCCGGTGATCTCTTTACCGGTGGCGTCGGCGGTATGCAGAATACGACGATGGCTGTGACCGCCTTCTTGGGTGAGGTGATAGCTTGGCTCTCCATTCCCCTCTCCATTTCTCTCTCCACTTCCCTCGGCCACTTCCTTGGTAAAGTCGACGCCGCTTTCGATGAGCCACTGTACTGCACCGGGTCCGTTCTCAACCACAAAGCGCACGGCGTCTTCGTGACAGAGGCCGGCACCTGCGGCGAGGGTATCGGCGATATGTGCTTCGGCGCTGTCATCTTTGTCGATAACCGCGGCGATACCACCCTGGGCGAGCCACGAGGCTCCACCTTGCAGAGTGGCTTTGCTTATCAGTGCAACGCGCAGATTTGGGTCTAGCTGCAATGCGACGGTTAGGCCTGCCGCACCACTACCGATTATCAGCACATCATATAAATTGGTTGGTTTCATTTGCTGGTCACAATAGGTTGACGCGGCATGATAGTATAAGCCAAAGTCGCAAGCGAACTAAATTGAGACCCAGGGGTCTGTCTATGATTGGGGTTAATTTTTATCGCATTAGGTATCGCATTACGAATGTGACAGATAAAGATAATAAATTGGATTTGCAGGACAAATGGATTGCTAGATGACAGAACAAAAAACAGAGCCCACTGACCAGCAATTGGTTGTCAGAGTTCAGAAAGGCGATAAACGCGCCTTTGATTTACTGGTTCTAAAATATCAATATAAAGTACATGCCATTGTGGCGCGGTTTATTCGCGACAGTGATGAGGTGAGAGATGTGGTGCAAGAGGCCTTTATCAAGGCCTACCGGGCACTGCCTAAGTTTCGTGGCGACAGCCAGTTCTATACCTGGCTCTATCGTATTGCCGTGAATACCGCAAAAAACTATTTGGTCGCACGCAGCCGCAGGCCGCCATCCTCAGATGTTGATCTAGATGATGCAGAGTATTATTCTGGCAGCGACCAGCTAAAAGATCACAGTTCACCTGAGAATCAGTTATTTCGCGATCAGCTTGAAGTGGCGATCAACCAGGCTATTGTCGAATTGCCAGAGGATCTGCGCACTGCGGTGACTCTGCGAGAGTATGAAGGGCTGAGCTATGAAGATATTGCTGCGGTTATGGACTGTCCTGTGGGCACCATTCGGTCGCGTATTTTTCGTGGTCGAGAGGCGATTGACGCGCGTGTAGTCGAATTAGTTGAAGGTCATTAAAAGAATGATGAACCTTTTATATAAACGTGGGTCATACCATCACTATAAGCAAAACCGTGCCAGTTTTAGGGCAAATGTTAAGGCCAATGTTAAGGCAGCTAACTTTCATGTTGACGAGGTAAATTAATGAGCGATCACAAAGAACGCTTAGAACAGTCACTCTCCGCTCTAATGGATGGAGAGGCTACCGATATTGAGATGCATCGCCTGCTTAAAGAAGTCTCTGAAGACTCTGAGCTGCGCGCCAAGTGGAAACGCTACCATATGGTTTCTGCCGCAATCAAAGGTGATGCCGCCACTGCCACAATTGATTATTCCGCTGCCATCGCTGCTGCGATCGACGAGGAGCCCGCTCACCGCCAAAGCGGTCTTGCAGTCTTCGCCGGATCTGCTGGACGCTTTGCGATTGCCGCCTCGGTTGCGCTGGTCGCCGTGTTTGGTGTGCAGCAGCTCAACAGTCCACTGGACAGCGTCGGTGGGATCTCCGAGTTTGCCGGTGTCGAGCAGGTCGATGAAGAAAATACTGGCCCGGCTATACAGTTTCCCTCAGGCTTTCAGCCAATTATTAACGCTCGCACGGTCAGTGCTGGCGGCAACAACAAGAGCTCGCAGTATGTAACGCCGGTTATTGAGGTTCGCCAGCAGGTGAAGCGCAAGTACTCCGAGGCTGAACTGCGTGCCTATATGAACGATGTGATGGCCAAACACTCCAATCATGCGGCGTTAAACAGCAATCAGGGAATGTTGCCCTTTGCGCGCTTAAATGAAACTGAGGCAGCAGCCCAAAAGGAATAAAGACCTATAATGGTTTTATCAAGACTATTTGCATCAATCAAAGTGGCGGCTCTAGTAGCCGCCTTTTTGCTACATGGGCCATTATTTGCCGCGCCGATGGAGTCGGCCCATGACCTGATGTCGAAAATGGCCAAAGCGTCCCGAGAGCTAAACTATCAGGGTCTCTTTACCTATGAGTTCCGCGGCAACCTAACCAGCGTTAAGGTGGCTCATGGGGTTGATGATGGTCAGACCTATGAACGCATTCAACATATGGATGGTGTGCAGCGCGACGTCCTGCGCCGCACCGACAATGTTGACTGTCTGCGCACCGGGGACATGCTGTTGCGCGGCAGTGCCTACAAAATAAATGACCAAAGCTACGCCCGCCTCGAAGATTTCTATGAGTTTCATATCAAAGGCCAGGGGCGTATCGCCAATCGCCAAGTGGTGATGGTGCACGTGTTACCCAAAGACAAGCATCGCTACGGCTATGTTGTGGCCATCGACAAACAGTCCGGCCTGCTACTCCAGTCGGTATTGATGAGTCACAGCGGCAAACCCCTAGAGCGCTTTCAGTTTGTCGATATCACCATTGGCATGCCCTTCGTCGAGTTGGGGTTTGATTTGGACACCAGCGATTTTGCCATCGCGGCACTGGATCAAAGCAACTGCATCGACGACAACCGTCAAATCACCACTTCTGTCTCCAATTGGAGTGCTCAATGGCTGCCTCCAGGATTTGTTATTGCCTCCCATCAGATTGCTGATAGCAATGGTCAGGAATCAATAATGTTCACCGATGGCCTGGCGGTTTTCTCGGTATTTATCGACTCCGATCCTGGACGCTCGCTGCCCGCCATCGATGCCAATCTGGGTGCCACGGTGGCGGTCTTAACCAAAGCAGACATCAATAACCAGGAGTATGCGATCTGTGTTGTGGGTGAAATCCCCCGGGCCACAGCAAATCAAATTGCCAGTGCGATTTCGCTCTCTCCCACTTCACCCTCCTCAATCTCACCCCTACCCTAGGGAGGCGCGCTGCAATGATTCTTGAAACAGGTGTTGTGGTTGCGGTTGAATCCGATAGTCTGTGGGTTGAGACAATCCAAAAGTCTGCCTGTGAAGTCTGTGTCGCCGAGAAAGGCTGTGGGCAAAAATTCTTATCCAAGCTGGCGGGCAAAACCGTCAGTATCCGCGTACTGCGCGACAAACTCTCATCAGAGCACTTCTCAGTGGGTCAGTCAGTGACCATCGGTATTCCCGAAGACGTTATTGTGCTGGCCTCACTGCTGGTCTATCTACTGCCGATTTTTGCAGCCATAGGCGGCGCCTCGCTGTTTTCCGGGAGTGACATGCAGGCTGTTGGCGGCGCCCTCGGGGGACTGTTGTTGGGCGGCCTGCTAGTTAATCTGCACAGTGTTAAAAAGCGCGATGATCCGCGCTTTAACCCGGTTTTGATCGAACAGCAGAATCAACCGAGTATTCTCAATTTCCAACATTGAGTTCGCTATTAAGCAACTAATGATTAACTATTTTTCAACTCTGTTGTCTGATCTATTCAAGCCACTTTTAGTGATCTAACTCACGTCCTTATATTCGAGCCAATAGGTAAAAAAATCACAACTTCAGCTGCCCCTGTGCTGTGGATTGACTATGATATTTGAATGGAAACTGCTTTGTATAAGCTGAGAAATAGAAATTTAACTTTTGGAGAATAGTCCGTGCTTAAAAGATTTATCGTTGTTACGTCCTTTCTATGTCTTATTTTTAATCCCCTCGCTGTGCTAGCCCAGCTTCCGGACTTTACCGAGTTGGTTGAACAGACCTCCGCAGCAGTGGTAAAAATCAATACGGTGCAAAAGGCTCGCAAGGGTAAGTCTGCACAGATAGCGCCGGGACAGATTCCGGAGATCTTTCGCGATCTATTTCAGCAGCGCCAGCGGCCGCAAACCCAGCGCCCGGTGCTCGCCATGGGGTCCGGCTTTGTGATCTCCGACGATGGTTACATCATCACCAACCACCATGTTATCGATGGCGCCGACGAAATTGTTGTGCGCTTCTCCGATCGCCGGGAATTTACCGCGGAAGTGGTGGGTAAAGACCGCCGTTCAGATCTCGCCCTGCTAAAGGTCGACGCGAAAAATTTACCCAGCCTTAAGCTCGCCGAACCAGACCAGCTTAAAGTCGGTGAATGGGTGCTGGCCATCGGCTCTCCCTTTGGTCTCGACTACTCAGCCAGTGTCGGTATTGTCAGTGCCATTGGGCGCAGTATTCCCACTGAAAAAGGCGAAAATTACGTGCCCTTCATTCAGACCGACGTGGCGATCAACCCCGGCAATTCCGGTGGCCCGCTGTTTAACTTGGATGGGGAAGTCGTGGGCATCAACTCCCAGATCTATTCGCGCTCAGGCGGCTCTATTGGTCTCTCCTTTGCCATCCCCACCAGTGTTGCCGTAGGTGTTATCGAACAGCTCAAGGAGAATGGTGAAGTTCAGCGCGGCTGGCTCGGCGTAGTGATTCAGGATGTGGATAAAGACCTGGCTCGATCGCTGGATCTGGACCGACCTCAGGGCGCCTTGATTAATGCCGTAGAGCCAGATAGTCCGGCTGACAAAGGCGGTATCAAACCAGGCGATGTGATCGTGCGCTTTAACAAGCAGCCGATTGTTGATTCCGGTGACCTACCCCATGTTGTAGGTATGCTGGCACCAGAAAAGAAGGCGCCGGTTGAACTCTACCGCAAGGGAAAACTGAAGAAATTGACCATTGAAATCGGTAGTCTCAAGGGTGACGATTCCAGTGTCGCCGGCCGTAGTGATGGCAGTGATCGACTCGGCCTAGTGGTTGCCGACCTCAGCGATCGGGAGATGAGCTCTCTGGGTATTCGCGGTGGCGTAGTTGTCGAGCAGGTATCCCCAGACTCCGCTGGTTCAGAGTCTGGCCTAAATCGTGGCGATGTGATTTTGCAGTTGGGTTACAGCCGTATTGATGACAGTGATGAGTACGATCAGGTAGTGCGCGAACTGCCTATAGACACGCCAGTATTAATCCGTTTCTATCGACAGGGTAGGGCAATTTCACGAACTATTATTTTGAAGAAGTAAGTTGCTAATCAATATAACTTAAACCTCAGTAGGGATAGGTAACATGAAAGAAAACCGAATTTCGAGTATTTCAACTGCACTGTTCGTAATCAGTGTTTCATTCTTATCGCTCAACGCCACTGCCGGGAGTGGCACTACATCAGCAACCGGCACTGAATCATCAGTCGGTCCTCTGCTTACCAAGGCTATTGCCGGCGAGCACCGCAGCGCAAAAAACAAGGCCCGTGATAACCAGCGTCATCCCAAAGAGACCCTAATGTTCTTTGGTTTAAAGCCGGGTATGAAGGTGCTTGAAATACTTCCTGGCGGCGGCTGGTACACGGAAATCCTCGCCCCGACGTTAAAAGACCAGGGCCAGTTAACCGTGGCCAGCTTTGGTGCCAACAATCCCTCTGACTATATGCGCAATGTGCACAACAGATATATCTCTAAGATGGAGACAAATCCTGAGGTCTATGGGCAAGTTAAAACTGAAGTCTTTGAAGATGAGGGCTATCTAATCAAGGTTGCCAGCGGCTCACAAGATATGGTCCTGACCTTTAGAAATAGCCATAACTGGATACGCTATGGCGGTATAGAGCAAGCCTATAAGTCATTTAGCCGTGTTTTGAAGAAAGGTGGTGTGCTCGGCGTTGTGCAACATCGTGCTGCACCGGGCAGTGATGTTGAGAAAATCGCCGAAAAAGGTTATGTGCCAGAAGCCTATTTGATTGAATTGGCAGAGAGCATGGGCTTTAAATTGGTTGCCCAGTCTGAAATCAATGGCAATGCCAAAGATACCAAGGATCACCCCAGTGGTGTCTGGTCTCTGCCTCCCAGTTTCCGTGACAAAGACAGCAACAGAGAAAGCTATAGCGCTATCGGCGAAAGCGACCGTATGACACTGCGCTTTGTTAAGCAGTGAACAAGCCTAATACCTAAGCTCTCTTTAAACTGCGCCCCTTGATTAATAGGGCGCGCAGCCGATAGCGCAGGGGCCGGGAATAGGCTAAACTGCGGTCGCATTTTCCACTGGTAGCAGAAGCCTTTGTCCGATTTAAGTCATATCCGAAATTTTTCCATTATTGCCCATATTGACCACGGCAAATCGACCATTGCTGACCGCTTTATTCAGGTCTGCGGAGGCTTGGCCGAGCGTGAAATGGCCGCTCAGGTTCTCGACTCTATGGACATTGAGCGCGAGCGCGGCATTACTATTAAAGCCCAGAGCGTGACGCTGCCCTTTACCGCGAAGGACGGCAAAACCTACCAGCTAAACTTTATTGATACTCCGGGACACGTAGACTTCTCCTATGAAGTGTCGCGCTCACTGGCCGCCTGTGAAGGCGCACTGCTGATTGTCGACGCAGCTCAGGGTGTTGAAGCTCAGTCTGTGGCCAATTGCTACACGGCGATTGCTCAGGGTCTGGAAGTGCTCCCAGTACTGAATAAAATGGATCTGCCCCAGGCGGAGCCAGAAAAAGTCATCAATGAAATTGAAAACATTATCGGTATTGAAGCCACTGACGCGGTCCTCTGCAGTGCCAAAACCGGTGAAGGTATCAATGACATACTCGAAGAACTCGTGTGTCGGGTACCGCCCCCAGTAGGTGATGTAGATGCACCGCTACAGGCACTGATTATCGACTCCTGGTTTGATAACTATCTGGGTGTAGTCTCTCTGGTGCGCGTTATGCAGGGCACCTTGACTACCAAGAGTAAGATTATCGCCAAGACCATTGGCAAGGGTCATGTGGTCGACAGTGTTGGTGTGTTTACCCCTAAGCGCAAAGAGACTGGTGTACTGCGAGCCGGTGAAGTGGGCTTTATGGTGGCCGGTATTAAAGATATTTTAGGTGCGCCTGTGGGCGACACCATTACCCACCTGAGTACCTCAGACACTGAAGCACTGCCCGGATTTAAGCGGGTTAAGCCCCAAGTCTATGCTGGCATGTTCCCGGTGGATTCAGATGATTTTGAAGATTTCCGTGAAGCCCTGTCCAAATTAGCAGTCAACGATGCCTCGCTATTTTATGAGCCAGAGAGTTCTGATGCCCTGGGTTTCGGCTTTCGCTGTGGCTTCCTCGGTATGCTGCATATGGAGATTATCCAAGAGCGTCTCGAGCGCGAATACGATCTCAACCTGATTACCACGGCGCCTACAGTGGTCTACGAAATTCTCACCAACAGTGGTGATATATTGCAGATGTCTAACCCCTCTGCACTGCCAGATCCGGCTCAGATCGACGAAATGCGCGAGCCAATCTGTGAAGCCAATATTCTGGTACCAAAAGATTATGTCGGCAACGTTATCTCGCTCTGTGTTGAAAAGCGCGGCGTGCAAAAAGATATGCAGTTTGTCGGTGGCCAGGTTTCGATCAGCTATGAGTTGCCCATGAGTGAAGTGGTTATGGACTTCTTTGACCGCCTCAAATCCGTCAGTCGCGGCTTTGCCTCATTGGATTACACCTTTGTGCGTTTTCAGGCGGCCTCACTGGTGAGGCTGGATGTCTTGATCAATGGCGATCGCGTCGATGCTCTGGCGGCCATTGTTCACCGTGACACCTCACAGAATAAAGGCCGTACTCTGGCAGACAAAATGAAAGAGCTGATTCCGCGACAGATGTTTGATGTTGCCATTCAGGCCGCGATTGGCGGCAGTGTAGTGGCTCGAACCACGGTTAAAGCACTGCGCAAAAATGTGACCGCAAAGTGCTATGGCGGTGATGTATCGCGGAAGAAAAAGCTACTCGAAAAGCAGAAAGCCGGTAAGAAACGTATGAAGCAGGTGGGTAATGTTGAAATCCCCCAGGATGCTTTCCTCGCCGTTTTAAAAAGTTGATCAGTGAGATGCTGAGCAACCCACAAGGAGCAATAACTCTATGGATCTAAATTTCGAACTGATTTTAACCGTCATTTTTCTGGTTTCAGCATTGTTCTGGTTACTGAACAAGTTTGTTGTACGCCAGACCGAAGGCGCCGTTGAATTTGGTGCTTCCCTGGCCCCGGTTTTGGGTTTGGTCTTGGTACTGCGCTCCTTTGTTATTGAGCCGTTTCAGATTCCCTCCTCATCAATGGTTCCCACCCTCAAGGTTGGCGACTTTATACTGGTTAATAAGTGGACCTACGGTATAAGACTGCCGGTATTGCGCACTAAAATTATTGAACTCAATTCACCGGAGCGTGGCGATGTGATGGTTTTCTTTCCGCCCCACGAAGAGCGCTATTTTATTAAGCGTGTGATCGGACTGCCTGGCGATGAGATTCATGTTTTAGACGGTGTGCTATATATTAATGGTGACAAGATGAGTCAGAAGGTCTTGGAAGGTGAAATTCCAGCGCCCCGTTCAGTGGCAATGACCGAAGATCTATACGGCCTCGAACACGCCATGCAGAAGCGTATATTGCCGACCCGCTTAAGCCAAAACTTTACCGCCGTGGTGCCTGAAGGGCATTACTTTATGATGGGCGACAACCGCGATAACTCCAGTGACAGTCGTGTCTGGGGTCCGGTTCCTGAACAGCGTATTGTCGGCAAGGCCTTTGCTCGCTGGATGTTTTGGGATGAATTTATGAGTTTGCCAAGTTTTGGCCGGGCTGGAAAGATAGATTAAGTCTGCATACCAAGGTTAAAAGCTATACTTTAAAAGTTAAGCGTCGCGATTGCAGGATGTAGTCAACAGAGCGAAAAGGGAGTTAGCAATAGTGAGACGAAACAAACAGTCGGGTATGACCACAGTGTCGACACTTTTTCTGGTCGCCATAGTGGGGTTCTTTTTAACCGTCCTGTTTAAGTTGGCACCCCATTATCTGGATAACCGGATGATTCAAGCCACGCTTAATCAGGTTGGCGAATCGGATATTAACGGCAAGTCAGATACAGAGATACGCAATAAAATAGCCAACTTTTTCACCATTAATAATATTCGCGATGTCAATATAGCGACCATCGTCATAGACCGTGTCGACACAGCAACCCGTATTGGTCTGGACTATGAGAAGCGAATTGTAATGTTTGGCAATGTGGATGTGGTGCTGAGTTTTAGCAACCAATACGACAGTGCAGAGTGACATAATTAACTTGAGGATATTTCGTGGCGAGCAATGCCAAGCAACTCCAGGACCGCTTGCAATATCAGTTCAGCGATCCACAGCTACTGACCCTGGCACTCTCCCACCGGAGCTGCGGCAGCAGTAATAACGAACGGCTCGAGTTTCTCGGCGATGCGGTTCTCGGCATGGCCATTTCCAGTTTTCTTTTTCAGCGTTTCCCCGAGGCCCGAGAGGGCGACCTCAGTCGTATTCGCTCGCAGATCGTGCGCGCCGAGTCCCTAGCTGAAATTGCCCGCAATCTCGACCTAGGCCCTGAATTACTACTCGGTCCCGGAGAGATGAAAAGTGGTGGCCACCGTCGTGATTCGATTCTCGGTGATACGGTTGAAGCGCTGCTCGGAGCAGTATTTCTCGACCAGGGTTTAGCGGCAGTCGAAGCCTGTATACAAAACTGGTTTAGCGAGTCACTGAATACCCTGACCCTAGACTCCCCGGTTAAGGACGCCAAAACCGCATTGCAAGAGTGGTTGCAGGCTCGCGGCAAGCCCTTACCTGAGTATCTGGTTGTAAAAACCGAAGGAGAGGATCATAGTCGCCTCTTCACCATGAGTTGTAAAATTGACGCAGTGGAAGATGCTGCCGAGGCAACTGCCAGCAGCCGCCGTAAGGCAGAGCAACTGGTTGCCGAAAAATTAGTAAAAAAATTGGAGAATATTTAGTGACTGATACACCAACACGCTGTGGCTATGTGGCCATAGTCGGTCGTCCCAATGTGGGCAAATCGACACTGCTCAATCATGTTTTAGGGCAGAAGCTGTGTATCACCTCACGCAAACCTCAGACCACCAGGCACACCTTGTTGGGCATCAAAACTGTTGATGAAACCCAAGTCATCTTTGTTGATACCCCGGGCATCCACACCAATCAGGAACGGGCGATTAACCGCGTGATGAACCGCTCCGCGGCCAGTGTTATAGCCGACGTTGATGTGGTGATCTTCGTTGTCGACCGTTTCGAGTGGAGTGAGGCGGATGAGTATGTGTCCAAGTATATTGCCAATTACGATGTGCCAGTGATTGTTGCGATCAATAAAGTCGATCTTATTGAAGATAAAGAAGCGCTGCTGCCGCATCTGCAATTTCTCTCTGAGAAACTCAATGCGGCGGATTTAATCCCACTGTCAGCACTGCGCAAAACCAACTTCGACCAGCTTGAAGCCAAAATCAGCGAATTTATCCCTGAAGCCATGCATATGTTTCCCGATGATCAGCTCACCGACCGCAGCGAACGCTTTTTAGCCGCGGAAATGGTCCGCGAGAAAATTATGCGCCAGCTGGGTGCCGAAGTTCCCTATCAGGTTACCGTTGAAATCGAAGAGTTTCGCGTCGAGCGCAATGTCACTCATATCGGCGCATTAATTTTGGTCGAGCGGGAAGGGCAGAAGAAAATTATTATCGGCAATAAAGGCGAGCGTATTAAAAGTATAGGCCAACAGGCGCGGGCTGATATGGAAAGCCTGTTGGACTGCAAAGTCATGCTTAAAACCTGGGTCAAAGTTCGCAGCGGCTGGTCTGATGACGAACGTGCACTGCGCAGCCTAGGCTACACCGACAGGTAAGCCCTGTGCGAATTGAGTCTGAGCCAGGATTTTTATTACACTCGACGCCCTATCGTGACACCAGCCTGCTGGTGGATCTGTACACCGCCAATCACGGCCGTGTGCGCTGTGTGGCCAAGGGCTTCCGCAAGCCCAATAAGCAGGGTATTAATCGCTCCATATTTCCCTACACCGAACATCATTTCAGCTGGCAGGGTCGCGGTGAATTAAAAACCCTGACCAAAGCTGATGTGGTGCAAGCTCCAGTATTTCTTAAGCAAGAATGCCTGTTTACTGGGCTCTATATCAATGAGCTGTTTTATCGTCTGCTCCAAGAGCAGGATATTCACCAGTACCTCTATCAGCAGTACCAACAGTTTATGGCCATTCTCTGTGCCGCGCAGCCCGATGAAGTGCGCCTGCGCCAACTGGAAATGACCCTGCTTGAAGAGCTGGGTTATGGCCTGGTATTGGACTGCGAGGGGCAAACTGGCACTCTGCTAATCGCGGACAAGTACTATCAATATATTCCCGAACAGGGTCTGATTATGTCGATCAATCAGCGTGAGGCGGTGCCCGGAAGCTACTCTGGTGCCGACCTAATGAATATCGCCAGTGGTGAATTTGCCGTGGGCACGGCTCAGCGAACCGCCAAGCAGTTACTCCGCAGTGTGATTGATTTTTATCTCGCTGGTCGCAAGTTACACAGTCGCGAACTCTATCGCCAGCATTTGCAGTCACAGACATCGGTGTAGAATAATGGCCACTCAAATCAATCGTGAGACGCTTCAATGATCATCGCCATAGGCACTGATATAGTCGAAATTGCCCGTATCGCCGAGCTGCTAGAGCGTCAGCCTCAGCGGTTTGTCGAACGCATTCTCTGTGCCACTGAGCTTGAGCAATATACATCTCACAGCAATCCTGTCGCCTTTGTAGCCAAACGCTTTGCCGCCAAAGAGGCCATAGCCAAGGCCTTGGGCACCGGTATAGGTCACGGCGTCAGCTTTCAAGATATGCAAATTAGCAATGATGAAAAAGGTGCGCCCCATGTCGAGCTGTCTGGCGGTGCCGCTGAAGTGATGCACAGTCGCGGCGGCCAGCGGATGTTAATTAGCTTGGCCGACGAGCGCGATTACGCCATAGCCTACGCCATGCTCTCGGAATAAATATCGATCTATGCCCCGAGGCATATGCCAAACAATTATGGGCTATAACAGTCTTGCTGGGGTCACCGGGTAGCGGTTCAGGCACAATAGCCAGCCTAATGATTAATCTATTTAAAACTTATAAAGAGTAGCGTTCATGCACTACCCCACCATTGACCAAGGCATAGGTAATACCCAATTAGTGCAGCTGCAGCGCATGCCTGGGAACACCTCGAATATCATCCTAGCGAAAATGGAAGGGGACAACCCAGCTGGCTCAGTCAAAGATCGTCCGGCCCTGAGCATGATAAAAAAGGCTCAGGAGCGGGGTGAAATCAAACCTGGAGACCGCCTGATTGAGGCCACCAGCGGCAATACTGGGATTGCTCTGGCCATGGTTGCAGCGATGATGGGCTATCGCATGACCCTGATTATGCCGGCCAATGCCACGGCAGAGCGCAAGTGGGCCATGACTGCTTACGGCGCCGAGTTGATTGAGGTGACCAAGCAGGATGGCATGGAGGGCGCCCGTGATCTGGCTCGACAGATGCAGGAGCAGGGGTTGGGCAAGGTCTTGGACCAATTTAATAATCCGGACAATCCACTGGCTCACTATGAAGGTACTGGGCCAGAAATCTGGCGCGATACCGGGGGTACTATCACCCACTTTGTCAGCTCAATGGGCACCACCGGCACCATTATGGGCACTTCGGCTTATTTAAAGCAGCAGAACCCGGATATTCAAATTGTCGGCCTACAGCCTCAGGAGGGTGCTTCTATTCCTGGCATTCGACGCTGGCCAGCAGCCTATATGCCGGGTATTTTTGATTCCGCCAACGTGGATCAAACTCTAGATATCTCCCAGGAAAACGCCGAGCAGACCATGCGTCGCTTGGCCACCGAAGAGGGCATTTTCTGCGGTGTCTCTGCCGGCGGCTCAGTCTATGCCGCCTTGGAACTCAGTCGACAGGTGGAAAATGCGGTTATCGTTGCTATTATCTGCGACCGGGGTGATCGTTATCTCTCCTCAGGGATTTACAGATAGCAATCAAATACAGTCAGACGCTGCGAGTAGAAGCTAAAAAAGAGTAGGGAGCAGCGCTTTAACTAGAGATCAAGGACATGGTCAAAGTTCGCGAACATCATCCACAGGATGACACTGATCAGGTTGATACCCAGCGCTGGGTTACCGAGCTCGTGGAACGCCATACAAGAGCTGAGAGCGACACTCAAACTCTGCTCCATACCTGTGAATTTACCCGCCTTGCACTCACCGAAGAATTCGACCCAGAGAGACTCTGGAGTTCTGCCACTGGCTGTCTACAAACTGGCCTCGAAATGGCCGAAATTCTTGCCGAACTCTCCTTAGATACAGCCGCTCTTCAGGCTGCAATTCTCTACCGTGCTATTCGCGAAGGCCGCATCTCTCTGGAAAAAGTGCGCCGTGAATTTGGCAGTGAAATTACCGGGCTGATCGATAAAGTCTTGCGCATGGCGGTAATCAGTACCCTGAGTAACGCCCAGGGCCGATCGGTTTTTGGCCATGTTGCCGGTCAGCAGGCGAATAAAACCCGGGAAATGTTAGTCTCGATTATTGACGATATCCGTGTGCCACTGATTAAAATTGCCGAGCGCACCTGTGCCATAAGGGCGGTTAAAACCGCCAGCCCAGATAAAAAAATACGCGTTGCCCGGGAAGTGGTGGATGTCTACGCGCCCCTCGCTCATCGCCTCGGCCTGGGCAATCTAAAGTGGGAGCTTGAAGATCTCGCCTTTCGCTATTTACAACCCGAAGACTACGCCCATGTGGCGAGCTTGCTGGCGGAAAAACGTCGCGACCGCCAAGCCTATATTGCCGAAACTATCCGTCAGGTTGAAGAACAGCTAAATGCCCTTGATATAGAGGGTGAAGTAAGCGGACGGCCAAAGCATATTTTTTCCATATGGTCGAAAATGCAGCGCAAAAAACTCAGTTTTGCTGAGGTCTATGATATTCGTGCACTGCGTGTATTGGTGCCCACTGTGGCTGACTGTTATGCGGTTTTAGGCTGGATGCACAGTCGCTGGGAAAACCTGCCCAGTGAATACGATGACTATATAGCGGCGCCAAAAGAAAATGGTTACAGCTCATTGCACACCGCGGTTATTGGGCCGGAAGAAAAGATCTTGGAAATTCAGATTCGCACATTTGATATGCACAGTGCCGCCGAACTAGGGGTCTGCGCCCATTGGCGTTACAAAAGTGGCGCCAATGTAAAATCTGCCGATAAAAGCTACGAAGAAAAAATTGAATGGTTGCGTCATGTTCTCGACTGGTCAAAGGAAATTGAGAACAATGACTCGGCAGCCCAAGCCCAGCAATCGGTTAGTGAAGACCGAGTTTATGTATTTACCCCCGAAGGCCATGTGGTGGATTTGCCCACAGGGGCTACGCCATTAGATTTTGCCTATTACGTACACACGGATCTCGGCCATCGCTGTCGCGGTGCCAAAGTGAATGGCCGTATTGTGCCCCTCAGTCGCGCCCTGCGCACTGCCGATCAGGTGAGTGTTATCACCGCTCGTCAGGGGGAACCGTCTAGAGACTGGTTGTCTGCGTCCATGGGCTACCTGAAAACCAGTCGCGCCCGTAGCAAGGTGCAGTATTGGTTTCGCAAACAGAACCAAGAACACAATCAGATCGAAGGAAAAAAACTTCTCGACCGCGAGTTGGCCCAGTTAAATATTACTGGCGTTGATTTAGAGAAAGCCGCCCAGCGTTATAACAAGCAGGGTGCGGCAGGTCTCTATGCCGCTATTGGCGCCGGCGATGTGGGCGTCGAACAGGTTATTAATTCACTACAGGGCCGTCAGGGGAAAAACAAAAACCTCGATGCTGTTGAATTAAAAGCCCTGGAATCTGGCACTGACGAAGAGCCAGGTACAGCCCAGCGCTTTGAATCATCCGATGTCTATATCCACGGTGTGGGTAATTTGCTTACCCAGATGGCTCAGTGCTGCCGACCTCTGCCCGGGGATAGTATCGGCGGTTATATTACCCAGGGGCGGGGAATTTCTATTCATCGCCAAGACTGCGGCAATTTTTTACGCCTGCAAAGTGCTGATCCTCAGCGCATCATTAAAGTTGAGTGGGGTGGGCAGCCGCAAAAAAATTACCGGGTAAAAATCGCTCTCGATACCTATGATCGCAGTGGACTGTTATTGGATATCACCAAAACGATCGATCGCCTTGGTCTTCATATAGCGTCCATGACCAGCGATGAAAAAGTCCGGCGCAAAAAATCCATGAACAGCTCTCATGTTCTGTTGGCTCTCGATGTTCCCAGTCTTGAACAGTTGAGCGCGGTGCTGTCTCAGCTAAATCAAATTCCCAACGTAGTAGCAGCCCGGCGCGTGACCGATTAGACTGGCGCCGCCACAACAATCTATTCCTGCCTCTCACCCAATAATTTCTATCAAGGTTTATCGCAATGGCTAGACAGTACAGAGTTGATGATCTGCGTTATCTAATACAACGGTTACGGGATCCTGAAAGCGGTTGCCCCTGGGATTTGAAACAGTCCTTTTCCAGTATTGCTAAACATACTCTGGAAGAAGTCTATGAAGTCATTGACGCTATTGAGCGGGATGATCTTCATCATTTGGGAGAAGAGCTAGGTGATCTATTATTCCAGATTATTTTCTACGCCGAGCTAGGTGCAGAACAGCAGATTTTTGACTTTGACAGCATTGTTCATGGCCTGGTGACAAAACTTATTCGTCGCCATCCCCATGTTTTTCCAGAGGGCACCTTGGAGAGTGTTATTGAGCCTGGCAGCAGAGTTGATAGTCCTACAGAGCAGGCGCGAATCAAAGCGGTATGGGAAGAGATTAAAGCCGAAGAGCGCGCCGCAAAAGGTGAGAGCAAAACCCTCGATGATATTCCCCTGGCAATACCGGCTTTAAGCCGCGCCCAAAAAATACAGAAAAGAGCCGCAACCAAAGGCTTTGACTGGCAGCACCTCGATCAGGTGGTAGAGGTGGTTCGAGAAGAGCTGGTGGAATTAGAAGCTGAAGTCGAGATCAACGACAGCACTGCAATTGAGGATGAACTGGGTGATCTATTGTTTAGCTGCGTTAATTTGGCCCGGCACCTTGCGGTGGATCCAGAGCGTGCCCTGCGTAGGGCCAATGATAAATTTCAGCGGCGTTTTCAAGGTATGGAGGAGCTGGCCGAGCAGGCTGGTAACGATTTTTCCCAGCTAAGCACAGATGAAATGGAGCGGCTCTGGGTCGAGGTCAAGCTGGCTGAATAAAGGCTGACAGTTTACTGCCGGTTTGACTCTGTCTGAACTGTGGCTTGTCTGGTTAATTTAATCCGTGTATTGTGAGCGGCCTTTTCGGGATGGTAGATGTTTCAACTGGTTGTTTCGAAACCGAAATAACCCCAGAGATTGTTCGTCTGCACAAACTTCCCATGTAGTTTTAACTGTTCAAGGAATCATATTGATGAGAGTTATTTTGTTAGGGCCTCCCGGCGCAGGTAAAGGTACTCAAGCACAGTTTATTACTGAGAAATATTCAGTGCCGCAAATTTCCACCGGCGATATGCTGCGCAGTGCGGTTAAAGCCGGTAGCGAACTGGGCCTTAAAGTAAAAGATATTATGACCTCTGGCGGCCTGGTCTCTGACGAGATTATTATTGCTCTGGTTAAAGAGCGTATAGAACAGCCGGACTGTGCCGGCGGCTTCTTGTTTGACGGCTTTCCCCGCACTATTCCCCAGGCTCAGGCTCTGGTTGATGCCAATGTCACAATCGAATATGTTGTTGAAATTGCCGTTGACGATGAGCAGATTGTGTCGCGCCTCAGTGGCCGACGCGTACATGAAGATTCTGGCCGTGTTTATCATATTGATCACAACCCACCTAAAACGGCTGGGCTTGATGATGAGACGCAAGATCCATTGATCCAGCGGCCAGATGATAAAGAAGAAACCATTCGCAATCGTCTTAATATTTACCACAGCCAAACTAAACCACTGGTTGAGTTTTATCAGGGCTTGTCAGCAACGGAACCTGATGCACCGACATTTTCAACGTTAAATGGTCTTGGTAGTCTCGATGAAGTGCAGGCAAGATTAGTTGCTGCACTGGCTTAAATTTTTAAAAAGCAGTGTATAAAAACACTGCTTTTTTTAAAAATTCCTTCATATCTTCTTTTATTTTCGAATTAGAGCGCTAATTTCGTCGAAAATTAGCGTTTTAATTGGAAAAATATTCCACAACTGCTTAAACTCCCGCCTAAGATGAACTATCGTCTTTTTATCATGATGGTAAAATGTGTATTTATTTACGTGAGGAACGCATAAATGAAACGTCCAGCCAAGAAAACAGTATCTAAAGCAAAAGCTAAAACAAAAGCCAAAGCAAAGCCACAAACTTCACCTGTACTAAGTGCAGCGAAGCTTGTCGATTCAGTTAAAAAGCAAATGGTAGCTCATAACAAAAAACATGATGCTGTTGTTGTTAAAGTCAATAAAGCTAAAGCAAAGATTGCCGTTAAGGCAACTGCTGCTGCTAAAGCCAGTTTGGCTACAGCACGTAAACAAGCTTCTGCTAGCCGCAAAATTGCTGCTGCATTACGCGACGGTTTGCGCTCTGCCAAGATTGAACTTAAAGCAGCCGAGTTAAAGAACAAGGTTGTAGCTGCTGAAGCTTCTGCCAAGACTGCTGTATTGAACGCCGAAGTGCGATTGCAAGCTGCTCAGGATGCTGATCTTGCCGCTGCAATGAATCGATTTGAAAAGCGCTGGTTAAAGGCTCGTGCTAAAGCGACCTCTAAGAAAATGAAAGCCGCTGAAAAGAAAGCCGCTCTCAAGGTTCAGGCCGCTGAAAAAGCTGTAGTCGCCAAGCTTAAAGCTGTAGCAAAAAAAGCTAAAGGTAAAAAGTCAGCTGCTAAGAAAGCTGTGGCTAAGACGGCTGTAGTTGCAAAAGCTGTTGTTGCGAAGCCTGTAGCCAAAAAAGCGGCTAAGAAAGCTGTAGCGAAGAAGCCAGCTGCTAAGAAGGCTGTAGCTAAAAAGGTCGCTGCTAAGAAAGTTGTTGCTAAGAAGCCAGCAGCCAAAAAAGTAGCAGCCAAGAAAGTAGCTGCTAAGAAAGTAGCTGCTAAGAAAGTTGTTGCGAAGAAGCCAGCAGCCAAAAAAGTTGCCGTTAAGAAAGTCGCTGCTAAGAAGCCAGTTGCTAAAAAAGCTGCCGCTAAGAAAGTTGTTGCTAAGAAAGTTGTTGCTAAGAAAGCAGTAGCGGTAAAGAAAGTAGTGGCTAAGAAGCCAACTGCTAAAAAGACTGCTGCCAAGAAGCCTGCTGTTAAAAAAGTCGCTGCTAAGAAAGCAGCAGCCAAAGCCCCAGCCGCGAAAAAGTAATACTGCGACTGAAGCTGCCAGGTCTTAAGGTGGAAAATGGTAGATAGTTTAATTGTCTTGAGACCTGTAAAATCCCTCGCCTAATGGTGGGGGATTTTTGTTTCCGCCTACTTAAAATCTGACTCCAATGATACCTCCCGGTACAGTGAGACTTTCTACTATGGCATCCATTTTAGCGATTGAAACCTCTACCACCGCCTGTTCGGTTGCTCTCTCTGTTGGTGAGTCGAGATTTTCACGCTATTCAGAGGAGCCGCGCTCCCACACCAGGCTGATTATGGCAATGGTCGATGCTGTGCTGGTTGAAGCTGGTATAGCCATCGCCGCACTGGATGCGATCGCGGTTACCGTTGGTCCCGGTTCATTTACCGGCCTGCGCATTGGTTTTGCCACCGCTCAGGGGTTGGCCTTTGGTGCTCAGGTACCGGTCATTGCGGTATCGACACTACAGGTGATGGCGCAAACCTATAGGCGCAAAACTAATCTCAGGGATCAACAGACCGGGATTCTGATGCCGCTGTTGGATGCGCGTATGGGGGAGTTTAACTGTGGCGCCTATGAACTCGATAGCGCTGGAGAGTATCAGGCTGTTATCGAAGATCAATTGCTCAGTGGGGAAGACGCCAAACGGCTTATAGGGCGTTTGAACCCTTTTATGATTGTTGGTGATGCATCGTCTATAGTTAGTGAAGCTTTTGGTGACAAAGCTCTTGATGATAAAGCTCTCGATGATCAAGCTTTGGATAACAAGCTTTTAGATAATAATAAAACCCATTCTCAACAGCCCGGCTATCAGAGCATCTATCCCGATGCGATTGACCTGCTGGACATTGCATTAATAAAACAGGCTCGGGATGAGGCTGTGGATATTGCGTCGGTTGAGTTGGTCTATCTGCGTGGAACAGACGCGTGGAAAAAACATACTAAGTTAAGGGCAGTATAAAAATGGATTTTATGCAGGCTGTTTGGTTGGCCATTATTCAGGGATTGTCAGAATTTCTGCCGATCTCCAGTTCCGCTCATCTAATTTTGCCCTCCGAGATATTGGGCTGGCCGGATCAGGGCTTAGCCTTTGATATCGCGGTGCACGTGGGTTCGCTTGTGGCGGTAATACTGTATTTTCGCCAAGATGTTGCGACTTTGAGTAGGGCTTGGGTGGACAGCATTTTTGAACGCCGCCAGAGTCCCGAAAGCCATCTCGCCTGGTATATTCTTCTGGCCACGGTGCCAGCTGCCTTGGCCGGTCTGTTGTTTAGCCATTATATCGAAGCTAATCTGCGCTCCATGGCGGTGATTGCTTTTACCACTATATTCTTTGGCCTGTTACTCGGTTGGGCTGATCGCCGCGGTGGCGGTGACCGGAGTATTGATCAGTTCAGCTGGCGAACCGCGTTGGTGGTTGGTGTTGCCCAAGTATTGGCCCTGATTCCCGGCACCTCGAGGTCCGGCATTACCATTACTGCGGCCTTGGCTTTGGGTTTTGATCGCGAGACTGCTGCACGATTTTCTTTTTTGATGGCGATTCCGATAATTCTGTTAAGCGGCGGCTACAAAGGAATGGAATTACTCGACACCCCGTCGGTTGACTGGACACTGATTTTGGTTGGCACAGTACTGTCTGCGATCACCGCCTATCTCTGTATTACGCTGTTTTTGAAAGTGATTCAACGGGTCGGAATGATGCCCTTTGTAATCTATCGCTTGCTCTTGGGTGCGGTGCTTGTAGGCTTGATCTATTCCCAGTCAGGATAAATAATTGATAGGAAATTCCGATGCAAAGACGTGTGGCCTTTTTAGGGCTTGGTGTAATGGGTTATCCCATGGCCGGATGGCTGAGTAAGCGCGGCTATGCAGTGGTTGTATACAATCGCACCCAAACCGTCAGCCAGCGTTGGCTGAGGGACTATGCTGGCGAAGCAGCCGCTACAGTAGCTGAAGCGGTTGCCGGTGCCGAGATCGTCTTCACCTGTCTCGGCAATGATGACGATGTACGCGCGGTGGTTGCCGGTGAAACAGGTGCCTTGGCCGCCATGAGCTCGGGTTCGGTATTGGTCGATCACACCACCACCTCTGCACTAGTGGCCCGAGAGTTGGCCGAACAGGCAGCTGCCCTGGGCCTTGGGTTTATTGATGCGCCGGTATCAGGTGGCCAGCAGGGGGCAGAGAACGGCCAACTAACAGTAATGTGCGGTGGCCAGCAAGATCAGTTTGATGCAGTCAAAGACGTGATCGAAAGCTATGCTAAATCTCTCCAGCTGATGGGTGATGTGGGCAGCGGTCAGCTGTGTAAAATGGTCAATCAAATTTGTATTGCCGGTATGGTTCAAGGACTCGCCGAGGGGCTCAATTTTGCCAAGCGCGCCGGTCTCGATGCCCATCAGGTGGTGGAGGTGATCTCCAAGGGCGCGGCCCAGTCCTGGCAGATGGAAAACCGTTACCAAACCATGCTCGCCAATGACTATGAACATGGTTTTGCCGTGCAGTGGATGCGTAAAGATTTAGCCTTTGCCTTAGATGAAGCAAAGGCCAATGGCAGTGACTTACCGCTGACTCAATTAGTCGACGGCTTTTATCAGCAGGTCCAGGAGATGGGTGGCAACCGCTGGGACACTTCCAGCTTGCTGGCCAGGCTCGAACATGATCGCAGCAAGGCTTAAGCAAAATATTTTTTGGACAACAAGGATTTGAAAATGAACGCGGTTGATAAGCAGGCAGAGATCTTTAATAAGCAGTTGGCGGACTTTATTGATGGCTCGACAACCCCCTTCCACGCGGTAGCCAATATCGCTAGCATATTGCGTCAGGCGGGTTTTCAATCCCTGAGCGAATCTGAAGACTGGACAGTCAAACAGGGCGAGAAGTATTTTGTCACCCGCAATGGCTCATCGATTATCGCCTTTGTGGCGGGTAGCGAAGATTTGGCTGAGAGCGGAATCCGCATGGCCGGGGCCCATACCGATAGCCCCTGCCTGATGGTTAAACCGCAACCTGAGATGCTTAACAATCAATACTTTCAACTGGGTGTTGAGGTCTATGGCGGGGCACTGCTCAACCCTTGGTTTGACCGCGACCTGTCCCTGGCTGGACGCCTGGTTTACAGCGATGCCGCTGGCCAGTTAAAGCAAAAGCTGATCAACTTTGATGAAGCCATTGCGATTATTCCGAGTCTGGCTATTCATCTTGATCGCACTGCCAACAAAGATCGCACGATTAATCCCCAGACTGATATTCCGCCTATTCTAATGCAGGCGAATGAAAAAACCGATTTCCGCGAACTGTTGGCCGAACGGTTTTTAGCCGACGGAGAGAAGGCCTTGGATTACGAGCTCTGTTTCTATGATGTCCAAGGTGCGGCAACGGTTGGCTTAAATAAAGAATTTTTTGCCTCGGCACGACTGGATAATCTACTCAGCTGCTTTGTCGCCACTCAGGCACTGATTAATGCTGATACAACCTGCACATCGGTACTGGTGTGCAATGACCACGAGGAGGTGGGCAGCGTTTCCTCTGTGGGCGCCGATGGGCCATTCTTGGAGTCTGTGGTGGAGCGTCTGTGCAATGACCTGTGCAGCGATTCACGAGCCAGTAATAGAGCGCGAGTACTTGACGGCTCTCTGCTAATTTCCTGTGACAATGCCCATGCAGTGCACCCCAATTTTGCCGCCAAACACGAGGCTGGCCACAAACCATCGTTAAATGGCGGGCCGGTGATCAAGGTCAACTCCAATCAGCGCTATGCCACCAACGGTGTCACTGCCAGTCTCTTCCGCCAGCTCTGTGCTGAAGTGGATGTGCCGGTTCAGTCCTTTGTAACCCGCACCGATCTCGGCTGTGGCAGTACCATTGGTCCTGTCACCGCGGCGAAACTAGGAATTCCAACACTGGATGTGGGCATTCCCCAGCTGGCCATGCACTCCTGTCGTGAACTGACTGGCACTCTTGATCCCGAGCGTCTAAGCCGAGTACTGACGCAATTTTTCAATCGTCCTGGACGCCTGCAAGTGGCTGTCGGTGACTGATTGTGAAAAAGTGCAGTGGAGTTATAAGCTTTACCTGTAGTGTTATCGCAGATCGATTATTATAATCGGCATTATTTTCCAAGCTAATT
>CAJQKW010000067.1 GCA_905478975.1 uncultured Pseudomonadales bacterium | reverse complement strand
AGATCAAAAGGCCGAATCAGGAACAACGCCGCGTGAATGTCGATTTCCCGACTTGGGTGATCGAGTCGCTAGACAAGGAAGCAAGTCGCCTTGGAGTAACCCGCCAATCCATAATCAAAGTTTGGCTCGCGGAACGGCTGGAGCAAAGAGGTAGTTCTTGACTACTCAGGCGTAAATTCATGCTGCTCTAGGTGAGCACCACTCTGATAGCGCTGCTCTCACTGTCGGGTGCAAGCGCATTTGCGTTGCAAAGGCCTTGGCACAGACTGGGTGCGCAGAGTATCGTGCTTCACGCGGTCGTGGCGGTACCAGCGCGCATTCCCTCCAGGCGCTGGGCAATGAGCTGATCGGCTTCATTCATGATGCGATCAATCAACTCCTGGCAAGTAGGAATATCATTGATCAGGCCTGCGACCATACCGCAGGACCAGGCGCCGGCTTCTACCTCTCCCTCCTGCATGATGCGCGGGTAGACACCGGCCACTTCGGGGGCAATATCTTCGAACCCGATATTTGCGCCGAGGTCGCGCTCCTTCTGCAACAAACGCTCCACAGCGGGGTTGGTCAGTACGCGCTCCGTATTGCGAAGAGGGCGCATAACGAGGCGCGTATCCAACTCGGTAGCCTGCAGGATCGCCTGCTTCACATTCTCGTGTACTGGCGCTTCTTTTGTCGCAAGGAAGCGGGTACCCATGTTCATCCCCTCGGCCCCCATGGCCAGTGAGGCGACCAGGGAGCGTGCATCGGCCATGCCGCCGGAGGCCACAAAGGGGATTTCCAGCTCGTCTGCAGCACGCGGCAGAAGAATCATATTGGGTATGTCGTCTTCACCCGGGTGACCGCCGCATTCAAAACCATCCACAGACGCTGCATCACAACCAATGGTCTGTGCCTTAAGCGCATGGCGCACGGCCGTGCACTTGTGAATCACTTTTACACCGGCATCTTTCAACGCCGGCAGGTACTCGGAGGGGTTGTTGCCAGCGGTTTCCACCACTTTCACACCACCCTCAATAATGACGCGCACCAGGCCGGGATAATCTGGCTGGTTAAGGATAGGCAGGAAGGTCAGGTTCACCCCAAAAGGCTTGTCGGTCATGTCCTTGCAGCGGGCTATCTCGTCAGCCAGCTTTTCCGGTGTTCCTTGTGTCAGGCCTGTGATAATGCCCAGGCCACCGGCGTTCGATACCGCTGCCGCCAGCTCGGCATAGCCGACATAGTGCATGCCGCCCTGGATAATTGGGTGTTCGATGCCTAGCAGCTCAGTAATACGAGTCTTCATGTCAACGCCTTATCTATAGTTTGGTTTTCTTTCCTGCTGGTTACGCGGTTTGCGCTGAACGCTCGCTCAAGGTATCAAATATCCGGGGCAGTGGATTCACGATCATATAATCGGGCGCAAGCAAGGGGTTCTCTGGCATGTACTCTAGAACGCGGCCCAGCCAATCCCGGACGACTGGAATCTGTGCCGGCAGCAGTTCGTCTTCGATGCCGATCGCGTAGCTGAAAACAATTTGCGGGAATATCGCGAAATCGACCAGCGACGGCTCACTACGCCCACCAAAAAACGGACCGTCTTTAAGGTTTTCTATTAGTTGCATCCCAACCCGGCCGCGCATCTCTGATGCGCTTTCCGATTTATCTATATCGCACATCATGTGCTTTATAAACGGCGCGGTTTGCAACAAATCGGGCCAGGCATTTCGCACCTCATCTGCCACTGGGGTCTGGCTACTGACAACCGACACCAAACGCCAGGCCATATGCCTTAACCTCGCACTCATCCGAGCCTCATGCACACTCCTGAAACCACTCAGGATCAGACTATTCGAAACCCATTGATCCATCTCCAGTATTGCTTGTTTCTCCTCTTCATTCTGGCCAAACAGTGGGCGTTCCGGAAACAGCTCATCCAGCCACAGGGCAAGTGGCGTGGAATCTATCCGGCTCTCGTCACCAATCTGCAACACCGGCACCTGTGTTTGGCCTGAAAAGGCTATCCCTGAAGGGTCGACTGGATTTACCGGCACGAATTCAAAGGGAAGTTGTTTGTAATAGAGACAGCAAGCCACCTTGCGCACATAGGGGCTGGTTGAATAACCGTATAGTTTGATATCTACCATTTCATACCTCTAATCCAATACTCCCTGCCCGTCCATACTATGAGCCGAGCACCCATTAAGCTTATACCAGCGCCTATTGGAATGCTTTCTGCCCGTAAAAAAAATGATATTCCCGCCGTCTTTTTTGTCTTTTTTCCCGCATGAAGCGGGAACTATAGGCACTATCAATTCTTTTTTATAAAATGGTGCTAATGGATGCACTGACTCACATACTAAAAAATATTCAATTATCTGCAAAAACCTACGTTTGCAGAGGTACTGGCGGGCCCTGGAACCTGCAGTTTCAATACCGCCCGCAAGGCATTGCCCATATTGTTATTCAAGGCCAGTGCTACCTGCGCGAAGCAGGAAATGATCGATTACTACAGCTGAAAGTCGGCGACAGCGTCGCTTTTCCCACCGGTGGAGTTCACTGGATCAGCGACAGCCCTGAGAGCCAGACCCTGGCCGCGCAGAATGTCGTGAACATTGATGGTGATGTAGGTCTGTTTTTGCTTAAAACGGGTAATGTAACAGCTATACCTGCAGACGCTTGCCCCCTGGAAGACGCTTTCTGGGAAATGACGCCCCCCGGCGGTGATCTTTCCAGCCAAGCTCAACAAACGGTTTTACTTAGCCTTACGCTTTCCTATGATTCATCCATTGATCACCCTTTTCTGAAATCTCTCCCTTGTTTTATAGAGACCAGAGCCCGTCCCCGTCATGACCTTGAACGACTGAGGGCGCTGACGAGTCTGTTGATAGAGGAATCTTCTGGCCATCATCCCGGCAATCCACTAATGGTCAATCATCTGACTGAGATTTTGACTGTGCAGATGCTCAGGGTGCA
>CAJQKW010000066.1 GCA_905478975.1 uncultured Pseudomonadales bacterium | reverse complement strand
TTACGCCATTGCCGAGGAGTTCATTGGTGATGTTGCCGCGGGCATCCATGCTGCTAATGGTGTGGTAGGTGCTGGCGGGTTGACCATTGAGCTGTTCGGCGCTGGTGACTTTGTACAGGTAGCCGTGGCTGTTGTAGTGGTTTTGGGTGCCGTTGTTGCTGTAGTCGGCTGAGGCTCTGGCGGCATCAAATACTTGGTGGGTGCGGCCGTATTGGTCGTAGGTTATTTTTTCGTAATGATCGCCCAGTGCACCTGCTGCGCCTAAGCTGGTGGTGGTTTCTGATAGGCGGCCTAGTGAGTCGTACTCGGGCACTTTTATGTAGCCGCTAATATTGCCTTGAACATTGTCGAGTTGCCCACGACCATAAGTGGCGGTGTCGTAGGTCCAGGTGGTGTTGGTTTCTGGGGTGCCATTGGCAAGTTTATCGACACGGGTTTTTAGGCGCCCTCTTACATCGTAGGTGAGTTCGCTTTTTTGCCCTTTGGCGTCGGTCTGTTCTATTAGCTCACCAAAGCCGTTATACACATAACTCCAGTTGCCTTTGTCGGGGTCGCTCATGCTGGTTTTGCGGCCGAGCTTGTCGTAGGCCAATGTAGTGGTGTTGCTGGCGGCGTCGCTCATGGTTTTGAGGTTGCCTTGGGCGTCGTATCCATAAGTTGTGCTGCCATTTAGGTTGTCGGTAACGCTTACCATTTCGCCGAGAACGTTTTTGGTTTCGGTTTTGTCTTGGTTAAGGGCGTTGGTGCTGACGGTACTGAGGCCGTTGTAGGCTGTGGTGCTGACTGAACCATCGGGCGCGGTGGCGCTGGTGGGCCTGCCTAAGATGTCATAGCTGATGTTGGCCCAGCATTGGGTGGTGTTGCTGGTGCTGTTGCAGCTGGTTTGGCCTGCGAAATAGGGTTCACTTTGGCGTTTGACGCGGCCGATGCTGTCGTATTCGGTGTCGCTGTAGCTCCAGGTGCCGCTGAAGCCTTTGGCGGCTTTGCGGGTGCTGCGGCCAAGTTGGTCGAAGCACTGGCGACTTTCTCCGCCACCGGCGGTTTTGCTGCGGCTATAGAACACTGTTGCGCTTGGGCATTGGCTGCCGGTGCCGCTGGCGAGGGTGTTGATGCTGTAGGCACCGCTGCTGTTGCTTTCGAAATACTTGATACCAAAGGGTGTGTAGGACGCTTTGCTGGTGACGTAGTTGTTGTCGTCTACCCAGGTGCGGGTTTCGGTAGCGGCACCGTAGTCATTGCGGCTTATGACTTCGCTGACTTTTTTGGTGACGGGGTTGCCATTGACGTCGCTAAACTGTTCTTTGGTTTCTTTTACATAACGGCCGGTATCCTCATAGGCGGTCTCGCTGAAGCGGATTTGGCTGCCATTACCGGCGTCAGCAGAGGTTTGGGCTTTGATTTTGTTGCCAAAGATGTCATAGCTATGGGTGATGGTATGTTCGAAGCTGGTGTTGGGTTCTATGGTTTCGGTTTCGAGCAGGCCTGTGAGTGCGCCGCTGGTGATGTAGGTGAAACTTGAATTTCGGGTGTCGGTTAATTCATAACTCCCGTCGCCGTTTTCGTCACGCTTGGTAACTACCTGGGTGTGGCTTAGGCGCCCTAACCTTTTACTTTCGGCACTAGAAAAGCCGCTGGCGGTGTAGGTATTGGTGACAGCTTTTTCAAAGTTTTTGCCGCCGCCGGTGGTTTTGACGGTGATGCTGGTGGCATTGCCGTCGCTGTCGTAGACATTAGTTGTTGTGGCGGTTTGCAGCAGGCTGCCTACAGTGGCGCCATTGGCCACTAGCTCGTAGCTTTTGTCGATGCTCTGATAATTATAGGGCTGGTAATACTTATTGCTGGGCGTGCCGGTGCCGTTCCAGCCGGTAAGACGGGTGTTGTTATTGGATTCGCCAAGGAGTTTATTTTCACCAGAGTACACTTTGGTACTTAGCGGTTGACCAATAAAGGGAAAGTCTTGCCGATAGGTGGTTCGGGTGGTTACGGCGGTTTGGTTGTCGATGGTGGTGAGCGTCTTGAACCCGAGCATACCGCGACCCATGGCTTGGATTTTGGCTTCGCCATAGTGATAGCTTATGGAGCTGGTGGCGCTATTGTCGACCTGCCCTGCATTGCTGGCGTGGGCAACTGGTGCGGCGCTCTCAACGTCGGTGACGACAAACATGGGGCCATTGAGTTCGAGTACGGGGTTGCCTTGTTTGCCTAGGGTATGGGTGCCACTCGGCAGGGTCCAGTCGCCATTGAGGGCGGAGTAAAAACCATTCAGGTCTACGCTGGTGTCTGGGCAATCATATTCGATAACACCTCCACCACCATGGATAAAACCAGACAGATCAACGGTACAGGTCTGCTGTGTGGTATCGGTGTAAGTTGCATCCAGGTGCGTGTAGTGATCACTGTGGCCGAGCGTGTCATAAGTGATGTCGGTGACGGCACCTAGGCCATTGGTGATGCTGGTAATACGATTAATCGGTTGATTGGCGCCGTTGCCTTCGTAGACTTCAAATTTGTTGTCTTGAAAGGTGACGTAGTCAGTGATGGAGTCAGCGTTATAGTCAAAGAAGACATGGCTGTCGTCTTTGTCGTCGTCGACATTGCCTTTGTAATAGCGAACTGTTGTGTCAAATGCTTGTATTTCCGGATCCCATTCTCGGGCACGGATGTAACCGTAGCTGGTTGACCAGTCGTGCCACAACGCATCGGGATAACCATCGCGATTAATATCGGCCAGGGTGAAGTCTCGCTTTTTGGCGTCATCCAGGTCACCCGCATTAAACAGCGTGCCAACATAATTTAGCTGAGTGCCGTCACTCAAGGCGTAGTGAAATTCATCAGCTTTGTAGTACACCAGATCGGACAGTCCGTCGCCGTTGATATCTGGGGTTCGAATCAGATTAAAATAAGCTTCCTTTTGCGATTCATAGATAAAAAAGACGTCATCGTTAAGTGGGCCGTCCATTTCAAAGAATGTCTGTTTGTCGCCAACAACCCCTTGGTTGATACGTGCACTAATGCCATAGAGGGTGTAGCCGCCAAAGGTGGGCGTGACCTGCGTTATTGCAACCTGTTTGATAATTGCCAGACTATCAGCTAGCCCGTCACCATTGAAGTCTGCGCCGACGGTGTTAAACCCTTCAAAGGTATTCGTCGTGATCGGTAATGGCGCCCCAGAGTTTACTGTTATTGCCCCCACATCAACATCATGTTGATAGTCAAAGTGATAATACTTATTTGAGGTGATGGCTTTAGATGTGTCGTGCTCAAGGTAATACACTTTGCCGTCGCTAATGGCATCTACCAGGCCATCACTATTGAGGTCGGCAAAGACTGCATGTTCATCCTTCATAGGCAGGTCTTGTTGGAATTTAAGAGTCCAACTGCCGTTGATAAACTCCGATATATACAGATGCCAGCCGATACTGTGGCCATTTGCTGCTTGATATGCGTAAACGGCTAAATCGGAGCGACCATCGGCGTTGTAATCAAGCGGAAAGAGTTTTAACACCTGATCAGCGGTGGGACTGTCGCCGTAATGGATGGAGTGCGTGCTGGAGCCATTATTGTCGATCAGTGCATGAGTGGTTAAACCTGTGCCACTGCTATTGCCATAGGCTACTTGAAGGCCTTGATCGTGTCCTGAGTTTTTATGTTTGGACCAGATAATATCTGACCGACCATCACCATTAAAATCGGCCAATTGATAGGTGACCAAGTTTTTCATAGTGAAGCTGGTGTCGCTATTACTAAAGCTCTCCCCTGCCACTGGCAGGCTCCAGGTAAAGTTGGTTTTGTTGGGCAGACAGGTGCTGCCAATGCACTCTTCGATATTGTCCAGGCGTGAGAGTTTGTCGGTGGTGAGTGCGGTGCGGTAGTTGAGTTTATAGCTACGCACTTCTGTCGATCCAGTGCCGGGGTTGTTATTTGAAATAACTTTGCTCAGGCGTTTGGTGCTGCGAATAGCATAGCCGGCCATATAGCTGTGACTGAGATCGTCACGGGCTTCATATTCAAACTTGATGTGGGCATTGTCGGCGGTGGCACTGCTGCCAAAGGCGTAGCGAATCTTATCTATACGAAAGCCATCGATATCATTGATGTAGTCGAAGATGATCCGGTTGCCAACGCTGTCCTTGAGTTGATGAATACTCCAACTAGCCACTTTCCCAGATTTGGCATTGGCTGTGGTCCAGGGCTCTAATTCTGTGGTTTTGTTGGTGCCGCTTTCCCCATAGGTACTGGTTGAGCCATCTTTGCGCTCAACGGTCCAGTAGTCGGGATGGCCAGTGGTGCCACCAAATGCTTGGATCTTGGCAAAGCTATCAATCTCGGTTTTATACACCGAGCTGGCTGCGCCATAGGTGCCTGAGACGAGAATTAGACGCTGGCCATCGAGACAGAAGCGATCCATGGCGGTAAAGGTTATGGGCTGTGCTGCGCCGTCTTGGTGCAGGGTTTGGCGACAGCGACTGATGGCTGACAGGCCACCAATATTCCAACCTAATCCGGCGATGCCATTGCCGCCATTACTAGAGTAATTGAGGCTGACTTCTGGGACTACACCGGCGGTGCCAGCGACGGTCATAATGGACATGCTGTAGGTGGCGGAGCCACTTTCGTCGACTCGAAATGAGCCACCGCTAACACCGGCATTGTCGGTGGCGGCGATTTCTGACCCTGTCACTAACGAGCTGGCGACTGGATTAAACGGGCTTGGGGGCGACGTTGGCGGGGTTGTTAGTCTATCGACGACAAGAGTTTTGATACCGGTGTAATTGCCGCAAGACTGAATATTGCAGGCCTTAACTTGATACTCATAGGTGCCGTTGGCGAGATTCTCTAGGGCGAAGAAGTTGTTGCCGCCGGTATAGATGGTCACCCAGACGCCGTTTTTGCGTTCTTGCAAAACATAGCTTGTGGTTACGCCACTGGGTGCATCCCACTGCAACATATAGTCACTGTTCACGCTGGCATCCGCGCCACTAAAGCTCACAGGTACTCCAGGAGCTGGAACCGCAACGGCGATCTGTTCGGGGTCAGTTGAGGCCTCACAGAAGGGAATGGGCGTGTCTATACCGACCGCAATAATGATGATAATGCATTCGCGAATCCGATAGCTATAGGTTCCATTGGCTTTGCCGCTGAATGACTTGGTGCCTGCGGTACCACTGTATACGTGGGAATAGCTGCCACCATCTTTGCTCTCTTGCAGATAGTACCTAGTGCCTGAGTCCCAGGTCACCGTGTAGCTTCCTGTGGTGTTATTGCTGGCAACCGAAAGATTGACATCTATGTGGCTCGCGCCGCCATGATCTGCTTGCAAGGTTGAGCAGAGAATGATTAAACCTAACCCAAGGACTAAGCCCACAAGTCGCGTTTTCAGCTTCGCTGCTAAACCAATATTGTGGATTGAAGATTTTTTTGAAGATCTAGTATTGGCGTACTTTTTAAACACAGCTTGCATCCTTGCGGGTCGTTTTAATCCATTAAAATGACTTTCTATCGCCTGTGGGGCGAAGCAATAGGTAACGCGAAAGCTGTATTTTCTCTCGCGAGTAACTATCACAATCTGATTTGTATGAATCTAGGGTGGCGCAGTAGCCTGAGGTGCAGGTGTCAGCAGTCGAAATATTCCCAGCAACGCTAAGGTGGACGGCTGAAATGCCACCCGGAGGGAGCCCTTGAATACCCGAAGGCAATGACCAAACATACTTCTAACTCCATTTATGAGTATGGTTTGCATTTTCTAGTAATCGAGAGTTCTAGACATCGATAGCGCTTAGTAAAATCTGCTTGATGAACGCTTTAAAATAAAAAGTAAACAAATTCTTAGGTATCAGTTAAGACCCTAACCTGGGCTTTGTCAATCTTTAGACGATATAATTACCAAATTACAATCATCCATATTTCGGGCAGGCAGAAACCAACTGCCCTAAGCAGAATTTAATTTGGAAAGCCATTCTCTTCTGCATGTTAGAATTTTAAAAAAAATAGCAACACAGAAAAATAAGTAGTCAAATATTCGATGAAAAAAATATGATCTAATAATTACGTTTGTAAAGATTCATTATTTCAAGCGGTACAGTCAGATATCAGATAGGGGAATTAAAGGCCTGATAAAGTTACTAAATTTTCAGTAATTATAGGATTATATAATTGACAATTTTTCTAGACTTATGGATTACATAGTTAATGTCATATTTCCATAACTTACTTTATTTCGAATAATTAGATGAAATTAAAGTCATTTTTAAATAAATTATTGTTCTCATAAAATGTTTACTCAGGCTAACGCCGTTGGACTCCATGGCTCCGGCTATAGTGCCGCGCCACTTTGGTGCGGCACTAGTGATTTTGCTATTCTTAACAACCTGTGGTTTTTAGAATAATCCGATTATCCTTGGAAGATATTTCCTAACTCCCCCGCCCGCTGTAGGCATTCGATCATCAGAAAACCAACAATATAAGGAACGAAAATGAAAAACTTATTAATAGGTGTCGCTTTTTTAGCAACTTTCTCAGTGAATGCTAATGTTACTTGCGAGGGAACGATTACAGATATATAAAAATGGGATCACTTTGAAACACTATTAGTATGCCGACAAAATTAGATGAGTCGATGGCTTTAATGGCATTTGCAGTAGGGAAAATGTGGCAATCCAATGAGAAGATTCCTTAGTCACTACATACTTAGATGGCTGGTCCCACAACAAGATATTTTTTGGTTGGTGGCGTATTAACAATAATTGAAATTATTTTTAAAGTAATATTAGAATGATCCGTAGAGATATCGAAACGGAAGCGGATTAATAATGTCGCGAGCTACATTTTCTTGTTCCCTATGGCGCCTCAATAATGGCAGAGAAATGATCTTAATTTGTGATTACTGAGAAAAAGTAATCTGTGCATTTATTCTATCGCCCTCAATATAGTTGATGGCAGTATTCTGTACATCTATGCCCTGCTGATCTGATATCTCGCCTAGCCAATTGAGCAGTTCGGATAGGCGAGCTTTGTCAATGGTTACCACCACTGTCGAGCCGCGCTTTTCGATACGGGATAACATGGTCTTATTCCCGGTTTCAGATATTATAGAAAATAGGCTTTTTCCGGATTTCGATTTAGGATTTTTCTTAATATTATTTTCTATGGCATAGTCTTTCGGAATGCCACCCAAATTATTCTCCAACCAGATGCTAATTCTGAGCTGATCGATGTAATCCATTTTATTACTATCATAGTATTTTCTAACTGGAATTAGCGCTATGAGGATCAGTAGTAATAGGCTGATAAAGTAGCCTATTAGGGATTTTCTTTGACTCTCTGGCATCCCTATAAATTGACAAGCTCTGTTCACGAAATGCCTCATTTTGCGCCTCCTTTTGAATTAGCTTTTAATGTCAATCTCATATTGGCCGGAAATTCTTCTGAGGTATTGGGATTCTCCGAGATATGATCGATTTGGGCGATTAAGTTTGGGCTTTTTTTGAGTTCTTTTTCTACTTTTTCCAATTCAGAAATTTTTGTTGCGACAACTTCAGCACGAAGTTGGCCAGTTTTTTGGTCATATTGCACTGACTTAAGCAATATGCCTGCCCGTGCCCCTTCGCCGCTACCCTTTGTCGCTTTTCCCAGTTCCCCTAAGAGGATTAGAAAGGAGTTCTCTGAACTGTTGGTTTTCGATTCGGCTAGGTGCCCTTCAGCCTGGGCAACTAGGTCGATGATCTTTTTATCCTGGGGGAAGAGCTCTTGATAGACGCTTTCTGATTGCTGCCTGAGGCTTTGAGCTTTTGTGTTGTAGTTAGCCCCAACAATCAGCCAATAGGATATCTGCACCACTAGAATAACCAAGCCGACCATAAGTACTTTGCGGACTGTTGCGGCTCTAGCCGCTGCTGATTGACGGGGCTTATAGTCTCCCTGCAATAAATTGATCGGCGGGCAGCTAATGAATGAAATTTGTGCAATCGCATCGGTGCAGAATGCTTGATAATTGTCAATCTCAAGCTGATCGCTTTGTTCTGTGATTAAATCCGAGTCTGGTGATAACTCCTGTATAGGCATGGCACTGCCTTGGGCGCTTAGGGCTGCTATCAGACCATTAGCGGTTTTAATCAGCTGACGTCCATTACCGATGATTGCCCTTGTTGACCTACCCTCTGCTGGCCTGGGGATCAGATCTGCATCGATATAGAGTCGGTCGAGTTTTAGCCCTAGAGCCTCTGCCTGACTTAGGCATTCTAATATTGTCTGGCGGCTGGTGGCGATGACTCTAATCTGACTATTTTCGGGCTGGCTATTTCTAAGGGGCTGGCTATTTTTAAGCTGCTGACTTAGGCAATGCATTGCATCTATTGGGCTGGCGATACTGTCTTCAACCAAATAGGGCAGTGTTTTACTGAGATATTTCATTTGAGCCGGTGGGCAATCACGGATAAAGCTGGAGCTCAATTCTGCTGGGAGAACGCCAACAATCTGCGGCGACTTTTTCATCTCGGGATGCTGCTCAAGAATCTCTGGTGGGCTGCCATCGGCGGCAAAAAATAGATAGGTGGTTTTTATCATAGTCCTTTGTCTGTAGCCTCTAATTCATTGCTGACACTGGCTTGAGTGACCCAAAAGGGTAATCGCTGCTGCCATTTCCGTTGGATATGCCAGCCACTTTGTTTTCCATTGCTTAGGTCTTCTGATCTAAAAAGTAGTGCCTGCCAGTTGCTTGCTTGGTTGCGATAACCTGCTTCTGAGGTGACCCGATAATACTGGCTGGTGGTGGTTAGCATATCGGCGGCGATCTCAAGGCCGGCGCTAAGTTGGTGTTGTAGGAAGCTGTCGACTTCAAGAAATGGACTGCCCTCTGCCCTCTCCCGATGGGCTACCATCCGGATTCCATCAATGCCGGGGATTAGCACTTCCAGTAGCTTGGCGCTGGCGCTGTTGATATTGATGCCGGTTTTATTGGGTAGCGCTGTTATAGAGGGTTGGAGTCTCTTATAGAGTTCTGGTGAGAAGCCTTTTACCAGCATAAGTTCGCTGCTATGTGCCATGGGGCGATTGGCGGTGCGATAACCTTTGGCGTAATAGGCCTGCTTGTTTTCATAGCCGAGATCTTCACTGTTGTATCCCGCACTACTTATATCGGCATCGAGCCAGTCACCTAGATTAATCCCGAGTGCTGGGTCGATTTGCAGGGATATTAGAAGACGCTGGAATATTTGCAGTTGGGCTGGGTCTATATTGCCTGAGGCGTCGCGCAAATTATTGAGATTGAATTTGGCCATTTCATCGCTGATGGTGACATGGAGGCTGCCCTGGTCTGGCTGGAAAATTTCCATCGATTGGGCCTGAGGATAAGTTGTTTTTTGCAGCCAAATTTCTGCCCAAGCTATTCCACTCTGTGCATACTCTTGCGCCTGTGCGCTGAGGGCGCGTACCTGACTACGCTGTATTTCAAGTCTATTGTTGTAGAGCATGTTTGAGGTGACTGTGGTGACAATGGCCAGAACCAATAGCATTGAGAGCAGTGCTACGCCTTTTTGTGCTGTCATTGCTTATCACCTTCAATCGGGCTGTCGCTGATATAGAACAGTCGCGAGACTAAACCAAACTGGGTGGTTTGCAGGTCGAACTTGATGGCAAGGGGAAGGTTTTGTTCTGTATCTTGGCCACTTAGTAGCATTGCCGGCCATTTGTTGTGCCAAACCTTGCTGTGGCTCAGGTAGCTGATGCTGATTCGGCGAATCGGTATTGCCAAGGTGGTTAAGGCTCGGCTGTCTCGAGCGCGATCTAGAACATGCCATTGCTGACGTGACAGTAAAGTCATGAAACCGCCCTGCTCTGTTGGTTTAACGGTTAGTCCATAGCCAGCTCTGCGGAGGGTTGAGTGGGCGGGTTGACGGTTTTTCTCTATGGCTCCCGGCCGGTTGTTCCAACCACCATGGGTGAACTCTATTGATTCCAGCTCGCCGACAAAGGCTCCCAGAGTATCACCATGGTTGTCGCGAATGGGCCTGTCGATGCTTTGGCGTAGATCCCTCTCGAGACTCTCAAGCATGCGATTTAAGGCTTCGAATTGTTCCATGCGCTGCTCGCTTTGCCGTTGAGTGGCAATCGAGCTCTGCAGGATATGGAATGCGCCGACGCTCATGACCGCGAATATAAAGAGAGAAATTAATACTTCAAGAAGCGTAAATCCCTTGGACTGGCGGGTGGGCTTTGAATGGCTGTGGGTTAGGTGCATCACTACTGCTCGAGAAAGGTAGTGAGTTGAGCTGCATGATGGTCTTGCCTGTTGCGCTTATCGGCTCGGCTGACTTGGACTCGAACTTTTTTAAGCTGGCCGTTGGAGGTGGGTTCAACGGTTAGGTCTATGCGCCACTCAAGGCCAGCTTGTTTTTTGTGCTGCTGGCCTTTCACAGGAGCTATATTTTTGGCGGATCTACCGGTGGCGCTGATACGTTGCTCAACAAGCGTATCTTTGGCTACCCAGAGGGCAATTTGCTGTTCAATTAGGCGTTGACGATTGGCTAATGTGGTGGTTGATTGGGCACTTAAAACTATGGCACAAAGGGCAAAAATAGCCAGGGCTACCAAGACCTCTACTAGTGTGAAGCCAAGCTGGCGAGTTTGGCGGGTTTTAGTTTTGGACAATATGGATCTCCCGGTAAGCACCAATCCGCAGTTGTACTGTTTGATCGCTGTCTTTGATAGACAGGTCGATATGGTCGTTGTCGGCGTCCTGATCGGGGTAGAAGACAATATCGGCCACTATGGGGGGTTGTTTCTCTATGCTCAGCTGTTCTGGTGGTTGCGGATTTATTCCAATGTAGTCTGGTAGCTGATAGGAGGAGGATGCTGTCCAGGCTGTTGTTGTGGGGTTCCAAACCAGTAACTGGTAGCCCTGCTCGAGTATTTTTAAGCCATGGGGCTGTTGCTGAAAAACCGCCTGATCCGCTAGCCAGCGCATTGTGGCAACAAGTTTTTCGGCTTCATTGTTGAGGCTGTTTTCTCTTCGATCACCGACCGACAACACCGCAACACCGGCAAGCAGTGAAATGATTACAATGACTAATAATAGCTCTAGCAGGGTAAAGCCATTCATAGCGCTGTGGCCTTTTATCGAGCTGTGGCCTTTAATAACGCTGTGGCCTTTTATAGCGCTCTGGCGTTTAAAGGCCTGTTGGGGTTTTATGCTTGCTGAGATTGCCATGATTGCCTGCTTAAAAATCGGCTAAGTCGATATCGGCGGCTTCATCCTGACCGCCTGAACGACCATCACCACCGAGACTGCGCAGGTCATAAGCACCGTTTTTGCCGGGGCTGATATAGAGGTAGTCATTGCCCCAGGGGTCTTTGGGTAATTTGCGCAGGTAGCCGGTTGCACTCCAGTTGGCTGCTGGGGGTTCGCCTGTTGGTCTTTCTACTAGAGCTTTGAGGCCTTGGTCTGTGCTTGGGTAGCTGAAATTTTCCAGGCGGTACATATCCAACGAATTGGCGATGGCGCGGATATCGGCTGCGGCTGCGGTTTGTCGTGCTTCACCGGCTTTGCCAATCATATTGGGCACCACCAGTGCCGCAAGAATGCCGAGAATAACCACCACGATCATTATTTCAATTAGGGTAAAACCCTTTTGGCGTTGTTGTGGCCCTTCTATAAATAGCGGCTGGTGCTTATTAAACTGCATGTTTAACATCCTTATTGTCTGTTTTGGCGTTAACCAATTAACTGATTCATATTGAGTATGGGGAGCAAAATCGCTAACACGATGGTCAATACCACTCCGCCCATCACCAGCAGCATTAGGGGTTCAAATAGGCTGATGCCTGTGGCTACGGTGGTTTTAATATCTTGCAGTTGCTGGTCGGCGGCTTTTAATAACATCTGATCCAGTTCGCCACTGACTTCTCCGCTGGCGATCATATAAACCATCAGTGGCGGGAAATAACCCATATTTTCTAGGCCAGCACTTAGGCTCTCGCCTTCCCGAACTCGGTCTGCCACCTGAAGTAGCAAGCGGCGCAGATGGAGGTTTTTCACTACTTGCTGGGCGATGTGCATTCCCTGGTGCAGGGTGACGCCACTTTGACTTAGTACGCCGAGGGTCTGGGTGTAGCGCTGGGCATTGATGCCTCGGCTGAAGGTTTTGATTAGGGGTAAATGGAGCAAGCCCTGATGGAGCTTTTGTCGTATTGCTGGCTGTCTCATGGCGATACTTCCAGCCGCTGAGCAGGCCGCTATCACCAGCAATAAGGCAATACCCCAATTCTGTAAAAAATCACTTATCTGTAATAAGCCACGGGTCAGCACTGGGAGCTTTTGCCCGGTGTCGGTGAACACCTGAATCACATCGGGGACTATGTAAATCATTAGCGCTGAGACGATAACTATGGATAGGACCACCAATAGTATTGGATAGACTAATGCGGCTTGGGTTTTCTGGCGAAATTCACGCTGGGCTTCGGTGTGCTCTGCCAATTGCTCTAACACGCTGTCGAGATGGCCGGTCTCTTCCCCAGCTTTCACCGTTGCACAATAGAGTTGGTCAAAGCTGCGGGGGAATTGCTCAAGGCTTTCTGAGAGGCTCTTGCCCTCTTCCACCGAGCTTCGCACTATGGCAATAATACGGCTCGACGGGGAGCCACGGGCAAGACTGCTGGTCTGTTTGGCTATTCCGTTGAGGGCGTCGCTCAGGGGTATGCCTGCGCGCAATAGAACCGCAAGCTGGCGGGTGATAATGGCGAGGGTTGCAGGTGCCAGACGATCTCTGTATCTCGGGGATGTGTGTTTTTGCAGGTTGCTGGTGACCGATAGAGGCACTAGGCCAAGGCGCTTGATCTGCTGCCGCACTTGCCGCGGACTGTCGCCATCCAGTACACCGCTTTTCTTTTTGCCGCGAATGTCGATGGCTTCGTAATCAAAGGTGGCCATGGCTAATCTTCCTGAGTGACACGAAGCACTTCGGCTAGGGAGGTTTCGCCGCTGAGCACTTTTTGATAGCCGTCCTGGCGTATGGACGAGCTGTTGGTACGGACCTGTTTAACCAAATTAGCTTGTGAGGATCTGTTGTGAATTAACTCGCGCAACGGGTCGTCGATAACGATGAGTTCATAGATCCCGGTGCGGCCTTTGTAACCTTCCTGATGGCAGTTGTCGCAACCATTAGGATTGGCTTGATAGATGTTATCGGGGCTGGCGAGCCCATCAAAGAGCTGTCTTTCGGCCTGACCTATGTTGTGGATTTGCTTGCACTCTGGGCAGAGTTTTCTCACCAGTCGCTGAGCTAATACACCCACCAGCGAGGATGAGAGTAGAAAGGGTTCAACACCCATATCCATTAAGCGGGTAACGGCTCCTGCTGCGCTGTTGGTGTGTAATGTGGAAAGCACTAGATGGCCGGTTAAACTGGCTTGCACGGCAATTTGCATGGTTTCTAGGTCGCGTATTTCTCCAACCATGACGACATCAGGGTCTTGGCGCAATATGGCGCGCAGGCCTCGGGCAAAGGTCATGCCGGCTTTATTGTTAACCTGAGTTTGTCCAACGCCATCAATGTGGTATTCGACGGGGTCTTCGATGGTAAGAATATTTTTCCGGCGGTCATTAATGTGGTTCAGGCTGGCATAGAGGGTGGTGGTTTTACCTGATCCGGTGGGCCCGGTGACCAGTAATATACCGTGACTTAGGGCCAGTAGTTCCAGTAAGCGAGTTCGGTCGCTGGGGGCCATACCTAAGGTGGAGAGATCAATACTCTGCTCCTGTTTGTCCAGTAGTCGCAGGACTATGCGTTCACCGTGAACTGAGGGCAGCGTCGATACTCTTACATCAATCTCTCGACCGCCGAGTTTTAGGGACATGCGGCCATCTTGCGGAATGCGTTTTTCGGCTATGTCGAGCTCTGCCATAACTTTGATTCTGGAAATAATAAGGTTTGCCAAGGCGCGTGGTGGCTGCACAATTTCTTTGAGGATGCCGTCGATTCGAAAGCGCACATAAAAGTTTTTCTGATAGGTTTCCAGATGAATATCCGATGCCTGATCCTGAATGGCCTCTGAGAGTATGGCGTTTATCAGGCGAATGATCGGCGCTTCGTCTTCCTGCTCGAGAAGGTCTGTGGCTTCAGCGATGGACCCGGCAATGGAATCCGCTTCGGAGGCGAGGTGAAATTCGTCGCCTATTCCTTGAATGGTGGCTTTTGTTGTTGAGGTGTCGGCTTCGTAGAGTTCGGCCATGGCTTGTTGAAATTCTGCTGGGCTCAGTTGCTCAACGGATAACTCCGCTTGGCTAAAACGGCGCAACTCTGAGAACAGTGACAGGTTGATAGGCTGCTCTGTTAAGACAGTGACATGCTCCTGGCCTTCCTCAGTGCTGAGCAAGACAGCATGGCGTTTGGCAAAGGCGAAAGGCAGTTGCGGGCTACTGAGTCTGACCATTAGTTCTGTTGCCTCTCTGTGGCAGGCATAGCCAAATCATCCATGCCTTTCATACTCTTCATGTCGTCCAATTGGGGCGACTGTCCGGGAATAAAAAACTTATCAAGACGACTGCGAAAGCGCTGCTGGTTTTCCTGCATATATTCGTAGCGATCTCGGGTGGCTTCAAAACTGGATTTTGTATCACGTAGAATCACTGGATGAATAAAAACCATGAGGTTCTTTTTGACCACTTTGCTGGAGGTGCTTTTAAAAGCTCGGCCGATAAGCGGGATATTGCCTAATATTGGAACTTTCGATTCTGACTCGACAATTTCATCTCGAATCAAACCGCCCAGCACCAGTATTTGGTTGTTGTCGATTAGGGCGCGGGTGGATATCTCGCGTTTGTTGGTGACAATGTCGGCAGTGGCGGCGTCGGTTTGGGCGATACTCTCAACGGTCTGCTCTATCTCGAGGGTAACCGAGTCGCTGTTATTGATATGCGGTTTGATTTTCAGTACCACACCAATATCTTGGCGCTGGATGGTTTGGAACGGGTCGCCGTCCCCCTGACGGCTCTGGGCACCGGTGATAAAGGGCACATTTTCACCGACGAGAATTTTTGCCTCCTCATTGTCCATGGCTAAAATGCTTGGGGTGGAGAGTATATTGGCGTTGGCTTCGCCCTCGAGGGCGCGCACAATCGAGCGCAGATCATTGCCCTTGAAATACCCCAAGGATAGGCCGCGCCCGAGAATCACATTGCCATCATCGTCGGCATTAAATCCCGGCACTGTTCCGGGAAAAGAGGAGAACCCACCAAATACGCTCTCGGAATTTCCGTCGCGATTATTGCTCCGCCACTCGACCCCGAGATCTCTAGAGAGGTCTTCGTTAACCTCTACGATTAAGGCTTCGACCAATACTTGGGCGCGGCGCACATCAAGCTTGGCGATCACCCCTTTGATGGTACTCAGGACCGATGGCGGTGCGGTGATAATGAGTGAATTAAGTGATTCATCGGCACGAATACTGACATCGGCCTGTGCCAGTCGCTGGTCTTTTTCGGCTTTGGTGACACTGCCGCTGACACTTTCAAGGATCGGAACAAGCTGAGCTGCCCGGGCATACTGTAAGAAGATCACCTGTGTGTTGCCATCGCCGGCTAAAGGCTGATCAAGCCGTTCCACCAGCGCTCTAATCTGCTGTCGGGTCACCGGATCGCCGGTCATAAGAATGCTATTGGAGCGTTCATCCACTGCGAGATTGACCTGATTGGGCTGGCCTTTTTGTGCGGCGCCCATGGGGATCAGTTTGGTCAGGGTTTCGATAATCTCCCGGGCGCTGGCGAATTTAACATTGATCAGTTCAATATCGATGGTGCCGGCTAGATCGAGGCGTTCGATGATTCCAATAATCTGTTCGACCTTGGCTGAACGAGATGCGATGAGTAATGTGTTGGTGCCGGGGTAAGCTGCCAAATGACTGGCCTGGGACAACATGGGCCTGACCAGGGCGATAATGTCATTGGCCGAGATATTCTTTAGTTTAATAATCCGCACCACCATGTCCTCGGGGCTGGGATCACTGGCATCCAGGGCTATATCGCTCTGCTTGCCTATATCGATGGGCACGACTTTGAGTGCTTGGTCGGTATCAACCACCATAAAACCATGGACTTGCAGTACCGATAAAAACACTTGATAGGCTTGGTCGCGGCTCATTTCATCACCGGCTACAACGGTGATGCTGCCTTTAACCGAGGGGTGGATAATGATGGTTTTGTGGGTTACCGAGGAGGCCCAGCGCACCAGATCCTGAATATCGGCCTGATGCAGGGATAGGCTGACTTTGTCCGTCGAGCTCTGCTGCGCGAGCGCGGGAGTCTGTAGGCTGATTAATAGAATAAGTATGCTGAGCCAGAATCTCTGGCCTAAATTGTGATGATCCTTCATCTGGACTTAAATCCTTTTAGTTTTTTTGCTGGTACTGTCGGCGCAGTGTGCGCAGGCGATCCTCTAGTGATTGATTTTGTGGCGACTCTCTGGCCTGATCCGCTACCGTGATCAATGCGTCGGATTCCACATCGCGGGCCTGTCGGTTAAAGTCTGGGTTTTTCGAGCGAGAGTAGCTATCTATAGTTATTACGGCCTGATCGAATGAAAGCTTCTCGCGCTTGCCATTGCGCTCGATAATAACGGCTTGGCCTTCAATTCCAGCCAGTGTTATTTCCTTTGAAATAAGGTCGCCAATTTGAAAGAAACTCGGTTGCTTGTCGCCGGTTTCAATCACTGCGCCACTGAGTTCGCTTCCCTGGCTGACAAATAGACCCCGTAAGCTTAGATCCAGTCGTGTTTCTGGAAGTTCTGCGAC
>CAJQKW010000065.1 GCA_905478975.1 uncultured Pseudomonadales bacterium | reverse complement strand
GTTTGAAAGCTATGGTGTTTGAAAGCTCTTCAGCATCTCTATTTCATCTGCCCAAATTGACGGGTCTATGGTTTCCAGAACCAATGGAATCCCGTCAAAACGCTTATCCTGCATAATAAATTGGAAGACATTCAGCCCTAAATTGCCATGGCCCAGACTGTGGTGGCGATCGACGCGACTGGCATACTCCGAGCGTGAATCATTTAGGTGCATGCCGCAGAGGTAGTCAAAACCAACAATCCGCTGAAAATCATCAAAGACCTTTTCACAGCCATCGGTGCTGCGCATATCGTAGCCCGCAGCAAAGGCGTGGCAGGTGTCATAGCAGATGCCGATGCGGCTCTTATCTTCAACGCCGTCGATCATGGCTGCCAACTGTTCAAAGCTAAATCCCAAATTACTGCCCTGACCGGCAGTATTCTCGATCACCGCAGTGACTCCAGAGGTGACCTCTAAAGCCTGATTAATCGATTGGCAAATCTTGTCAATACACTGATCTTCGGTGATTTTTCGCAGATGGCTGCCGGGGTGGAAGTTGAGATACTTGAGTCCCAACTGCTCACAGCGTTGCAGTTCATCGACAAAGGCTTCGCGGGATTTTTCCAGCCCCTCGGTCTCCGGGTGGCCAAGGTTTATCAGATAGCTATCGTGGGGCAGAATCTGCTCTGGTGAAAAGTCATATTGCTCACAGTTTTCTTTAAACTTCTCAATACTCTCTTGAGTTAGCGGCTTGGCCTGCCATTGCCGCTGATTTTTAGTAAAGAAGGCAAAGGCCGTGGCGCCGATTGCCTGGGCATTGAGTGGTGCATTTTCGATGCCGCCAGCAGCACTGACGTGGGCGCCAATATATTTCATAGGGATCTATTCTCGGGATGATAAGTAGCCGGGTTATAGGGCTGAGGATAATAAAGTAAAAGCGATTAATATCCAAAGGCCTTGATTGCCGTCAACGGGTTTGTGAGTAAAACCTGCTAGCCTTGTTGGTCGAAAAAAATAGCCGTCTATTATCATGATTGATTTTGAGTGTACCCCCCAGGTAGATCTAGAATTTATGAATCGAGAGCACCGTAAAGCTTTCGATGACGCCAATGCTTTGAAGAGCCTACTTGATGGCGCCTTAAAACGGCGCTTATATGATGATATAAAAGAGCTGCAAGAGGCTGTCTTGGAATCTGAGTTTGAGATAGAGGCCGAGGTGAGTGAACCCGGTGCTGTGGAAATTGAACAGCTATTACAGACGTTGTTGCTGGACACTGTCACCCACTTTGAACTGGAAGAGCAGTGTATGGAGGAATATCGATTTCCTGCCAGAGCTGAGCACAATCAAGAGCATCTGCGGGTGTTGCAATGGATGGCAGAGGAGCACAGTCTCTGGACAGCGGGCTGCAGTGTGGAAACCATCATCCATCTGAGTGATTATGCTGCGGACAAATTCCCCAAGTGGTTGCTCAACCATATAGTCACCATGGATACGGTCACTGCCAGCTATATCCGTCGCAATGGTGGTACCTCTCTTTAAAATACGGGTCTTTAAATACGGGTCTTAAAATGCCGTTCTTTCGGTGCTGTTCTTTAAGTACTGTTCTTTAAGCGACGTTGCTTTAACTGTCGTTTATTTTAAATACGATTTCTTTTTAGATCGCGAATCAAAAACCTTACTGGATGCATGGCCTGACAGAGTTCTTCAGAGAGTGCTGGTGTTTCCCCGGCAATTTTAGCTGCCAACAGTTCCGCTGTTAATGGCGCATAACTTAGACCCCGAGACCCCATACCGCAATTGACATAGAGGTTGGGCAGATAGGCTCCGGGCGTGGTCATGGGCATTTTGGCGTCCCGGCGCAATATGGCGTAATCCTCAAGCATGGCCGCCCGATCCGGTACCGGACCGGCAATCGGCAGGTAATCCGAGGTGGTACAGCGGAAGTTAGCCCGCCCGGTTAAGCTCTCCTTGGACGGCTGGCCCAGCACTGCTGCCAGTCCGGCATCCGTGGCTGCGATCTGTGCCAGATTGGTCTGATGGTCTATATCCCGTAATTCGGTGGTGAACAGGTCTTTGTTATAGGTGGCACCACAGCCATGTAGGCCATTTTCTGCGGGGGTGATATAGCATTCACCACAGATCACCATTTTCATTTTGCTGCTCTCGGCAGTGCAGGGCATTTGAGTGATCTGGCCGCGAATTTTACGCAGCGGCAGATAGGCAGTCTGGCTAAACTTTTTGCAGTCAAAGGCGCTGGCAATAATCACAGTCTCGCTTTCAATCACCAGTTGCTGATCGACATCGCGGAGCTGCCAGTCTCGCTGTTTGTCAGAGTATTCGAGACTTTGAATGTTGGCCTGAACTAGGGGGATATTGTTTAGCTCAAGCAATTGCTTGCAGATAAGCTGCGGTGGCAACCAGCCCAGTTTGGGGAAATGCAGGGCGGACTCGGCTTTTAAGGGCACGCCGCTCAATGCTTCCAGCTGCTCATGGGCAATGGTTTCCACCATCTCTGTCTGATCCGCATAGCGCTGGCTGATCAGTTTGAAGTCACTGCGGGCCTTGTCATTTTCCGGCACCACCAAAACACCGCAATGGCGGCCTAAGCCACTGTCCCAGAACGGTTTGTAATAGTCGCTGGCAAATTGAATGGCGGCCAGATTGACTCGCGGCAGCAGGTCGTCTCGGGGAGATAATTTGGGGTAGACAATGCCCTCTGGGTTACCCGATGCTTCGGCGCCAGCATGGTCGTGGCGGTCGATAACTGTGACCTCGAAGCCGCGCTTTTTTAAGGCGGCAGCCACTGTGCAGCCAGAGATTCCAGCCCCGATAACCGCAACGGTTTTGCGGGTCCGCGGCACCGGATTACCGGTTTTATACCAGGGTGTAGTGCTGGGCTGTGGCTTGCTCATTGGTCGAGATCGAACTCAGCGCAGATCTGTTCACACCAGCGGCTGATATACCCATCGCTGAGCTCCAGCTGATTCTCATCGTCCAGAGCCAAGCCGACAAAATGCGCTTTATTATCGGTGAGGGCTTTGGATTCGTCGAACTCGTAACCTTTGTTGGGCCATTCGCCGACCATCATTGCACCGCGGTTTTTCACCTTGGCCCAGAGATAGCCGAGGGCATCTTGAAACCATTCCGGGTAGCCGATCTGATCGCCGAGACCGAAAACGGCCACGCGCTTGCCGGAAAAGTCGATCTGCTCCAGTTCGTCCCAGTGGCTCTCCCAGTCCTCTTGCAACTCGCCGTAATCCCAGGTGGGAATGCCGAGTATTAGCAGGTCGTAATCGGCCATCAGGCTGAGGGGCTGGTCGGCGATATTGTGCAGGCTGACGCGGTTGCTGTGCTGGCGATTAATTTCCGCGCAGATCTTCTCCCCGGCCATTTCGGTGTAGCAGGTGGAGCTGCCGTAAAACAGGCCGATTGCTGAACTCATTAATTTTTCTCAAGCTGGGACGGGTGATTTTATGCTGCGTGATAGCTGGGCATGATACCTGCTCTGCCTGCGTCACGGAATGCTCTTTCTGATTTGCTGCTGTTGATAGCTGCTTTGGGATAGCTGCTTTGGGATAGCTGCTCTGAAAGCCACTCTATTCTAAGCGCCACCCGCAAAGTCCAGCTGCCGCCAGGCCTCATAGACAATGATCGATACTGTATTGGAGAGGTTGAGGCTACGACTCTCTTTTTGCATCGGTAGGCGCAAGACTTGCTCAGCGCCCAGATTATCGCGAACATCCTCAGGCAGACCGCGAGTTTCCGGGCCAAATAGCAGCGCATCTCCCTCCTCGAAACGGGCCGAGGAATAGCAGGCTGTGCCCTTGGTGCTCAGGGCATAAATCTTTTTCGGCTGCTGACTCTGCTGATAGTCCTCGAGACTGGCGTGGACTTTTAAGGATTGAAACTCCCGGTAGTCAAGACCAGCGCGGCGCAGCTTTTTATCATCCAGATCGAAGCCCAGAGGCTCAATTAGATGCAGGCGAAAGCCGGTATTGGCGCAGAGGCGAATAATATTGCCGGTGTTGGGTGGAATTTCCGGCTGGTATAAAACAATATCGAGCATGTTTTTTAAGAGGCGACTCAGGCGTCGACAATCTCCACCATTAAATCATCAGACAGACTTTCGAGAATGGCGGTGAGCTGTTCCTCTTTCATCGCCTCTGGCAACTGTAGGTAGCTGTGGGCATAGAACATCATACCCGCTGACATGGGGGTGCTCTCGCAAAAGGTTTCCAGGGAGATCAGGCTGACATTGTGGCTCGCCAGCAGTGTGGAAATTTCACCGACAATACCAGGGCGATCATTGGCGACGATTTCGATGCAGCTGATCTTGGCCTCCGGCTCATGGCTTGGAGTACTTTTCTCAACGGTAATTTTGATACCCTGAGTCGAGAGTGCAGCCAGATGCTCTTCGAGCTCTGCCTGTTTCGCTGGTTCAATTTCCACCAACAAAATACCGGCAAACTTACCTGCCAGGCGCGCCATACTGCTTTCCATCCAGTTGCCGCCGTGCTGGCTGACCGTTTGGGCAATCTGTTCAACGATGCCTTCGCGGTCGTCGGCGATCACTGTTAGAACTAAATAATGGGTCATTTTTCATTCCTCTGCTTAACTGCAAATGATTATGGCACTATTATGCAGGTCAGATGAATCTGAAACGGTCTGATGAGTTAAATATGTTTCAGTTAAAGACAACTGTTGCGAGAGCAATCGAGGAAGCCAATAACGTGATAGAAATTCCCGCCGACATGCTAAGTGCAGAGATCCTCTACGGGATTATTGAAGAATTTATTCTCCGGGAGGGCACGGATTACGGTTCTCAAGAGGTGAGTTTGGACAGCAAGATCGATCAGGTTAAGCGTCAGCTGAGCAAGGGCGATGTGTTGATTACCTTTGATCCCGCCACTGAAAACTGCAATCTATTGACCCGTCATCAATTCAAAAAATATCAGGCAGAACAAAAGCAAGAGCAAGAAGATGCTGAGCAGCAGCCGTGAATAGACAGGCCGCCAAGCAACAGTCTGCGGTGACAGTGGCAGCGGCTTTCGCTGACTGTCTCGAGCAGCTTGAGGCGGCGCCCCAGGTTCTCGTTGGATTTAGCGGCGGCCTGGACTCAGCTGTTTTGCTGCATTTGCTCTCGGAGGCACTGCCGCCGGAGCGCATCACCGCAGTGCATATTCACCATGGTCTCTCGGCTAACGCCGATGATTGGCAGCAGCATGCTAAGCAGGTTTGTCAGGGGCTGGGTGTGCGGCTTATTGCGGAATCTGTATCGATTGACGCAAGTGGCGCTGGAATTGAGTCCGCGGCGCGAGATGCTCGCTACGGGGTGTTTGAGAAATATTTAGTCGAGGGTGGGCTGCTACTGCTAGGTCATCATGCTGACGATCAGGTGGAGACGGTGCTGTTTCGGTTATTGCGCGGTTCCGGTGCCAGAGGCCTGTCGGGGATTCCTAAAACTCGGACGGTGGGATCTGGGCGTTTGATCAGACCTCTGCTTCCCTGGCCCAAGTCGAGCTTGCATGACTATGCCAAGGAACAGCAGTTGAGCTGGATTGAAGACGAGAGCAATCAGCAGGAGCAGTTTGATCGCAATTATTTGCGCCACGCGGTTATTCCAGCATTGGCCCAGCGTTGGCCGGGCTATGTTCAGGGCATTATGCGCACCGCCCAGCAGAGTGGTCAGGCGGATCAGCTTGCGGACTCGGTGGCGCGTGGGGATCTTGCCGGTCTCGATTCGCGCCCTGAGCGGGGTGGCTGGTCATTGGATTTAACCGAATTTGTAAACCTCGAATCTCTGCGGCAGAGAAATGTGCTGCGCTACTGGCCTGAGGTGCATGGACTGCTAGCGCTGGGACAGACCTTGATCGATGAGGTTATGAGTTCGTTGCTCACTGCTCGTGAAGACAGTGAGCCAAAAGTTATGCGTGGGGATCTACAGATCTGCCGCTACCGCCAAAGGCTCTATCTGCTGAAACTCAGTGGCCGACCAAAGGCCGATTTGGATCTCTGTCTATTTTGGTCTGGGGATCAACCTCTAGTGCTGCCCGATGGCAATTTGTTAAGCGCTGAGCGTGGGCTGGGTGAAGGTTTGCGGGTGGATAATATCGACCGCCTAACCCTGCGCTTTCGCCGTGGCGGTGAACGCTGCCAGCCGGTCGGTCGCGAACATTCCAACAGCCTCAAAAAATTGCTTCAAGAATATGGCTTAGAGCCTTGGTGGCGAGAGTCTGTGCCGCTGTTTTATAGGGATGAGCAGCTGGTTGCCGTGGGCGATTTGTGGGTCTGTCAGGACTGGCAGGCAGAGCCTGAAAAAGAAGGCTTAAAAATCATCTGGCGGACAAACTCTCTGTAGAAACCTCTATACCTTTCTGTTAATCTACTCTCCCATCTTAGGTAGGGTGGGTCTCGGTCAATTTCACGGCCAAACAAGCCTTTCTCGATTACAATTTTTCAAGATTCTGTTCTTATGGAATGCATTTCTATTTGAGCGCAGAATCGTGGTTTTACAGGGTCTTTATGACACGTTTTATTTTTGTTACCGGTGGTGTTGTCTCGTCTTTGGGTAAAGGTATCTCAGCTGCTTCTCTGGCTGCTATTCTCGAATCCCGCGGACTCAACGTCACAATCCTCAAGCTCGACCCCTACTTAAATGTCGACCCTGGAACCATGAGCCCCTATCAGCACGGTGAAGTCTATGTGACTGAAGACGGCGCCGAAACCGATCTCGATCTCGGCCACTACGAGCGCTTCCTGCGCTCAAAGATGACCAAGAATAATAACTTCACCAGTGGCCAGGTCTACGAGACTATTTTGCGTCGCGAACGTCGCGGCGACTATCTCGGCGGCACAGTGCAGGTCATCCCACACCTGACTGACGAAATTAAGCGCCGTGTCTATGCCGGTGCCGGTGATGCGGATATAGCCGTGGTCGAAATTGGTGGCACTGTTGGCGATATCGAGTCACAACCGTTTCTTGAAGCTGTGCGTCAGCTCAAAGTTGAACTGGGTTACAAGCGTGCACTGTTATTGCACCTGACTCTGGTTCCCTATATTGCCTCTGCCGGTGAGACCAAGACCAAGCCAACTCAGCACTCAGTAAAAGAGATGCGCTCAATTGGTCTACAGCCCGATGTGCTGCTGTGTCGTTCTGAAGTGCAGCTTGAAGAGAGTCAGCGCCAGAAGATTTCCCTGTTCACCAACGTTGAAGAGCGCGCGGTGATTCCTGTAATGGATGCGGCGAGTATTTATCAAATACCGCGCATGCTCCACGAGCGCGGCTTGGATCAATTTGTTGTCGATCGCTTTGACTTGGATGTGCCGCCTGCGGATCTCAGTGAGTGGGATTTTGTTGTCCAGAGCCAGTTGCACTCAGACGGCCTGGTGACGATCGCCATGGTTGGCAAGTACATGGAACTGCTGGATGCCTACAAGTCGGTGACTGAAGCGTTGACTCACGCCGGTATTCACAACAAGGCCAAAGTGAAGGTTCGCTATATTGACTCCGAGCGATTGGAGCAGGATCACTCTCTGTTAGATGGCGTCGATGCCATTCTGGTGCCCGGTGGTTTTGGTACTAGAGGCTCAGAAGGTAAAGTCTTCGCGGTTAAAACAGCCCGAGAGAAAAAAATCCCCTACCTCGGCATCTGTCTGGGTATGCAGATTGCGATTATCGAATATGCACGCAATGTCTGCGGCCTTGAGGGCGCAAACAGCACCGAGTTTGATCCGGAAACAGCCAATCCAGTGGTGGGCTTGATCGCCGAGTGGATCGATGCCGCGGGCAAGAAAGAGCTGCGTACCGAAGACTCTGATCTCGGCGGCACCATGCGCCTTGGCTCTCAGGTCTGTCATCTGGTGCCCGGTTCCATGGTCCATGGTATTTATGGCTCTGATCAGGTTGAAGAGCGTCATCGTCATCGCTTTGAAGTGAACAATAACTACTTGCCGGCGCTAAAAGAAGCCGGTTTGGTGGTGGGTGGTCTGTCTCACGACAAGACCCTAGTGGAAACCATAGAGCTGCCCGATCATCCTTGGTTCTTTGCCAGCCAATTCCACCCAGAGTTTAATTCCACTCCTCGGGATGGCCATCCACTGTTCGAGGGCTTCGTTAACGCGGCGCTGGATTACCAAACTAAGTCTAAATAGAAATCTAAGCAGGAAGCAACGCAATGAACTCAGTGACGATTCAGGTAGCCGATATAGGCGTCAGCAATGACGCTCCGATGGTGTTGTTTGGGGGCATGAATGTGCTCGAGTCTCGAGATATGGCTATGCAGATTGCAGAAGCCTATGTTAGCGCTACTGAAAAGCTCGGTATTCCCTACGTCTTTAAGGCTTCTTTTGACAAGGCCAATCGCTCTTCAATTAATTCCTATCGTGGTCCCGGCCTCGATGAAGGGCTGAAAATATTCCAGGAAATTAAACAGACGTTTAATATTCCGCTGATCACCGATGTCCATGAAATCGAACAGGCCAAGCCTGTGGCAGAAGTCTGTGATGTGATCCAGTTACCGGCATTTCTCGCGCGCCAGACCGACTTAGTCAAGGCCATGGCGGCAACCGGCGCGGTGATAAACGTCAAGAAACCGCAGTTTTTAAGTCCCGGCCAGATGGGCAATATTGTCGATAAATTCCGCGAGTGTGGCAACGACCAGATCATGCTCTGCGAGCGTGGCACCTGCATGGGCTATGACAACCTGGTTGTGGATATGCTCGGCTTTCGCACCATGAAAGACGTCAGTGGCGGCTTGCCGTTAATCTTTGATGTGACTCACGCACTACAGTGTCGAGATCCTCTGGGGGCAGCTTCAGGCGGTCGTCGCCATCAGGTGGCTGAACTGGGTCGTGCTGGCATTGCCGTGGGTATCGCCGGTCTGTTTCTCGAGGCCCACCCGGACCCGGATAAGGCGCGCTGTGATGGCCCCAGTGCATTGCCCTTGGATAAGCTCGAGCCGTTTCTTGCACAAATGAAAGCCTTTGACGACCTGATAAAGTCTCAGGAAGATCTCGGAATTATTTAGAACCAGCCTTATTTCGGCACCGTCCTGAGAGGTTGTTTTGATCTCGGGGGTATTAATCAAATTGTTAGGTTCCATTATGCGCAAACCCTTTAACCCTTTAACCTCTTTAACCCCTTTAACGCATACCACCATAGATACTGGAGAAAATAGTAAATGAGCAACATTGTAGATATTCAGGCGTTTGAAATCCTCGATTCCCGCGGTAACCCAACGGTACAGGCGGATGTGATTTTAGAAAATGGTGTTGTTGGAACGGCCAATGCCCCATCCGGTGCATCAACCGGTTCTCGCGAAGCGCTTGAGTTACGCGATGGTGATAGCAGCCGTTATCTGGGCAAAGGCGTATTGACCGCCGTAAACAATATCAACACCAGGATTAAAGCGCTGTTGGTTGGCCAAGATGCCGCCGACCAGCGCCAGCTCGACAAGTTGATGATTGATGCCGATGGCACTGAGAACAAAGCTACATTGGGCGCCAATGCGATTCTCGCCGTTTCTCTGGCCGCCGCCAAAGCTGCCGCCATTGATCAGGGCATTCCCCTCTATGCGCACATTGCCAACATCAACGGCACTCCAGGCCAATACAGCATGCCGGTGCCGATGATGAATATTATCAATGGCGGCGAGCACGCTGATAACAATGTTGATATCCAAGAGTTTATGGTCCAGCCAGTTGGCGCTAAAAGCTTCGCAGAAGCGCTGCAAGTGGGTACGGAGATCTTCCATCAGCTGAAAAAAGTCCTCAGCAGCAAAGGTTTGAACACCGCAGTGGGTGATGAGGGTGGTTTTGCACCGAATCTGGCCTCTAATGCTGAAGCACTGGCAGTGATCAAAATAGCCACTGAAGCTGCCGGTTATGAGCTGGGCAAAGACGTTACTCTGGCACTGGATTGTGCCGCCTCTGAATTCTACAAAGATGGCCACTACAATCTCTCTGGTGAAGGTGTGGTATTTAGCTCAGAAGGCTTTAGTGACTATCTGGCAGAGCTCTGCGATGTCTATCCAATTATCTCCATTGAAGATGGTCTCGATGAGTCTGACTGGGACGGTTGGAAGTACCAGACGGAAAAACTCGGCGAGCGTATTCAGTTGGTCGGCGATGATTTGTTTGTTACCAACACTGGCATCTTGCGTCGCGGTATTGAGTTGGGTGTGGCTAACTCCATTCTGATTAAATTCAATCAGATCGGCACTCTGTCTGAGACTCTGGACGCCATTGCTATGGCCAAAGACGCGGGTTACACCGCGGTTATTTCTCACCGCTCTGGCGAGACCGAAGACACCACTATTGCTGATCTGGCTGTAGCCACCGCTGCTGGACAGATTAAAACCGGTTCACTCTGTCGTTCAGACCGTGTTGCCAAGTACAACCGTCTGTTGCGCATCGAAGCAGAGTTGGGCGAACAGGCTCAGTATCGCGGTCTGGCAGAATTTAAAGCCGCTCAGTAATTCCCGGCGTTGGCATTGTCGCCCGTTGCCTTTTGCGCTCTTTACTGAATTTCAGTGAAAGGGCGCAGCGGTTGATGGGCAAATATCGGAAAAGCGAATAGAATGCCTCCATGCGCTGGTTAATCATTATTTTAGTTGTTCTTCTGGCCGGTCTACAGTGGCGACTGTGGGTCGGTGAGGGCAGTCTCGCCCACCGTGCTGAGCTCAATCGACAGTTGCAGCAACAGGAAGATGACAATCAAACCCTGCGCCAGCGCAATCAGCAGATTGCTACGGATGTGGAAAGCCTGAAAAATAATCTCGATGCCATCGAAGAAAAAGCCCGCGCCGATCTGGGTATGATCAAGCAGGGTGAAACCTTCTATCTGGTGATCGACAAAAAACAGCAGCCACGGCCAGTGCAGGACAGCAACCAATGACTGGGGCCAAGTACTGGGCCATTGTTCCCGCTGCCGGAAGCGGCCAGCGATTTGGTTCTGAGGTGGCAAAGCAGTTCCAGCCTCTAGGTGATCATCTGGTGGCACAGCACAGTCTCAGTCGCCTGTTAAATATTCCCTGTCTTGCAGCAATCATTGTTCCCTGTGATACCACTTCAGCCTATTGGCAGCAGATACCTGCAACCATTGATACGCGAGTAGAGTTAGTCGCCGGTGGCTCTGAGCGGGTTTATTCAGTGCTGCAAGGCCTCAAGGCTATAGCGGGTCGAGCTGCCAGCAGTGACTGGGTATTGGTACACGATATGGCGCGGCCCTGCATTACCTCTGGCGATATCAATAAGTTGATCGCCGAGTTAGCCGGTCATTCCGTAGGCGGCATTCTCGCCACCTCAGTGAGCGACACCTTAAAGCGAGTCGGCGCCGACAATGATATTCAAGGAACTGCCGATCGCAGACTCTATCGCGCCGCACAAACGCCGCAGATGTTTCGCTACGGCTTATTGGTGAAAGCCCTGGAGACCATGCTCGGCGATGGCCGAACCCCCACTGATGAAGCCTCGGCCATAGAGTATTTGGGTGAGCAGGCAAAAATTATTCAGGGTCGTCGCGACAATATAAAAATTACCCACCGTGAAGACCTTATTATCGCCGCGGCGATTATGAATCAGCAGGAGACTGAACAATGCGTATAGGTCATGGCTACGATGTACACCGATTTGGCCCCGGGGATAAATTGATTCTGGGTGGTGTGGCGATTCCCTACGAGCACAGCTTTGTTGCCCACTCCGATGGTGATGTACTGATTCATGCGCTGATCGATTCATTGCTCGGTGCTGCGGCACTGGGGGACATAGGTCAGCATTTTCCCGATACAGAAGCCAAATGGCAGGGCGCCAATAGTCGCCAGCTATTGTTGGCCGTTGTCGCCATGATTGCCGGTAAAGGCTATAAGTTGGCCAATGCCGATATCACTATTGTTGCTCAACAGCCAAAAATGTTGCCCCATCTGGACAAGATGCGGCTTAACCTGTCGGCGGATATGAACTGCAATATTGATCAAATTAATATCAAAGCGACCACCACCGAAGAGCTGGGTTTTGCCGGGCGCAAGGAAGGGATTGCCTGTCATGCAGTGGCCCTGTTGGTTTCTTCTTAAGGGCAGTCAATAGTCTCTCTACTCACATCCATCACCTTTCTCGGATTAAACATTATCGATTCTCAAGACTTTGGCTCTCAAACGTTTGATTTTCAGCGTTTACCACGCCTGTTTCCAGCAACCTTTGGCCGCGCCCAGTACCGCAGCCAGCCAGAAGACTTTCAGGTGGATGAAATACTCGGTTTTGAACCCAGCGGTGAGGGCGAGCACCTGTTTGTGCATATCCGCAAGCGCGATCAAAACACCCAGTGGGTGGCGGGGCTACTGGCAGACCTGGCTGGAATCAAGCGCAACGACGTCAGCTACTGTGGTATGAAAGATCGTTTTGCGGTGACCACCCAGTGGTTTAGCCTCTATTTGCCGGGCAAAGAGATTCCCCAGGAACAATTAGTCCACGGCGATTTTGAAATCCTCAGCATGGCCCGGAACAATAAAAAATTGCGTCGCGGTATGCACGCGGCCAATACCTTTAAATTGGTGTTGAGAGAATTTGCCTCTCTGGATGAGCATTTCACCGATATTGACGCGCGCCTTAACAGTATTGCCAGCGATGGCGTGCCCAACTATTTTGGCGAGCAGCGCTTTGGCCATGATGCTGGCAACCTGCATCAGGCTCAGGATCTGATTGAGCGGGACCAACTTAAAGGCAACCGCCGTGGCACTGGCATCTATCTGTCGGCAGCGCGCTCTTGGCTGTTCAACCTGGTGCTGGCCGAGCGCCTGCGGCAGAACAGCTGGTCAGAGTCTTTTGAGCATGAATCGGAACCCAGCGGGCCACTCTGGGGCCGCGGCCGATCGGCGGCCAGCGGTGACCTGGAAACATTGGAACAGGGCATTTTGACCCCCTGGCAGTCTTGGTGTTATGCCTTGGAGCACGCCGGGCTCAAGCAGGAGCGCCGAGGGTTGGTGTTAATACCGCAGAATATGCACTGGCAGAGACTGGGTGTTGATCAACTAGAACTCAGTTTTGATCTCTCTGGGGGCTGTTTTGCAACGGTCATTCTGCGGGAGATCGCTGAATTATTCCGCCCTCCAATAGAGTCCCTGTGATATATTTGTACAGCATTTTGTTAGCGGATTTTAACCTGAACTCGGCAAGCCCCAAGTGGCTTTAGGAATAGAGGATTTAGTGTGAACTCGATTGATTTGGCTGGTGTCGGTATGACCTCTCAGCGCACCCGCGAGCGGCTGATTCAGCGTTTAAAAGATCAGGGCATTACCAATCAACGGATCCTCGATGTCTTCCGGGTAACACCGCGACATATCTTTCTTGATGAGGCACTGGCCCATCGCGCCTACGAAGATACTGCACTCCCCATAGGTTTTTCACAGACTCTTTCGCAGCCTTATATAGTGGCGCGAATGACCGAAATTTTGCTCTCCGCAGGGCCACTGAGAAATGTACTTGAGATCGGCACCGGGTCAGGGTTTCAGGCGACTATTTTGGCCCAGTTGGTGGATCGAGTGTACTCAGTGGAACGCATAGAGCCACTGCTAATAAAGGCTAAAGAGCGTTTTCGTAAGCTCGGTCTGCGCAATATCACCGCTGAACTCTCCGATGGTAGTTTCGGCTGGAAGCGCCACGCCCCTTACAACGGTATTATCACCACCGCAGCGCCACAGGCAATTCCCGATGAGTTGCTGCATCAGCTGGCACCAGACGGAATTCTGGTGATTCCGGTGGGTACTGGGGATATTCAGGATCTACGTGTTTTACGCCGTGTCGGCAGCTCCTCCGAGTTTGATGAAGAGATTGTTGAACAGGTTAAATTTGTCCCGCTGTTGGGTGGTTTAGCCCGTTAGAGGGGTTCACTGGGGCGCCGTTGATGGTGTCTGGAATACGATCATAGAATAGATTCTGGAGTAACCATGCGCAGTTTCAAACAGTATCTGTTACTTTTCTCCAAAGGCCTGGCCATGGGCGCCGCCGATGTGGTTCCAGGGGTCTCGGGGGGAACCATAGCCTTTGTCAGCGGCATCTATATGGAGCTGATTAACAGTATTAAATCATTGAACCTTGAGGCGCTTAGAGTTTTAAAATCTCAGGGATTCGCCGCCGCCTGGCGCCACATTAACGGCAACTTCTTAATCACCCTGGTCGCGGGTATCTTAACCAGCCTGTTTTCTCTGGCAGTGTTTATGCAGTACCTGCTGGCACAGCACCCACTGCCCCTCTGGTCGTTTTTTGTCGGTTTAATTGCCGGTTCAGTGATCTATCTATTGCGCCAATATCGCCTTACCCGATGGCAGGATATGCTGCTATTTGTGATCGGTATTGCGGTTGCCTGGGCGGTCTCAGTGGCGCCAGCGGTGCAACTTGAGGGCGGTCTAGTCACTATGTTTTTTGCGGGATCTATTGCCCTGTGCGCGATGATTTTGCCCGGGATTTCAGGTTCGTTTATTCTCGTTCTACTGGGGCTATACCCGGTTTTTATCGGTGCCATTGCCCAGTTGCAGCTGGATATTCTCAGTGTCTTTGCCCTCGGCGGTATTATTGGTCTGGCGCTATTTAGTCGCTTCCTGTCATGGATGTTGGCGCGCTACGAAGTGTCGGTTATTGCCACCATGTGCGGCTTTTTAGTCGGCAGTTTGAATATTATCTGGCCGTGGAAATTGGTACTGGAATCGGCTCTTAGCCACTCGGGAAAAACCATTGTGCTGGCTGCGCAAAACCTCTGGCCCAGTCAATATACAGAGCTAGTTGGTGGTGATGCGCAAACCCTTCTCAGTGTCAGCGCTATGTTATTGGGCTTGATTTTAGTGCTGGGTTTAGAATATGTTGGTTCAAAGTTTGCCAATGACCCTGCGTAAAACACTTATAACTCTCTGTAGGTAGTTTAATTTGACACCCAAGCCGGCCTTAATGGCCTCTGTTCTAGTGCTTATGGCAACCATTCTGGTGACTGGTTGCAGCAGCCCTAATTCGGCCTCTGTAAGCAGCCTTGCTGGCCCGCCGAGTAGTCGCATAATAGTGCATCAGGTTGAGCCGGGGGAAACCCTCTACTCGATCGCCTGGCGCTATGACCTGGATTTCCGCAAGTTGGCTCGGGCTAATGGCATAAGAGAACCCTTCGTTATCAACCGCGGTCAACTGCTGTCATTGGATACCAGTAGGATCAGTAGCACGGCTGCGAAGAGCGTCAATAAATCAGCAAAAAAGACTAAAATAGCAGCGTCAAAAGCTAAATCTAATGTTAATGTGTCGAGTCCAAAAGTGGCGAGAACACTGAGTAATAAGCCTAAATCCACCTCTAAGCCGGTGGTTTATAGCACCAAATGGCAGTGGAAATGGCCGATTAAAGGCAAGATCATCGAACCATATAGCCTTGCTAAGCTGCATAAGGGAATAAAAATTAAGTCCGTCAGCCGAGCAGCGGTGCGCTCCTCAGCCCCGGGCATGGTTGTTTATGCAGGAGAGGGTTTACGCGGCTATGGTAAGCTGGTTATCATTAAGCACAGTGAAATACTGTTAAGTGCGTATGCCCACAACGACCAGATAATGGTCAAAGAGGGTCAGAGCGTAAAGCAGATGGAGATTATCTCTCGACTGGGCACTGATGGTACGATGTATTTTGAGATACGCAAAGACGGGTATCCTGTTGACCCAGAGATCTATTTGAAATAGCATAGGTCGCAGAAGGATTGAAAAGAGCTGTTTAATACGTTCTATCAGGAGCTCTACAAAGAGGTTGGTAAATCGGACAGCAACAGCATCAACCTTGTTGAGCTAGCTCAACGTAATTAGTAGTCAGTTATTAGAAAAGCAGTATGTTGAAAAAGTAGTCGAAAAAAAGGAAGCGGTACAGTTCTGGATAGGTCACTAGATGGTGGCTGGAACATGGAGTTACACTTAAAGGGATGATAACGTTATGGAATCAGCGTTAAAAGTAGATCAACAAAAAGTAGAAAACGGCGATCAAGGAAGTTCATCGGAAGTTAGTCATCAGGCTATTGATGCCACTAGTCTCTATCTAAAAGAGATTGGTTACGCTCCGTTACTTACGGCAGCAGAAGAAGTCTTCTATGCTCGAAAACTCCTCAAAGGCGATGAATCAGCACGCAAGCGCATGATTGAAAGCAATCTGCGATTAGTGGTTAAAATCGCACGTCGCTATGTCAATCGCGGTCTTGAATTACTCGATCTAATCGAAGAGGGCAATATTGGCCTTATGCGTGCGGTAGAGAAGTTCGATCCGGAGCTGGGCTATCGTTTCTCCACCTACGCAACCTGGTGGATTAGGCAGACTATTGAGCGTGGGCTGATGAATCAGACCCGCACCATTAGATTGCCGGTGCATATAGTCAAAGAACTCAATGTCTATGTGCGCGCCTCGCGTAAACTCGCGCAACGTCTCGATCACACCCCAACACCGGAAGAAATTGCCGAAGAGGTGGATAAGCCGGTGGCCGATGTGCTGAAGATCTTCAGTCTCAGTGAGCGTATATCCTCTATTGATATTCCGGTTGCCGAGAATGAAAAGAGCCTTATTGAAACGATTTCCGCTGAGGGAGCCAGTAGCCCTGAGCGACAGATCGAAGG
>CAJQKW010000064.1 GCA_905478975.1 uncultured Pseudomonadales bacterium | reverse complement strand
AGCTGGCGCGACTACCTAGAGTTGTGCAAGCCCAACGTGGTTGCACTAATGATTCTAACCTCCCTGATTGGTATGCTCTTGGCCACTGACGGGTTCGTTTCTCTGGATGTGTTGATTCTGGGTAATCTGGGTATTGCTCTCTGCGCCGGTTCAGCCGCCGCAGTAAATCATATAGTCGACCGCAAGATTGATGACACCATGGCCCGCACCCACAACCGCCCTATTGCCCGTGGTCGTATCAGCCCCAGTGAAGCGATTCTATTTGCCGCCCTCACTGGCTTGGCTGGCATGGCCATCTTGTTGGTGTTTATCAACCAGATTACAGCTTGGCTGACGCTGGCGTCATCGATTGGCTATGCCTTTGTTTACACCATGTATCTCAAGCGCGCGACGCCGCAGAATATTGTCATTGGTGGTTTGGCTGGCGCAGCGCCACCGCTGTTGGGTTGGACTGCAGTGACCGGCGAAGTGCACTACAACGCCCTACTCCTAGTGCTGATTATCTACGCCTGGACGCCACCGCATTTCTGGGCCCTGGCAATTCACCGCAAAGACGATTACGCCAAAGCTAGGATTCCCATGCTGCCGGTAACTCACGGCGAGCAATACACCAAGATTAATATCGTGCTCTACACCCTGCTGTTGATTGTAATTACCGTGCTGCCGTTTTTGACCGGCATGTTTGGCTGGCTGTATCTCACCAGTGCACTGGTTTTGGGTGCCGGCTTCTTGTACTGGGCGCTGGTCATGTTATATGGCGATGTCGATGACTCGGGCATGAAGACCTTCAAATATTCGATTACCTATTTGATGGTGCTGTTTGTGATTATGTTGCTCGATCACTACCTTATAGAGACAACACCGATTATTTAATTTTTTAAGCGCCGCCACGGGCGTTTTTGGAGTAAAGCATGAAGCAACAAACAGGCATCAAACTGACGGTCTTGGTCATCCTTTGCTTTATCGTATTAGTGATCTTTGGCTTTGCCTGGAAGATGCGTCAACCAGTGCCTATGTCCGCCGAAGATCTTAGAGTTAATGGTGCCATTGAGCTGAGCACCCCGCGGATATTCAGTGACTTTGATCTGATTGATCACCGGGGCCAGCCATTCACCTTGGAAAACTTTACAGGTAAATGGAGCATAGTGTTTTTTGGCTTTACCAACTGCCCGGATATCTGCCCCACCACTCTGGCAACGCTCAATGCCATGTATGAAGATCTCGGTGACAGCGAAAAAGAAAACCTGCAAATCGTTATGGTGTCTCTGGATCCCGAGCGCGACACAGTAGAGAAAATGGCTCTCTACGTGCCCTACTTCAACGAAGACTTCATTGGCGTCACAGGCAACCCCTACGCTATCTTGGGTCTCAGTACTCAGCTTACTATTGCCTACACCAAGGTGGATCTAGGTGACGGCAACTACACCGTCGATCACAGTACCCAGGTGGTGTTGATCAACCCCAAGGGTCACTACCATGGGTTCTTTAAAGCGCCCCATGGTGAAGTGGCGATGCGCCAGACCTGGCGTTCGATTAAAGACACTTTTGCCCGTTAATTTCGCTGCTTAACCAGCAGTGAAAGGGTAAATAGCAATGCGCCGCAGACCACCACAGAAGGGCCTGCTGGCGTATCGCTATACCAAGACATCGCCAGCCCCATCATCACCGTCAGCATGGCAATCAAGCTTGCCATCACAGCCATTTGCTCCGGAGTACTGCTCACTCGTCGGGCCGTCGCCGCGGGAATAATCAGTAGGGCGGTAATCAATAGTACCCCGACAATCTTCATGGCAATGGCAATCACCAGAGCGGTAATCAGCATCAGTGCAGTGCGCACCGCAGAGGTTTTAACCCCCTCAACACTGGCCAGCTCCTCATGGACGGTGATATTGATCAGCGGTTTCCACAGCCACAGCAGCAACACAATAACGGTTCCCGCCACGCCATAGATCACCCAGAGATCATTCTTGGTCACCGAGAGCAGATCGCCAAACAGCAGGGACATCAGATCAACCCGCACATCCGGCAGCAGTGAAATTAGCACCAGACCGGTTGCCAGCGCGGAGTGGGAGAGAATGCCAAGCAGTGTATCCAGTGACAAAATCCCGCGCTGTTCCAAATACACCAGCCCCAGGGCGATCAACATGGGGACTGCCGCCACAGTAATGCTGATATTAATGCCCAGCAGCACGCCGATGGACACGCCCAGCAAAGCCGAGTGGGCCAGAGTATCGCCAAAATAGGCCATGCGTCGCCACACCACAAAGCAGCCCAATGGACCGGCGACTAGCGCCACACCCAATCCGGCGAGCAAGGCATAGAGTAGAAAATCAGTCATGGCTGCAGCCCTCCCCATGTTGATGCTTGCCCTGTTTGTCGAGCACCTCACCGTGAATGCTGTGCTGGTGATCATGGTGATGGGCATAGATCGCCGTAGTCTGACCAAAGATATCTATATAGGCCTGATCCTGAGTGACCTGCTCGGGACTGCCCTGGCAGCAGATATGCTGGTTTAGGCAGATCACATGGTCGGTGGCCGACATCACCAGATGCAAATCATGGGAGACCATCAAAACACCGCAGTCCAGCGACTTACTCAATTCAGCAATCATGGTGTAGAGAGCATTTTGCCCAGTGACATCTACCCCTTGAACCGGCTCATCGAGCACCAAAAAGTTGGGCTTGCGGACAATTGCCCGGGCCAACAGCGCGCGCTGCATCTCACCGCCAGAGAGAGTCTGCACCGGCGCTTTCGCCAAGTGGCCTATGCCCACTTTTTCCAGTGCCGCATGGCAGGCGCTGTGAGAGGTATTGGCCAGCTGCAAAAAACGGCAGGTGGAGATCGGCAATGTAGGGTCTATATTGATCTTTTGGGGCATGTAGCCGATTTTCAGGTCCGCCGATGGCTGCACCGAGCCGCTGTCAGGCTTCAGCAGGCCGAGAATTATTCTCACCAGAGTGGATTTTCCGGCACCGTTGGGGCCAATCAATGTGGTAATCTCCCCGCGCATCAGCTGCATAGAGATATTCTCCAGCACTGGGCGCGAGCCAAATGACTTGCTGATCTGCTCGAGTCGGATAAGCGGTTTTTTCATTGTCGGTTCTCTGGGCTTGTGGGCTCGGTTTGATCTGCGGATAGACTGCAGTTAGGGCATAGGCCAAAAAGTTCCAAGGCCTGCGACTGTAGGGTAAACTTGGCCTTATCGCTGGCTTTTTGTAGCAGTTCATTAAGACCGTTGTGGGCTACTTCGGCGGCACTGCCGCACTCATTACAGATCATAAATAGATTGCTGTGGTCACTGCCGGGAAAAGGGCAGCCGATATAGGCATTGAGTGAGGCTATGCGATGGATAAGTCCGAGGTCGAGAAGAAACTCAATGGCCCGGTAAATCGTTGGCGGGGCTATGGATTTTCCCGACAGTACCGCTAGTTGATCCTGAAGTTGATAAGCGCCGAGGGGCTGATGGCTCTGCCAGAGTAGTTGCAGCACCGATTTTCTGGTCGGTGTCAGCCGCGCCTTACTGGCGGCGCAGAGTTCCTCGGCACGACTCAGGGCGGCATTGATGCAGCGGCCGTGGTCATGGGGCTGGTGAACTAATCGAGAATTGGTCAGCATTGGCTCTGTGCCTGATTAAGCGATATTTATCATTTTAAATACAATGTTATAACATAACAATAGCTGATATAATTTCTAATGCTTTGGGGCATTACTGCGAATGATGAAAAATATACCTTTAACTAAAATGTTACATTATAACAATTTCTTAAGGATTGTTAGCTTCTTAAGCGCATTAACGGCTCATATAGCGTTTGCTGCGCCGGAAATCACCAAGCCTCTGATTATAACCACGATTAAACCCCTGGCAATCATCGCCCAATCCGCGGTTGGCGATCAGGCTCGCGTTGAATTTCTGCAGTCGGCAGCGCAGTCCGCCCATGGGGTGTCGCTGCCGGTTTCAGCGCTGAAGAAAATTGATCGGGCAGATTTGATAATCTGGATCGGCGAGATGTTTGAGTTTCGCGTTGCCAAGCCTATGGCCTTATTGCCTGAGGAGCGGCGCATTACGGTGATGCAGTTGCCAATGATTGCGCCGGAAGATACTGGACGTCAGCAAGAGGTCGGTTACCAACGTGGTGAGGTCCATGATCACGGCGAGTTCAGCGTAGATCCCCATGTTTGGCTGAACCCCGAAAACGCCAATCTAATTGCTGCCGAGATCCAGCAGCGGCTAAAGCTGCCGGTCAAAGCGATTATCAGCGCCGAGCAAATTGCCAAGCTAGCGGCTGAGCTTGCGCCCCTGAGCGACAAACAGTTTCTTGCTCACCACGATGCTCTAGGTCACTTCACCAGCCTATTCAATCTGCAATCTGGGTTTTCTATTCGCGATGCCAATGGCGCCAGTCAGGGTGTCAGAAGTCAGTATCGCCTGCGCCAAGAGGCCATAGCCTCAGCCGCTAGCTGTATTTTTATCGAGCCCCAATATGCAGATCGCGATGCGCAAGTCATCGCCGATGAATTGTCTCTGCCGGTGGCTCTCATCGATATTCAGGGTCTAGATCAAGCTCTGGTCGGGGATGCCTATGCTAGCTTTATGCAGACTTTAACCGCACAGTTTAAGAGCTGCTTTGGCGGCTCACCAAGCCGCTTGCCGAGTCCATGAATTAGCAACAGGCAGAGGAAAATCCTGTATCCTCCGTCTTTAGATTAACGCTCTTAGATCGACAAAAACCCTCTCATTAACAACACTCGTGGAAAATATGGACACTACTACCCCGCTGATTCTCGTCGATGGCTCCTCCTACCTCTATCGCGCCTACCACGCACTGCCGCCGCTGACCAACAGCAAGGGCAAGCCCACCGGCGCCGTTAAAGGCGTGATCAATATGATGCGGCGGCTGCAGAAAGACTATCCGGATAGCACCCATGTGGTGGTTTTCGACGCCAAGGGGAAAACCTTCCGCGACGATATTTATCCTGAGTACAAAGCTAACCGGCCGCCAATGCCGGACGATCTCCGTGAGCAGATAGCTCCGATCCATCAGATTGTTGAAGCTATGGGCATGCCCATGTTAATTATTGACGGGGTAGAGGCCGACGATGTTATCGGCACTCTGGCGGTGCAGGCCACTGCGGCGAAACAGGCGGTGGTGATTTCCACCGGTGACAAAGATATAGCCCAGTTAGTCAACGAGCACATTACCTTGATCAACACCATGAACAACAGTGTTATGGACAGGGAAGGGGTGATCGAAAAATTCGGTATTCCGCCGGAGCTAATAATTGATTACCTAGCGCTGATCGGTGACAAGTCAGACAATATTCCCGGTGTGCCAGGAGTGGGCGAGAAGACTGCGCTGGGTTTGCTCCAGGGTCTAGGTAGCCTAGATGATATCTACGCCAATCTCGATGATGTGGCCGGTCTGGCCTTTCGTGGAGCCAAAACCATGTCCCCGAAGCTGGTTGACAACAGAGAGCTAGCCTATCTCTCCTATGAGCTTGCAACGATTAAAACCGATGTCGACATGCCCCTGCATCTGTCTGAGCTAAAGAATGGCGAGCCGGATAAAGCCGCCTTGCTCAGCCTATTTAAAGATATGGAGTTTAAGACCTGGATTGATGAGGCTCAGACTAGCCCTCAGAGTAATTCTCATGCCAAGCCAGCTGCGGCAGCCAAAGGCCCGATCACCGACGAGTTGGATGATCTGGTTGCAGCCCCTGTTGATACGCCAGTGATCGTCAAGAACTATCAGGTGGTGTTAACCGAGCAAGATCTGGCCATCTGGATCGATAAAATTAACTCTGCTGAGTTGGTCGCCGTGGATACCGAGACCACCAGTCTCGATTATATGCGCGCTCAGCTGGTGGGTATCTCGCTATCCACCGCTCCGGGAGAGGCCTGTTACATCCCCTTTGCCCATGACTATATGGGTGCCCCGGAACAGCTTAAGCCGGAGTTTGTACTTGAGAGCCTGAAGCCTTACCTGGAAGACCCTGCACTGACAAAAGTGGGTCAAAATCTCAAATACGATATGAGTGTGCTGGCCCAACATGGCATCACATTGCGCGGTATCGCCTTCGACACCATGCTTGAATCCTATGTTCTCGACTCGGTAGCCAGTCGCCATGATATGGACAGTCTGGCCCTCAACTATCTGGGTGAAGAGACCATTAAATTTGCCGATGTGGCTGGCAAAGGCGCCACACAGCTGACCTTTAATCAGGTCGCCCTCGAACAGGCCGGCACCTATGCTGCCGAAGATGCAGATATTACCCTGCGCCTGCACCAGACCCTGTGGCCACGAGTAGCCGCTGAGCCAACCCTGAAAAAGATTTTTGAAGACATTGAACTGCCACTGGTGCCGGTTTTATCGCAAATTGAGCGTACCGGGGCACTGGTGGATGACACCCTATTATTTCAGCAGAGTCAGGAGCTCTCGGCGCGACTGGGTGAGCTGGAAACCGAAGCTTGGGAATTGGCCGGGCAGCAATTTAATCTCGCCTCGCCAAAACAGCTGGGTGAAATCCTCTTTGAAAAACTGCAGATCCCAGTACTGAAGAAAACGGCCAAGGGTGCGCCCTCAACCAAAGAAGAAGTGCTGCAAGAACTGGCACTGGAGTATCCGCTGCCGAAAGTACTGTTAGAGCACCGCGGTCTAGCGAAATTAAAATCCACCTACACCGATAAGCTGCCCACCATGATCAATTCGGTCACTGGGCGTATTCACACCTCCTACCACCAGTCGGGAACCGCCACCGGACGACTTTCCTCGTCGGATCCCAATCTACAGAATATACCCATCCGCAGCGCCGAGGGCCGCCGGGTACGTCAGGCCTTTATTGCTGCCCCCGACTGCAAACTAGTGGCTGCGGATTACTCTCAGATCGAGCTGCGCATTATGGCGCACCTGTCCGAAGACCCCAGTCTGTTAGCCGCCTTTGGTGCCGGTCAGGATATTCACCGGGCCACCGCCGCAGAAGTCTTTGGCGTTGAAGCCGACGAAGTGACCATCGACCAGCGCCGCAGCGCCAAGGCGATTAACTTCGGCCTTATTTACGGCATGTCCGCCTTTGGCCTGGCCCGTCAGCTGGGTATCAATCGCAAGCAGGCGGCGGAATATATTGAGCTCTACTTCACCCGCTATCCTGGGGTGCAAAACTATATGAACAATATTCGTCACACCGCTGCTGAAAACGGCTTTGTCGAGACCGTTTTCGGTCGCCGACTCTATCTGCCGGAAATCAATGCGAGTAATGGCATGCGTCGTCAGGCTGCCGAGCGCACGGCGATCAATGCGCCCATGCAGGGCACCGCCGCGGATATTATTAAGCTGGCGATGATCAATGTGCATAACTGGCTGGAAAGCAGTGACTTAACCAGCAAGATTATTATGCAGGTCCACGATGAATTGGTGCTGGAAGTTCCAGAGTCGGAGATGGATGAGGTAAAGCAGGGGCTTAAGGATCTGATGGAAAGCGCCACTGAATTACTGGTGCCGCTGGTGGTGGATATTGGTGTGGGCGACAACTGGGATGAGGCGCACTAGTCATTTTTAACGGACTAGGCACTCAAAAGGGCAAGTGAAAACCACGCTTGCCCGCAAGTTTAAAAATATTTTCACTTTATTTGAATTATTTGTGAACTATTCCGTTTCAGCTTGTCTTATTTAGGGCAAGACATGATTGCTTACTCTCCCCCAACCTAAGCAACTGCAGCGCTGAAACTCCCAAGCAAAGCAACGCAGACCCCGGTTCAACTTTGAACCGGGTTTTTTTTTGCTTTTTTTTAAGAGAGGGGGCATGTAAGGGGTTACGAGAGTAGGCCTGAAGAGGCCGCTGATTTACTTAAACTGTGTCGGGATCAATAAAGTCTGCATTCAGCCAATGAGCCAATACTGATTCCAGTTCTGGCAGTCCCAGCTTTTTCAGCGATGAAAAGGTCTGAACGCTCAGCAGGGTGCAACCGGGATCCATATTGCGCAGATGGCGTTCAACCATCAGCAGGGCACTCTGCCCGGGGCCGCGCTTTAACTTATCTGACTTGGTCAGCAAAATATGCACCGGCAAGCCAGCTTGGGCCGCCCAGTTGAGCATTTGCAGATCAAACTCTTGCAATGGGTGGCGAATATCCATCAATAACACCAGGCCAGCAAGACTTTGGCGCACCTGGAGGTATTCGGCCAGGTCTCTATCCCACTCACGTTTCATCTCGATGGGCACTTTCGCGTAGCCATATCCGGGAAGATCCACCAGGCGCTTGTTATCTTTCAGGGCAAAGAAATTAATCAGCTGGGTTCGACCTGGGGTTTTACTGGTTCTGGCCAGTCCACGGATGCGTGTCAGCGTGTTAATCGCACTGGATTTTCCGGCATTTGAACGCCCGGCAAAGGCCACTTCACAGCCGCTGTCTTCAGGGCATTGTCTGATTGAGGGGGCGCTGGTTAAAAATGTAATGCGCTGATAATCGATATGATTTGAATCCATGGATAAAGGGTCACTATCTGGCTGTAAGAGTTGGCGCTTATTGGTATATAATGCGCCGGCTTTAGCCGACATGGCTAGGGTACAGATAAAAGTAGTTGCACGAACGAAACCTATTCTAGCCGATTGCACGAGTTGATTAACCATGAAAAAAAGCTTTTTAACGATTATTTGTCTGGTAGCTACATTTGCAGCTACTCAGGTGTTGGCATCTGGCGATGCTGCAGCAGGAAAAAACAAGGTAGCAATGTGCGCCGGTTGTCACGCAAGTGATGGCAACAGCATGGTTTCTGCATTCCCTAAGCTAGCTGGCTTGGGCGAAAAATACTTATACCGCCAATTACTGAATATCCAGTCTGGTGAGCGCGTGATTGTCGAGATGACCGGTTTACTCAACGCCAACTCTGATCAAGACCTCCAGGATATGGCCGCTTTTTATGACAGCCAGCAACGTTCCATCGCCGGTGCTCAGGAAATCAGCCTGATCGGTTACACCGATCCTGTGGAAGCCCTGGAGCTTGGCGAAGATATCTACCGTGGCGGCAACCTAAAGACCGGTGTTCCGTCTTGTACTGGTTGTCACTCACCCGCTGGCACGGGCAATGGACCTGCTGGTTATCCTGGGCTGGGTGGTCAGCACGCCGACTATATTGAAAGCCAGTTACTGAAGTACCAGAGTGGCGAACGCAACAACGGTGGCAATGCCAAGATTATGCAGGGTGTTGCTGAGCGTCTGAGCAATAAAGAAATCAAAGCAGTGGCCAACTATATCTCTGGTCTCAACTGATTTTTAAGTAGGGCCGAGCTGAGCCGTTCCGCCCTTTTTAGCTTTGGCAGACAACTAAACAGTTTTACAGGAGTTTCTTATGTTGCGACGTATTGTTAGTTATGTTTTTTTAGTGCTTCTACTGCCCGTGTCACTGGGCTGTGTCGCTGAAGACAGCAAGTATAAAGCCGGTGTTGACTACGAAGTGCTGCCGCAGGCTGTGAGAACAGCGGATCCGGCGAAGATCGAAGTAAATGAAGTCTTCGCCTATACCTGCGGTCACTGCTTTAACTTTGAAGCGGTACTCGAACCCTGGGTTGCAACGCTGGCCGACGATGTTGATATGCAGCGCACCCCAGCAGTTTGGCAGCCAGCCATGGAACTCTACGCCCGCGCCTACTACAGCGCCAGTATGCTGAAGGTTCTGGATCAGGTGCATATGCCGATTTTTGAAGCGATTCATGTGAAGCGTGATCCGATTCAGACTGAGCAGGATTTGGTAAAGTATTTTGTTGCCGCCGGTGTTAGTGCTGAGAAGTTCTCTCAGGTCTACAACTCCTTTGGCATGAGCAGCATGGTCAATCAGGCCAAGGCGCGGATGCGCGGCTACCGCACTCAGGGAACGCCAGAGATGGTAGTTAACGGCAAGTACCGAGTCAGTTCCAGAATGTCTGGTGGCTTTGAAGGCATGATCGCTGTTGCTAACTATTTGATTGCCAAAGAGCGTGCCGCCGCGCAATAAGCGCGCCCGCAGCTCAGCAACAGGTTTTACTCTGGCCTTAAATAGGCTAGATCAATAATCAACATGAGCAAAAGCACTGTATAGAGCGTAATGCTGCGATTAGACTCCTTATCTAATAACTGCATTGACGCTCTTTGTCGTTTTGCCAATCCTAGAAATGTTATTAATTAAAGGAAGCTACCGTACTCCATGAAGCCAATTAATAAGCCCGCTAATCCAAATTTCTCATCTGGCCCCTGCTCCAAGCGTCCAGGTTACGATCTCAATAATCTTGATATCGACACTCTGGGCCGCTCGCACCGCTCCAGTGTCGGCAAGCTTGCACTGGGTCGTGCCTGCACCGATACCGCAGAGATTCTTGGTTTACCTGAAGGCTACCGAGTGGGTGTAGTTCCCGCTTCAGATACCGGCGCCTTTGAGATGATTATGTGGTCTGTGCTCGGTGCCCGCCCAGTGGATATATTTTCCTGGGAATCCTTTGGCAGTGGCTGGCTCACCGATGCCACAAAGCAGCTCAAATTAGACAATCTGCACAGCTACACCGCAGGCTATGGTCAGCTTCCGGATATGACCCAAGCCAACCCAGACCACGACACCGTGTTTACCTGGAATGGCACCACTGCTGGCGTCAAACTGCCGAATGCCGATTGGATTAGCGACGACCGCACTGGTCTGACGATCTGTGATGCCACCTCGGCAGTCTTTGCCATGGAAATGCCATGGGAAAAACTCGATGTAGTCACCTACAGCTGGCAGAAAGTGCTCGGCGGCGAAGGGGGTCACGGTATGTTAATCCTTAGCCCGCGAGCAGTTGAACGTCTCGAGAGCTATACCCCGGCCTGGCCTCTGCCAAAGATTTTCCGCCTCACTAAAGGTGGAAAACTGATTGAAGGTATTTTCCGCGGCGAAACCATTAATACTCCGTCGATGCTCTGCGTTGCCGACTATTTAGATGCCCTCGACTGGGTGCGCTCGATCGGTGGGCTGCCAGCGGCGATTGCCAAATCCAATGCCAACCTCGATGTGATCAAAGGCTTTGTTGAGAGTCGTCCTTGGGCCCACTTTTTGGCTCAGGAAGCGGATCAAATTTCCAATACCAGTGTTTGCTTAACCCTTGATCTCGAGCCAGATCAGGTTAAACAGATTGTTAAATTGTTAGCTTCTGAGACTGTTGCTTATGATATAGGTGCGTACCGCGATGCACCGGCTGGCCTGCGTATCTGGTGTGGCGCTACAGTTGAAGCCGCCGATCTAGAAGCGTTGCTGCCATGGCTCGATTGGGCCTTTAGCGAAGTCAGTGCGTAAAGAACAGACTGCTAGAGAATAAGCCCGTAGAGAAAAAGCGCGTAGAAGAAAAGTGTGTAGAAGAAAGCCGCATAAAGACTAAAGATGTAAACAGTGCCACCGACTAAAAGACTAAAAACCGAGACCACAAAAATTATGTATAAGATTCGTACCTACAATGCCATTTCATCCAAAGGCCTGAGCCGCTTTCCTACCGACAGCTACCAGGTGTCCAGTGAAAGTACTGACGCAGATGGTATTTTGTTACGCAGCCAGAAGTTGCACACTGAAGTCATGCCCGAATCCGTGGTGGCTATTGCCCGCGCCGGTGCAGGTACGAATAATATTCCTGTGGCTGATTACACTGACAAGGGCATCGTTGTATTCAATACCCCAGGCGCCAATGCCAACGCGGTAAAAGAATTGATTGTCGCGGCACTGCTAATGGGCTCGCGGGATATCTACGGCGGCATGAACTATGTTCAGGGCCTCACCGAGATCACCGATTCAGGTGAGATGGGCAAGTTGCTGGAAAAAGAGAAAAAGAATTTTGCCGGTGGCGAAATTCAGGGCAAAACATTGGGTGTAGTCGGCCTTGGTGCCATTGGCTCAATGATTGGCAACCTGGCCCTAGAGCTGGGTATGAATGTAGTGGGCTACGATCCAGCGATTTCGGTTGAAGCTGCCTGGCAGCTGTCGAGCAGTGTTGAGCGCATGGAAAATCTCGAAGCGCTGCTGGCCTGTTCAGACTTTATTACCCTGCACGTTCCCGCTATCGCGGCGACCAAGCATCTGATTAACAGCAAGACTCTTTCGGGCATGAAAAGCACCGCCAAGATTCTTAACTTTGCTCGTGAAGAGATTGTCAGCAGCGCCGATATGGTTGCCGCCTTGGATGCTGGTGTGATCGCCGGTTATATCACTGACTTCCCTGCCCCTGAATTACTCGGTCGCGACGATGTCTTGTTGATGCCGCATATTGGTGCCAGCACAGAAGAAGCCGAAGAGAACTGTGCAGTGATGGCGGCCAACCAGCTGATGGATTTCCTTGAGAATGGCAATATCCTCAACTCGGTTAACTATCCGAAAATCAAAATGTCACGCAATGGTGGAACACGCATTACCTTCACCAATAAGAACGTACCCAAGGTTCTGGGTAGCGTGCTGTCGGTATTGGCCGACGGTGAGATCAATATTGTCGATATGGTGAATAAGAGCCGCGATGAGATTGCCTACAATATTATCGATATCGAAGGTGACCTCAATGACAGTCTTAAGGATCAGATTGCAGCGGTCGAAGGTGTTATCCACGTCCGTGTAATCTAAACGCGGCACTCCGCTGGGGTGGCGCTTAGCTCACCTCAGGGGAGAACAGTTTTGCCCGCACGGTGTGGCGATATTCCTTCGGGCTATTGCCAGACCAGTGCTTAAAGCGCGATGAAAACCAACTGGCATCGTTGTAGCCGCTGTACCCCGCAATCTCCAAAATGGTTAAATCTGTGTTCTTTAAAAGGTCACAGGCGAATGTCATGCGCACATCCATCAGATAATCCCCCGGCGTCTTGCCCGTTGCCGCGACAAAGCGCCGATTAAAGGTTCTGGTGCTCATACCAAATTGTGCGGCTAATTCGGGCACCGCCAACTGCTTGCTAAGATTATCCTGAAGCCACATCTGCGCCTGCACAATGGTCTCGTCGCTGTGGGTTGTGTGCTGATCGCTGAGACTTAGGGGTTCGGTTAAATTGCGAATCTCATGGAAAAAATTGCGCTGTGCCTGCCGCGCAATTACCCGCCCAAAGATTCGCTCCACCTGGTGCATAATCAACTCCGCCATGGCGTTAATGCTGGCCGCGCAAAAAATATTCCCCGACTGCGTAGTAAAGTGCTGGCGCGCCAATTTTACTTTCGGATAGCTGCGCTGTAGCTGATCAAAGTAGTGCCAGTGGGTGGTCGCCGACTTATCATCCAGCAGTCCCGCCTCAGCCAAAAAACAGACCCCCGTGCCCACCGCCGTAAAGCTGCTATTGCGCTGATGCTGTTCCTGCAGCCATGGGATATAGGCGCGACTCTTTAGCACCGCCGGGCGCGGGTTGCGCCATAGGGCCGGGATATGGATCAGGTCACTGGTAAAGCTGTCGTCGATAGAGTGAGTGGGATTGAGTTGGAAACCGGCAGAGGTTTGCACCGGCTGGCCATCAGTGCTCACCCAGCGGATAGTCAGTTTGGTGTGTGGGCCTCTGCTGGCCCGCGCCATAGCTTGGGCAAACTGAAAGATCTCCGCCGCCAGTGTGGTGCTGGAGACAAGCATATTGTCACAGAGTAAAAGCGTTAGATTAAAGGTCATAGTGGCAGCAATATAGCATATATGGCCTATTCCTCGTATTTTTTGGCCAATTACTAAAAATATTCTCTGTCAGCCCTGCCACAATTGCGCTTTCTCAATGGCTTCACTTCAAGGATGTTCTTATGCCTAACTCACTTCCGGTTATTGTCGGATTCGGCGGCTACAGTGCTGCTGGACGCAGCTCCTCTCACCAGGCTTTTCGACGCATGATTCTCGAATCACTGCCCGCTGATGAGCAGCTTGAGACCGTTGTCAGCCTCGCCTGTTTAATGGGTCAGGTGATTAAAGAGGGTAAAGATGTTGAGAAGGGGCAAGACGTTGAGGAGCAGAAAGCCTATCGCGATCAGCAAGGTACCGAGCTCAGCGCCGCAGAAGTGGACCAACAATTTCGTCAGCAGGTGCTCGACGGCACCTTGATCCGCAAGATAGAGGCATTTGACCCGGCCAATATTCCCGGCCACAAAAAGATCTCTCTTACTGATGAACCCGACGAGACTGTTCAGTTCCGCATGCTAAAACGCGATCTACCGAAAGTGCTGCCAGAGGGCTGGCAGGTTCAGGATCTTGAGGATGGCAATGTTGAAGTGACCGCCAGCGGTTCCAGCCAATATCTGGTTGAATCTCCCTATGAGCTGATCGCCAAAGCTGCGGGCCAGTTGCCCAGTGGCTTCAATCCAGCTGATCACTACAATAGTCGCTTTCATCCACGCAGCTTGCAGATGGCGCTAATAGGTGCCAGCGACGCCGTACACTCTATAGGTATTCCATGGGATAAGGTAGCGGCTTCAGTCTCTCCAGATGAAGTGGGCGTTTACTCTTCCAGCGTATTAAGCCAGATGACCGAAGAGGGTTTTGGTGGTCTATTGCAGGCGCGCCTGCGTGGCGGCCGCACTACGGCCAAGCAGGTTCCGCTGGGTCTAAACTCCATGCCAGCGGACTTTATCAATGCCTATATACTGGGCAGTGTCGGCCACACCGAAGCCATTACTGGCGCCTGCGCCAGTTTTCTCTATGTGCTTCAAGCGGCAGTTCGGGATATTCGCAGTGGCCGCCGTCGGGTAGCTATTCTGGGCAACGCCGAAGCAGCGGTTACCCCTGAGGTCTCTGAGGGCTTTGCCAATATGAGCGCCCTGGGCAGTGATGAAAATCTGTGCAAACTGGATGGCAGCGAGACCCCGGACTGGCGTCGAGCCAGTCGTCCCTTTGGCCATAACTGCGGCTTTACCCTATCTGAAGCCACTCAGTATATTGTGCTGATGGATGATGCTCTGGCCATCGAGTTGGGTGCCGATATTCACGGTGCTGTCCCCGAGGTGTTTATCAATGCCGACGGCGTTAAGAAATCCATTTCAGCCCCGGGGGTTGGCAACTATATTTCCTTTTCTAAAGCGGTGGCGGCAGCCATCACCGTGGTCGGTGAAGAGAGCGTTAAAAAGCATAGTTTTGTCCATGCCCACGGCTCCAGCACGCCGGCCAACCGCACCACCGAATCTTATCTGATTGAGCAGGTGGCCTGCGCCTTTGATATCTACGACTGGCCGGTAACTGCAACCAAATCCTATGTTGGCCACTCCCTGTCGACCGCCAGTGGCGACCAGCTAGTCTCGGCTCTGGGAACCTTTAAGTATCAAATGATTCCCGGCATTAAAACGATTACCGAAGTGGCGCCAGATGTGTCTCAGGAGCGCCTGCGCTTTGCCCTGCAAGATGTGGATGTCAGCGCCAATAAGATGGACGTAGCATTTATTAATTCCAAGGGCTTTGGTGGCAACAATGCCACGGCAGTGCTGCTGTCACCGGAGAAGGTCGAGGAGATGTTGGCGGTGCGCTACGCCGATGGCTTTAATGCCTACCTGGCGCAACGGGAGATTACCCGGGCAGCGGCGGCAGAGTATGCCACTCGCGCTGACGCCGCCCAGCTAGATGTGATCTATCGCTTTGGTGAGCCGCTTATTGATGAGGCCGGTGTCACCATTAGCGCCAAGGGCGTGCATATTCCTGGCTTTGCTCGTGATGTTATCTTTGACCTTGAGAATCCTTGGCAAGATATGCAACAAACTGCTGCAGTCGCAGAAGAACAGACTGATCAACTCTGCGTGCCTGGTTAATCCAGCGCTCAGGATCTGCCACAGCGCCGTCAGGGCTGGCGCTATTGCTTTCAGTTTGACCTATACCATTGACCAGCAGAGTTCCGCCGTGTACCGCAATAAGCTTTGCTGGCTGATTATTTTTAGCGCGCAATAAGAGCGGCCCTCCAGAGGCGCCGCTGCGCGCATCACAGTCATGCAAGAGCAGTTTTTTACTGGCAAATTGAATTGAAGCGTACTGCTGACAGTCGGTTGATTCGGTAAGCTGATTTTGGCTGCTGTTATAGCCCAGCAAAGAGAGCCTCCCTTCACCAATAACCTGTGATTCACTCAATAGCAGAGCGGGCTGTTGCAGCGATCGGGCCAGGGCCACAAAGACAATATCGTTTTCTGATTGAGTAATCTTATTTGTATTCAGGGGGTCGAAACTGTGGTCGGAAATGGCTTTAAAGGCAATGGCGCTTAAGCGCTTATTTTGTGGGAGATAGCGGCAAGAAGCGTACTTTTTCCCGGATTTTACGTCGAATAGAATATGTGCCGCGGTGACAATAATAGACTGGTTAGTATCTGTGGATAGGCTTTTAATATGGGTTGCAGTGCCTCTCAATCCGCCATCGCAGATAACCGTGCCAACGGCGGAGATCGCGTTGCGTTGGCCTTGAGAGGGCAGTAGGCGCTGATCTTCAATGCCGTTTTCTGAGTTGCCATCACCGAATATCGCGGTTTGAGCAGCACTGGCTAACAGCGCACTAAGACCCAGCAGGGCCGCCCAGCTAAACCGTTTCAGCCCATATCTCCCCAGAGCGACTGCATAATACTAATAGACGCCAGCGGTGCGGTTTCGGTGCGCATCACTCGCGGGCCCAGAGTCAGAGGGGCAAAACCCTTATCTATAGCGCGACTGATTTCAGTGTCGCTAAGACCCCCCTCAGGTCCCACCAGCAAGCAGACGCTTTTCGGTGTTTGATGCTGTGCCAGGGTCTTATCACTGCGGTGATGGAGCACCAGTTTAAGATGGTCTGAATCCCCATCAGCCTGACTCAACCATTGATCCAGGGTCCGGGCATTATTAATCGTCGGCAGCTTATTGCGCTGACATTGTTCACAGGCGCTTATTGAAACCTGCTGCCAGTGGCGCAACTTCTTCTCAAGACGCTCCCCATTCAGCTTCACTTCGGTGCGCTCACTAAATAGCGGGGTGATTTCAGTCACACCGAGCTCAGTGGCTTTTTGCACAATCCAATCCATGCGCTCACCGCGGGATACGGCAATCGCCAGATGCAGTTTTAGGGGCGACTCCCGATCAATTTCGCGACAGTCGCCAAGACTCACATCCACCTGAGACTTTGCTGTGGCAGTTAGGGTTGCGGAAAACTCTCCACCAAGGCCATTAAACAGAGTGATTTCCTGACCCACAGACATGCGCAGGGCCGAGGACAGATGCCGCGCGGCGCTGCCAGTCAGAGCCAGATTGGCGCCACTGCTGAGGGGCTGATCAGTGAATATTCGAGGAATGCGCATGGTGACTAATTAGTTATTGTCCGAAAAGCCGAGATTGCGACACAGCGTACCAGTAACTTGCCACTGGTTCATGGTGTAAAAATGCAGGCCAGGTGCGCCGCCGTCGAGGAGCTTCTGGCTCAGCTCACTGACCATATCGATGCCATAGCTAATCAGATCGTCGACATTGTCGCTGCGCTCTTTTAATTGCCAGCGCAACCAGCGGGGAATATCGGCGCCGCAGCTATCGGAGAAACGCATCAAATTGGCGTAATTGGTCAGGGGCATAATGCCGGGAATAATCGGCTCGCCGATTCCCGCCTTGGCGCATTCATCGACAAATTTAAAGTAGGCATCAGCACTGTAAAAATACTGCGTGAGCGCGCGATTGGCCCCGGCTTTAAATTTCTCGCCGAGCCAGTAAACATCCTTGCTGTAACTCTCAGCTTCCGGATGAATCTCAGGGTAGGCGGCCACATTAATATTAAAGTGGTCGCCGGTATGCTGACGAATAAAGGCCACCAACTGATTGGCATGAACTAGCTGTGCCGAGCCGCCCATACCCGAGGGTAGGTCGCCGCGAAGAGCGACTAAATCTTTCACCCCAGAGGCCTTGTAGCTATTTAGGAGTTCCAAGACTTCATTTTCCGAATTGCCGCCAAAGGAAATATGCGGCGCCACGGCAAAGCCGTCGGCTTGAATCGCCGAGACCTGGTCCATGGTGGTGGTGCGAGTAGAGCCACCAGCACCATAGGTCACGGAGAAAAACTCCGGATTAAACTTGCCCAACTCCTGTCGGGTCGTCGCCAGCTTGATTTTCCCCAGCTCGGTTTTCGGCGGGAAAAATTCAAAACTGAGATCGGGTGTTACTTTGTCCATCAAATTATTCCTCTATGGCAATTCAATTCGAATTCGAATTCGCCGATTAGTACTTGTAGCTATCGCCTTTAAATGGACCTTCAACAGGCACATTAATATAGTCGGCCTGGGCCTGAGTCAGCTTGGTGATCACACCACCAAAACCGCGTACCATATGGCCAGCAACCTCTTCGTCGAGATGCTTGGGGAGTACTTCTACGCGCAACATTTCAGCCTTAGTGGCATCGTCCTGTACGGCGAACTGTTTCTTGTACAGATCAATCTGCGCCAGTACCTGGTTGGCAAAAGAGCCGTCCATAATACGGCTGGGGTGACCTGTTGCATTGCCCAAATTAACCAGTCGACCCTCGGCCAATAACAGCAGGTGATCATTGTTAGCACGGTCGCGGTAGACCTTGTGTACCTGAGGCTTGATCTCGTCCCACTCCCAGGTTTTACGCATAAAGGCGGTATCAATTTCATTGTCGAAGTGACCGATATTACAGACCACACAGCCGCTCTTAAGAGCTGACAAAATATCTGAACCACAAACATTGAAGTTACCGGTGCTGGTGACCAGCAGATCGGTATTGGCCAGCAGATCAGCGTTAACGCCTTTGCTCACATCGCCTTCGTTGTAAGTTGAAACAACCTCAAAACCATCGAGGCAGGCCTGCATGGCACAGATTGGATCTGCTTCGGTGACCTTAACGATCATGCCTTCCTGGCGCAGAGACTGGGCTGAACCCTTACCCACATCGCCGTAACCCACAACAACCGCTTTTTTGCCTGACAGCAGATGATCTGTGCCGCGCTTGATGGCATCGTTGAGGCTGTGACGACAGCCGTACTTGTTGTCACACTTGGACTTGGTCACTGAGTCGTTCACATTGATCGCCGGAATTTTTAACTCGCCGGTTTTAAGCATTTCATAGAGACGGTGAACACCGGTGGTAGTCTCTTCAGTCACGCCGTGAACCGCTTCCAAAACCTCTGGGTACTTCTGGTGCAGCAGACCAGTCAGATCGCCGCCATCGTCGAGAATCATATTGGCATTCCAGGGCACGCCGTCTTTTAAGACTTGCTGTTCCAGACACCACTCATACTCTTCTTCAGTCTCACCCTTCCAGGCAAATACCGGCGTGCCATTGGCAGCAACGGCTGCGGCAGCGTGATCCTGGGTGGAGAAAATATTGCAGGAGGTCCAGCGCACTTCGCCGCCCAGAGCTTCGAGGGTTTCAATCAACACGGCAGTTTGAATGGTCATATGGATGCAGCCGAGGATTCGCGCTCCAGCCAGTGGTTGCTCGGCGCGGTATTTCTCGCGCAGGGCCATCAGTGCGGGCATTTCTGATTCGGCAATTGAAATCTCCTTCTTGCCCCAATCGGCGAGGGAGATATCGGCGATTTTGTAATCGCTAAATTTGGCGTCTGACATAGGTTGTGTCCTGTTGATCAATATTTTAATTTGGGTTTATGTAACTAAAGCGCTTTTTTTAAGTCGGCTACTTTGTCGGTTTTTTCCCAGGTAAAGTTTTCTAACTCACGGCCGAAGTGGCCGTAAGAAGCTGTCTGTTGATAAATCGGTCGGCGCAGATCGAGCATCTCGATCAGGCCGCGAGGGCGCAGATCAAAGTTCTCACGGATCAGAAGGACAATCTCTTCATCGGAGAGTTTGCCGGTGCCAAAGGTATTCACGCTAATCGAGGTAGGCTCAGAGACACCAATGGCGTAAGAAACCTGAATTTCACAGCGATCAGCCAGGCCAGCGGCAACAATATTTTTCGCCACATAGCGTCCGGCATAGGCCGCTGAACGATCCACCTTAGTGGGATCCTTTCCAGAGAATGCACCGCCACCGTGGTGGGCCATGCCGCCGTAGGTGTCGACGATAATCTTGCGTCCGGTAAGGCCGCAGTCGCCCATGGGGCCGCCAATAATAAACTGGCCGGTAGGGTTAATATGATATTGGGTGCCCGCATGCAGCCACTCTTCTGGCAACACATGGTTAATAATTTCTTCGCGCACCGCTTCCTGTAAATCAGGCAGAGCAATATTCGGTGAGTGTTGCGTTGACAGCACCACTGCATCAATCGCCACTGGCTTGCCATTCTCATATCTCAGAGTCACCTGACTCTTGGCGTCGGGGCGTAACCAGGGCAGCACACCATTCTTGCGCAGTTGGGCTTGACGCTCCACCAGGCGATGGGCGTAGTAGATCGGTGCTGGCATCAATACGGCGGTTTCATTGCTGGCATAACCAAACATCAGACCCTGATCGCCAGCGCCTATATCTTTGTCCTGGGCTTCATCGACGCCCTGCGCTATATCGCCAGACTGCTTGCCAATGGCATTGAGCACGGCGCAAGAGTTGCCATCAAAGCCCACTTCAGAGCTGTCGTAGCCGATACCGGTAATCACATCGCGAACAATCTGCTCCAGATCCACATAGGTGTCAGTGCGCACTTCCCCGGCAATAATCGTCATGCCGGTTTTGACCATAGTCTCTACGGCGACACGGGAGTGGGGATCGTCCTTTAAAATGGCATCCAAAACCGCATCAGAAATCTGATCGGCCATTTTATCCGGGTGGCCTTCAGAGACTGATTCTGAGGTGAAAATATTGTAATTAGACATAAACTTTTCCGTTGTAATCTGTCTTGAGATTAAGTGTTGTCGGGCAGGGACTTAACAAACTGCCGCAGTTGAATTCGAAAACCATTGCGCTGTGCCAGATAGAGACTGTTGCCCTCTACCAGCCCGGCACTCTGTGCCCAGCGGGTCAGTTCCTGGGGTTCCAGGCCGAGCCAGAGATCGCCGCAGGCCTCTTGCACCCATTCCTGATCGTGGGCGCAGAGGTCGGTGATCAAGAGCACGCCGCCGCTGTTTAGCAGCTGCGCGCAGGCGCCGATAATATCCCCCGGCGTGGGGTTGTGGTGCAGCACCATATTCAGGGAGATGCAGTCACTGCGCAGTCCTTCACTGAGGGCCAGATTGGTGTCCCCCAGCTTGAACTGAATATTTTGCAGGCCCTGGCTGGTGGCTCTGGTGCGGCACTGCTCAAGCATCTCTGCGGAGTTATCCAGTGCCGTAACCTGCTTAAAAGTGGATGATAACTTGCCGAGAAACTGGCCGTAACCGGGGCCGATTTCCAGTGCCGATTGGCGTGCGGCAATGCTGCTGTCGAGAAAGCTTTCAACACTCTCGCCGTAGTCTGACCAGCTGGCGATCAGATCTTGATTCTCTTCAAAGCGCGCCGCGTTGTGGTTAAAGAACGCCACCGATGCCGCCGAGCGCTCGGTATTAATCGATTCCAGTCGCGCGCGCAGGGCGGGGTCTAGGGCTGCATCGTCAATGGTTTGAAACAGCACATGTTGCAGCGCCTGCAAATCGGTATCCGGATGGCTCTCATTGCGGCGGTAAAAAATCGTTGTGCCTTCGCGCCTAGTAGCCACCAGTCCGGCATTGGCGAGAATTTTTAGGTGATGGCTCATGGCCGACTGGCGAATATCAAACACCTGACAGAGTTCCAACACACCGTAGGCATTTTGTTGCAGCACCTTTAAAACCTGCATGCGCAGAGGATCTCCCGCCGCTTTACAGAGTGCGGTAATGGCCCCTGTATCGGTGGTAGACCTAGGTTGGTTGTCAAAATGGCTGAGGTTGTTCATGAGCGGGACTTTAACATAGTGATTTTTATATATCAAAATATTTTTATATAAGGTGAAAGCGGCAACTATGTTGTTTTCCGGTCACAGAGAAGTCAGTGCAATAAAGAGTAGGTATAGCGAATATCGGTTTACTGGTACCCCCGGGTAGGAGACAATGCGCGCCTAAAATTTGACTACCCAGGAGTGATGATTCATGGCCTCACGTAGAGAGCTTGCAAATGCTGTTCGTGCCCTCAGTATGGATGCTGTTCAACAGGCTAATAGTGGCCATCCAGGTGCCCCAATGGGCATGGCAGATATTGCTGAAGTTCTCTGGAATGACTACCTGAGCCATAATCCAGCTGATCCTACTTGGGTCAACCGAGACCGCTTTGTGCTTTCCAATGGCCACGGCTCGATGCTGCTCTACTCCCTGTTGCACCTCACAGGCTATGACTTGCCAATTGAGGAAATCAAAAATTTCCGTCAGCTACACTCCAAGACTCCTGGCCACCCTGAATACGGTTATGCCCCCGGTGTTGAAACCACCACTGGTCCTCTTGGTCAAGGTATCAGTAACGCCACCGGTATGGCTCTGGCAGAGAAAGTTCTCGCCGCGCAGTTCAACCGTCCTGGCCACGATATTGTCGATCACCAAACCTACACCTTCCTCGGTGATGGCTGTTTGATGGAAGGCATCTCCCACGAAGTTTGTTCACTGGCCGGCACCTTAAAGCTCGGCAAGTTAACCGCGTTTTACGATGACAACGGCATCTCCATTGACGGTGAAGTTGAAGGCTGGTTTAGCGATGACACACCAGCACGTTTCGAAGCCTACGGCTGGCATGTGATTGCCAATGTCGACGGTCACGATAGCGACGCTATCAAAGCCGCAATTGAACAAGCCCATGCCGAGACTGGCAAGCCGACATTGATTTGCTGCAAAACCATTATTGGTTTTGGTTCACCCAACAAGCAGGGCAAAGAAGATTGTCACGGTGCTGCACTGGGTGTCGACGAAGTGGCACTGACTCGCGAAGCTCTCGGCTGGACTCATGGTCCTTTCGAAATTCCCGACGAGCACTACGCTGGTTGGAACGGCGTTGCCAAAGGCTCTGCCGCTCAGACTGCTTGGGCCGATCAGCTTGAAGAATACCGAGCTGAATTCCCAGAGCTAGCTGCCGAATTTGAACGCCGCACCCGTGGTGATCTGCCAGAAGACTTTAATGCCCAGGCTGATGCCTATATTCAGCAGTGCCAAGACAAGATGGAGAAGGTTGCCTCACGCAAAGCTTCACAGAACTGTCTCAACACCTACGGCCCCATGTTGCCAGAACTGCTTGGCGGTTCCGCGGATCTGGCCGGTTCCAACCTGACTATCTGGTCTGGTTCGAAAGATATCAGTGGCGACAATGCTGACGGCAACTATATCTATTACGGTGTGCGTGAATTTGGTATGAGCGCAATGATGAACGGTATCGCCCTTCACGGCGGTTTCGTTAATTATGGCGCCACCTTCCTGATGTTTATGGAATATGCCCGCAACGCGGTTCGCATGTCAGCTCTGATGGGTATCCAAAGCATCTTTGTTTACACTCACGATTCCATTGGTCTCGGTGAAGATGGCCCTACTCACCAGCCGGTCGAGCAGCTTAGCGCTCTTCGTTCCACACCTAACCTGCACACTTGGCGTCCCTGTGACACCGTGGAATCTGCCGTTTGCTGGAAAAGCGCCATCGTCCGTGGCGACGGACCCAGTGCATTGGTATTTAGTCGCCAAGGTCTGGCACCTATGCCACGTAGCACACAGCAGGTTGCTGATATTGAGCGCGGCGGTTATATCCTTCGCGATTGCGACGCGCCTCAGGCCGTGGTTATTGCCACAGGTTCAGAAGTTGAGTTGGCTATGGTTGCCGCTGAGCAGCTAGCGGAGCAGGGCACTCAGGTGCGTGTTGTCTCTATGCCCTGTGCCGAGATCTTCTCTGCTCAAGACGCCGCTTACCGAGAAGCGGTCTTGCCAGCAGCACTGAGAGCTCGTGTTGCCGTTGAAGCATTACACGCCGACTACTGGTACAAGTTTGTCGGTCTCGATGGCCGCGTTGTCGGCATGACTAGCTTTGGTGAGTCTGCCCCCGGCGGCGAACTGATGAAAGAGTTTGGTTTCACTGTTGAAAATGTGGTGGCCAATATTGTTGAGGCCATTGGCTAGTGATACGCATAGCCATTAATGGCTATGGCCGTATCGGCCGCTCGGTGTTGCGCGCGCTCTATGAATCAGAGGCGCGCAACAGCGTGCAAGTAGTGGCGATCAATGAACTCGCCGACAGCAAAACCATTGCCCACCTGACCCGCTATGACTCTACCCATGGACGTTTTCCTGGCACCGTTTCAGTGGACCAAAACCGGATGACCGTTGATGGCGACAGCATCGCTATTATTCACCAGCCGAACATTGAGCAACTGCCCTGGGCAGAACTCAAGATCGATGTAGTACTGGAATGCAGCGGCACCTTCTCCGATCGTCAAACCGCCGAGCAACATATCAGCAGTGGCGCCAAGCGCGTGCTGTTTTCCCAGCCAGCTGAATCCACTGTCGATGCCACCATTGTCTATGGCATCAATCAGCATATTCTCAGCGGCGACGAAACCATAATCTCCAGCGCCTCCTGCTCCACCAACTGTGTGGTGCCAGTGATTAAAGTGCTCAATGATCAGTTCGGTGTCGAGGCCGGTGTGATCACCACCATTCACTCGGCGATGAATGACCAGCCGGTAATTGACGCCTATCACGACACCGATTTACGCAAAACCCGCGCCGCCATGCAGTCGATTATTCCTGTGGACACCGGTCTGGCGCTGGGAATAGACCGGTTGTTACCGGAGTTGACCGGGTGCTTTCAGGCTCAAGCTATGCGCGTGCCCACGGTGAATGTTTCAGCGATTGATCTGTCGGTGATACTCGATAGCAAAGTAGATACCCAGAGCATTAATTCCGCCCTCGAGCAGGCCTCCCTCGGAGCGCTGAATGGTGTGCTCGGTTATACCGAAGAGCCGCTAGCCTCCTGTGACTTTAATCACGACCCCCGCAGTGGCATAGTCGACGCCAACCAGACCCGAGTCAGCCAAGAGAAATTGGCCAAAGTCTTGATCTGGTTCGATAACGAATGGGGCTATGCCAATAGAATGATTGATACCCTGCTGCACTGGTGTTCGGCGCGGCAACAAAGCTAAAGTTACAAGCTAAAGT
>CAJQKW010000063.1 GCA_905478975.1 uncultured Pseudomonadales bacterium | reverse complement strand
CGCTATTTAATTATCACGCTATTTAATTATCACGCTATTTAATTATTAAGCAGTTTTTTACCCGCATACATCTGCTCGAGATGAACAGTGTCTTTCACTACCTGCTGTCCGGCAACTAAGACATGCTGAATACCGGTGGAGGGCTGATAGGGATCGCCATAGTCAGCATTGGCGGCTACTGTCTTGGCATCAAAGATCACAATATCGGCATCGGCGCCAAGTTGAATACGACCCTTGCGCTTAAATAGCGGTGCGGCCTGTTCCATCCATTGGGCCTGGTAGAGACTGGTTTTGGCCAGCGCCTCTGTCAGACTGATAACCTTTTGCTCGCGCACATAATGTCCCAGCAGCCGAGAAAAGGTACCGGCCAAATTGGGATTGGTGGGAATGCGAGTATCCACTGCCGGCAGTGCGTCGGTGGAGACCATCATCCGCGGCCACTGCAGTGCAGTTTCCACCCAGGGTTCTTTAACATAGTGATGATTGACCGCACCTGCCGGTTGCTCTTTGGAATATTGTTCCCAGCTCTCTTTGGTCAGCCATTCGCCAGTGGCGACCCACTGCACATCTTTATAGGTAATATCAAAAATTGCCTGCCAGTCCCGGCGGCGAAATACATCGGCGCCAATGCTAGTGCCGCCAGCGGCATAGGACAATGTCTCGGTGGTGATATTGGCGCCAGCCTTGTTGGCGTCGTCGATCATGGCCAGCCAGTCGCCAATACGGCCCATGGCATTGTGGGTGATATGACAGATAAATAGCGCCGCCTGGGTGCTCTTGGCCAGTTCAATCACTTCAATTAGACCTGCCGGATCGCCGGTGTAACCCCGGCGAACATGAACATAGATCGGTACCTCGCGCGCGGCGGCCACTTCAAATAGCATGGCCAGTTCAGCATCGGAAACCGCTTCGGTCATATAGTCCAGCAACACACCAATACCCAGACCGCCTTCATCTAGGCCCTTATGTAATAGCACTCGCATCTGCTCAATCTGTTCTGGGGTGGCTTCTTGCATCCAGGCTGGGCTGCCCATAACCACGGTTTTCTCGCCAGCAAAAATATAGGGCTGATCTATGCCTTCAAGCACTTTAATGCGAACCGCAAAATGGCCCACAGAGGAACCGTAGTTAATCGCTGCACCAGCGCGAAGATGTTCGCCATAGAAACTCACAGGAAAGGATCCAGCCTCGAGATCCAGCTGGGTGGTAATGCCATCTAGAACATTAAAATGCTGACCGAGAACCGTGGGGCTATGGCTATGTACATCGATAAAGCCGGGGGCAACCACAAGGTCCGTGGCATCGATCATCACATCACTGGTTAGAGGCTGGTCAGAGATGGCGACAATACTGCCGTCGCGAATACCGATATGTTTCTGTGCATCGAGCTGGGTTTCTGGGTCTATTACGCGACCATTGTTGATCACCAGATCGTAGCTGCTCTCAGCCTCACTAATAGACGAGTTATAAAAAAAACTATAAAACAGCGAGACCAGAATAAACGAGGCTACAAAAAGGATCTGTAAACCCACCACAATTTGACTGACGCGCAGCGCTTTTTTTCCCTTCATATGACTGTCTCTTTTTTGTTATTATTTTTAAGATCAGTTTAAAGAAACCAATCAGAATGCCGCTATCCCAGTCTGTCCGCGGCCCAAAATCAAGCCGTGAATATCATGGGTTCCCTCATAGGTATTCACCGTTTCTAGATTCATCATATGACGCATCACTGGATACTCATCAGAGATGCCATTGCCACCGAGCATATCCCGGGCCTTGCGGGCTATATCCAACGACTTGCCGCAGGAGTTGCGCTTAATTAATGAGATCAGTTCCGGGGATATATTGTTGTCATTCATTAACTCTCCGGCGCGGAAACAACCCTGTAGGGCAAGGCTGATTTCGGTTTGCATATCCGCCAGTTTGAGTTGAATTAACTGCGTTGCCGCCAGGGGTCGATTGAATTGTTTGCGTTCCATGGTGTAGCTGCGGGCTGCATGCCAGCAAGCTTCGGCGGCGCCCAGCGAACCCCAGGCAATGCCGTAGCGGGCATTATTCAAACAGCTAAACGGCCCTTTTAAACCCTCTACATTGGGCAGCAATTGCTCTTCGGCAACAAACAGATCCTGCATCAGGATTTGGCCGGTGGTCGAGGCGCGCAAGGACAGCTTGCCTTCAATTTTCGGGGCACTCAATCCAGCCATGCCCTTTTCAAGAATAAAGCCACGAATCACGTCGTCATCGGTTTTCGCCCAAACCACAAAGACATCGGCAAAAGGGCTGTTGGAAATCCAGGTCTTGGCGCCATTCAATAAATAGCCACCATCGGTGCTGCGGGCACGGGTAACCATGCCGCCGGGATCCGAGCCATAGTCTGGTTCGGTTAAACCAAAGCAGCCGATAAATTCACCGCTGGCCAGCTTCGGCAGATACTTTTCACGCTGGGCTTCAGTGCCGAAGGCATAGATGGGATACATTACCAGAGAAGACTGTACGCTCATCATCGAGCGGTAGCCGGAGTCGACCCGTTCAATTTCTCGAGCCACCAGACCATAGCTAATGTAATCCATACCGGCGCAGCCATAACCCTCTATGGTTAGGCCGAGCAGGCCCATCTCACCCATCTGGCGGAAGATGCCCGGGTCGCTGGTTTCTTTTTGGAATGCGTCGCGAACCTTTGGCTGCAACTGTTGTTGAGCATATTGACGAGTTGAGTCACGGACCATTCGCTGTTCGTCGGATAACTGCTGCTCGAGCAGAAAGGGATCTTGCCAAATCAGGCGCTGCCAGGATTTACTCTTGCCCATCAAAATAACTCCACACCATTATCCATGTCATTGCCTGCAACAGTAGCAAACATAGGGTGAATTATCTTCGCCTTTAGAGGTTAGTTACAGAGGGCCATTTTTCTGATGGGAAAAATCAGGCTGGCTTTCAAGGTAGGTAAAAAACTTGGTGTTTTTATAGGGCAGTTTCATAAAGCCGGAGACCCCGAGACCATCAATGGCGGGTAGCTCGGCGAGAAGGTCGTCTAGGCAGTCGCGAAAAGCCTGTTCTTTGGATCGGTCCAACAGACTCAGATAATTGTGAATCTTAAGGTCTTGTTCCACCGCTTCAAAAATAATACAGCCGGTGTGATGAATCTGATTCATCCGCGACAACACTTTCATAATGGCTTCCGGCAGGTGCAACATTTCATCTGGATCACTGCCATCTTCAAAATAGGAGTGCAGTCGTGTGTCGTGCTGATCGCTATTTTGTTCGCCGGTGCTGACAATAGAAAGTCCCTCGCCAAGGTCAAAGGCTATTTTCAGTTGCGGATCTGAAACAAACGGCTGACTGGGATTTTTACGGCTGATATGCAGGGTTTTACGGGCGTCGAACATGCAGCTTTTAAACACCCCCTTCTTACTGATTGCACGGCCCAGATGCACTACATTATTGATCGCCGCGGCCAGTGCCGGGGCCAGTTGCTGGCTGTAGAGATTGAGGCTGGAATCGATATAGACACCGCCGTCGTCCCAGTTCAACGCCAGACCACCAATCACCGGATAACGACCCAGATGGGTGACGGCAATAACAAAGGCTTTTTCAGTATCGCCCATGCCCGACAGATAGTGGCGGTCGTCGCGGTAGCCACCGAGATCTCCTGCCAGAGGATGTTTGCTGTAATGGGGTTGAGCAAAAAACGCCTCGGCGCCAATTTGCTGACGGAGGAATCCCTTTCTTGAGCTGTAGACCACGGTCTCCAATTGTTCATTAGGCGAGACATTGGAGTCTACAAAAGCCACGGGGATAAGCGGCACTTCAACGCCGGCTATTTGATTGGTCAGTGGAGTGCGGCTGATAATATGCTTCATATAGCGCATATTGGCGAAAAAATAATCCCCGGCTTGGTGCTGGGTGGCGAGATCTGGGTTCAACATGCCAGCCAGAGTGCGGGCGAATTCAATGGGCAAATCCAATGATTGCGGGGTAATCACTTCACTGCCAAAGCGACTGCCCTGCCCCGAGGCCAAAGCATAGAGGGTTCCGGCAAGACCCTGCTCATCGAAGCGCGGCGATGAACAGGCTCCCAGCAGCTGTTCTTGGCCAATAAAATAAATATCGCCGAGCTTGGCATTGGTCTTCTGAAACTCCACATTCATGGCATCCAGACCAACCCCGTCGGCGCGCTGACCCTGCCCGTCGTACTGGGCGATGACCGCGGCACCCCAGTCAATTAATGAGACCGTTTCTGTTTGCTGATCAAACATAATATTGGAAGGCTTTATGTCTCCATGAACGATGCTGGACTTACCCGGGTTATTGCGCAGGCGCAGTAATATATCGGCCATCTGGGCAGCAATTTTTAATACCAGTCTGGGTTCGAGGGGGCCTACTTGACGGGCATAGTCCTGCAAATTTATCCCCGGCGCCCGGGACATCATCAGGATCGATTGACCACGCATATTCTGGAAGGCAATAAATTCGGGGATGCCCTTGTGCTCAACCAGGCTGAGCATAAAGCCCTCATCCTCGAGGCGGTCTTTGATATGTTGCGGCAGGGTGATGCGGGAGAATTTAAAGACATACTGGGGGGAGTTGGTATCACTGCCGGTGCCTGCAAAGACAAAACCGTAAGCTCCGTTGCCGATCAATTCAATATTGCTGTAGCCGAGACGCTTGAGCTGCGACTCGCAGAGTCGCAGCCAGTCTTTTAATTTGCGCGCATCTTTATGACTGAGCAGATAAAAGGACTGCTCTTCATTGATATAAAAATGCTGTAAATCTTGGGTCTCATGCAGACTCAAAGTCCCTCTACTCCCGTAAAAGTCAGTATTAAATTGGCTGTCTGTAATTGCATGCAGCCTCTCTTGTCTCTTGTATCTTGTCTCGTCTTTAGCCTCTGTCGGTAAAGCTATACCATAGCCGCAAGCATGGTCGCCGGTTTTTCAAGATAGCTTTTCCAGCAATTATTGAAGCGTGCGATGGTTCCGCCATCAATAACCCGATGATCCCCGGACCAGCTGACAGTCATAATATTCCGTGCCACGACATTGCCCTGCGGGTCAAAGCGCGGCAGGCTCTGAATCTTGCCCAGAGCCACAATCGCCACCTCCGGCTTATTGATAATCGGCGTGGCCAGGGTGCCACCAATGGCACCAATATTGGAGATGGTAATGCTGCCACCCTTCAAGTCCGCAGGATTGATTTTGCCACTGCGTGCCGACGCGGTAAGGGCCATCACCTGAGTGGCAATATCGAGAATGCTGCGCTGCTCAACCGCTTTAATATTCGGTACCAAGAGGCCATTGGCGCCATCCACTGCCATGCCGATATTGTGGCTGGCTAAATAGGTTAGCTCGGTAAAATCGGCATTGGCTCGACTGTTTATAATCGGAAACTGTTTTAACGCCAGAGACAGGGCTTTGATAAACAGGGGCATCAATGTGACTTTAAGTTGATCAGTGCCGTGCTGTTCATTGAGGGCTCTGCGCAGCTGCATCAGTTCCGTGACATCCAATTCATCGACAAAAGTAAAGTGGGGAATACTGGCCACTGACTCGGTCATGCGCTGGGCCATAATTTTGCCCACCCCTCTGATCAGTTCAACGCGGTCCTCGGCAACTACCCCAGGGTTGGATGTTTGATTTGGGACTGAGGTTGGGGCTTTTGTAGACCCGATGGGATTCGCCGCAAGAAAACTCAACACATCTTCTTTTAATACCCGACCCTGCTTGCCCGTGCCAGGAATGGTGCCCAGATCAAGCTGATGCTCTCGGGCCATTTTGCGCACGGCTGGTGTGGTCAGGGCTTTTGAATTGCTGGGAGCTGTTTGCTGTGTTTGTTGTATCTCTGCTAACTGAGGCTCCATTGCAACTGGCTGAGGCTC
>CAJQKW010000062.1 GCA_905478975.1 uncultured Pseudomonadales bacterium | reverse complement strand
CAGGCCTTGGGTTGCGGCGCTCGCTTTGCGAGCCTCTCTCCTCAGTGTCTCTTGAGCAGGTACAGTTTATGGAGGTGGCTCCAGAAAACTGGATTAATGTCGGTGGTCGCTATGGCGCAGCTCTGCGTCGTTACACCGAAAAGTTTCCCTTTGTCATCCATGGACTCTCACTCTCAATCGGTTCCCCTTCAGGCCTCGACTGGGATCTGCTGCGCTCGATTAAAAGCTTTATGTCTGAGCACTCAATACGCTGCTACAGCGAGCACCTGAGTTATTGCAGCGACAGCGGTCATCTCTATGATCTGATGCCAATTCCGTTTACCGAAGAAGCCGTGGACTATGTGGCCCAGCGAATTATCCAGATTCAGGATTTTCTCGGCGAGCGTATCGCCATGGAAAACGTCTCCTATTACGCTGCGCCGCAACAGGAAATGTCCGAGATTGAATTCCTTAATGCCGTCTTAGCCAAGGCCGACTGCAATCTGCTGCTCGATGTGAATAATATTTTCGTCAACAGCATTAATCACAGCTACGACCCCTATGAGTTTTTAACGGCGCTGCCAGGGGAGCGTATCGCCTACGGGCATATTGCCGGTCACTACGAAGAGGCCGAAGATCTACGTGTGGACACCCACGGTGCAGATGTGATCGATCCCGTGTGGCATCTGTTGGATGCTGCCTATGCCGAGTTTGGTGTTTTCCCAACGTTGCTGGAGAGAGATTTCAATATTCCCTCAGTCGATGAGCTACTCGTGGAAGTCGACCAGATAAGGGCTTATCAGCGCAAGTACGATAAGCAACAGCAGGGCGATCAAAATACAGCGCCTACAGTCAGCCAGTTGGAAAAGGTATGAGAAGAGAGCTTCAAGTTGCTTCCCAGCCAGCCTTTCAACGGGCTCAGTTTGAGCTTGCCGCGCATATCCGAAACCCAGAGTCCAATCCGGCTCCTGAAGGCATCGAAGATCGCCGTTTAGAAATCTATAGAAGCCTGTTTTTCAATAATATCGAAGCCTTTATTGCCAATGGTTTCCCGATCCTTAAATCGATCACCGATCCGGAGCGTTGGACCGCCATGGCCCGAGACTTCGTCCACCGCCACCAGAGTCACAGCCCCTACTTTTTAGACATAGGTAGCGAGTTTTTGCACTATCTCCAGAGCGAGCGTATACCTCAGCCGCAAGATCCGCTATTTATGTTGCAGCTAGCCCATTACGAGTGGGTGGAGCTAGCACTGGATGTGTCCGTTTTAGAGTTTCCAGAGGTCATCACTGAGGGCGACCTACTTGAGGATCGACCTGTAGTCTCGCCACTGGCCTGGGCGATGAGCTATAACTATCCAGTCCACCTAATTGGACCTGATTTTCAGCCCACGGAAGAGTCGGCGGATGCCACCCATATCATTATTTACCGTGATCGTCAGATGCAGGTGGGCTTTATGGAAATCAATCAGACGACTCAGCGACTGCTGGAGATTTTGGATAAAGATAAGCTTACAGGCAGGGCTGCATTGCTTCAATTGACCGCTGAACTTGAGTATTCCAATCCTGATGCCATACTTGAATTTGGAGCCGGTCTTCTTTCACAATTGCGCAGCAAAGATATAATCTGCGGATTCTACTGATTTTTATTGTTGAGGGTGATTCGGCAGTGTACGGCAAGCAATTTGGGCAGTAAGATAGCGCTATTTGCAAACGGATACTTTACGAGCAGCTCATGACGATTTTCTCTTTCTCAAGTCCCTCAAAGTTGGCCATAAAATTACTGGCGGCAAGTATATTTTCACTGGCATTTTTTGCGTCTTCGCTTCAGGCCGAAGAGCAGGATACCTTTGAAGGCTTCAACCGCAGCATGTTTTATTTCAATGATACTCTTGATCACTATGCCTTGAGGCCCGTCGCCGTTGTCTACACAAACGTTATGCCCAATCCATTGGAGCGTGGCATTGCTAACATCTTTAGTAATCTCGATGAAATTTCCAATGTGGTCAATGATCTGTTGCAGGGCAAATTCAAACAGGCGGGTCACGATGGTGGTCGTTTTTTGATTAACTCAACCATTGGTGTGGGCGGCTTATTTGATGTGGCTGAACGCGCTGGCATCAGCAAGAGCGACGGTGAAGATTTTGGTCAGACCTTGGCGGTCTGGGGAGTAGGGGAAGGACCCTACCTAATGCTGCCCTTAATTGGCCCCTCCACCTTGCGCGATGCGCCGAGTAAATACATTGATAGCTTTACCAATCCACTCTCTTACAGCGACGATGTCAGATTGCGAAACTCTGCCAGAGGGTTGGATCTTCTAACCACTAGAGTCGAGCTGTTAAGCGTCGATCAGATTGCGACGGGAGATCGCTATCTGTTTGTGAGAGATGTTTATTTGCAACGCAATCGGTATCTGGTCAATGATGGTGTAATAGAAGACGATTTTGGCGATTTCGACGAATACTAATAGACAGTTGGCTTACTCTTAAATTTTAACGATGAGCCTTAAACTACCACCTGCGAAAGCCGTATTAGCAATGAAAACACCGTTAGACCTGATTTTTTTTCTAGGGGAAAAAGAGTCCAGTGTTCAGGGCTCAAGTCAAAGTCTTCAGCGTCTTGTTGCTGTATCGACAGCTGTGCAGAGTGTCGAGATTATGCGTGCACAGTGTGATGATCCACTGCTGCAACCGGTATTGATTAGTTCGAGCTACGCTGCCATTGAAACTGAGGCTCAGCGGGAATTTCTAGAGGCGCTGGCGGCTGAGTTTTTGGTCATCCTAGTACTTAGTTCAGAGCAGAATCACCGGGTTGCCGAATACTTCCGTCTCGGTGTCGCCGATGTAGCCTTTCCTCAAAGTAACGATGCAGAGCTCGACTCCATTCTTCACCGGGTCAGTAATCTTGCACAATCCCGTGAGCAAAAAAGACTCTATCGCAGCGAGCTGGAACAGACCAATCAGAATTTGCAAAATAGCCTGCAACTGTTAAAACAGGATCAGCTTGCCGGTCTTGAAGTACAGAAAAGTTTGATGCCGGAGAGCCCGCTCAAGTTCGGCGACTACGAAATATCCCATTCCATAACGCCCTCACTCTATTTGAGCGGTGACTTTGTCGGTTACAACTTTGTCCTTGGTCGCTACCTGTTGTTTTATTTTGCCGATGTCTCAGGGCATGGTGCCTCCTCTGCATTTGTTACCGTTCTTCTGCGCTTTATGATCGGTCGAGTGATTCGCAAGCACCAGGTGCAGCAGGACTATGCAGCACTGGCTCAGGCTCCTGAGGGGCTTGTTGAGTCGATCAACAGCCAGCTGTTGGCCACCGGTTTAGGCAAGCACCTGACGATTGTTGCGGGATCATTGGATACCGAGACCCGGCAGTTGCGCTATGTGGTGGGTGCTCAACAACCTGCGCCGATCCTAATCAGCGATGGCCAGGCGCGCTTTCTTCCGGGAAAGGGCAAGCCAGCGGGAATCTTTGAAGATGCAAAGTGGGTGGTTGAAGAGATTAGACTGCCGGAGTCCTTCGCCTTAGTGCTGTTGTCCGATGGCGTTTTTGATCTGGTGGCAGATAAAGAAATTGCCGACAAAGAGCAGACCTTATTGAGCTATCTTACGGCTAGCGCCGGGAGTATTGATAAACTTAAAGATGCAGTCTTTATCGATGATATTCAGGATCCGCAAGACGACATATCCGTTCTACTATTGACCCGAGGAATGTAGGGTGAGCACTGGGAAAATTTTCGTTGCCGATGAGCAGGGGAGCTATCTGATCAAGTTTATCGGCGATGTGCGCGTGACCCTCTGCGGTTCACTCAATCGCTATATAGACCGTGTATTTGGCAGCAGTGATGTCAAGAAGGTCGTGGTCGATCTACTCGAAGCCGATGGCCTCGACAGCACGACCCTGGGGCTGATGGCCAAGCTCGGCCTGCACTGCCGCAAAGAATATGCCATTGACGTGCAGGTTTTTTGTCAAAACCCCAGCATCTTACGCACCCTCGATTGCATGGGCTTTGACGAACTGTTTGATATCTATCAGGAAGTGCCGAATATCACCGCCAAACTACAGAGCATCACCTCGGTGAATCCAGAGGTGGATGAAATCCGCAAGCAGGTTTTGGAGGCGCACAAATTGCTGGTTCAGCTCAATCCAAAAAATAGCTCAGAATTTACCGACCTTATCCGTGCTCTGGAATCAGATCAGTAGGAACTCCTAGAGCTTTTCTTAACTGTCTCTTGTTAGCTATCCCTGGCCAATAATTTACACTGAATAAACTCGCTGTGACGTAGATGCAGCAGGTCAGCCACCCGGCGAATAATCCCTTCCTCGTGCTTGTCCAAATGTCCATCGGCAAAGGCCACAGACCACATGGCAGTCATTAAGTTGAGTTTTTTCTCATGACTGAAGTGGGCATTGATCTCCTTGGTAAACTGATACAGGGATGTCGCCTCAGAGACCTCATCCCGAGACAGCAATACCAACTCATCGACCTGATCAGAACTCAGCTCTAGCATCTGGGCAAGTGTCGCGCTAATCGACTGTAGCTCATCTTCTGCCAGATTGCCGTCGATCACCATTACCTCAATCAACAGCGCCGCTGTTGCCAGCTTTTCGGCGCTGACGGAGTTGTCCTCAGCATCCACCACATTCTTGGCAAAAAATGCCTTAATTTTAGTGATCATTAGTTTAAGTCTTTTAACCAGGTCTCAAGTTTAATCTGATCCGCAACAAATCCACGGATACCCTCAGCCAGCTTCTCGGTAGCCATAGCATCCTGATTCAGCTCAAAGCGGAAGCCGCTTTCGCCGCCAAGCTTGTAGTGAATCTTCGAGCCAGTGTCAGACGGATCCAATCTGCGCTCCAGCGTGCCGTAGTCATCGCCTAGGGCTTGTAAAAGCTGTGGACTAATAGTCAGGCGGTCACAACCGGCCAACTCGGTAATTTCATCGGTATTTCTAAAGCTCGCGCCCATAACAACCGTGTTATAGCCAGTCTGCTTGTAGTAATTATAGATACGCGTCACCGATTGAACACCGGGGTCATCTGCGGGTTCATATTCTGTGAGACCGGTAGACTGCTTGTACCAGTCGAGGATACGGCCGACAAAAGGCGAGATCAAAAAGGCGCCAGCATCTGCCGCAGCCACTGCCTGGGTAAAGTTAAACAGCAGTGTCAGATTGCAATTAATGCCTTCTTTTTCCAGAGTTTCCGCAGCGCGAATACCTTCCCATGTGGAAGCCATCTTGATCAGCACACGCTCGCGACCAACCCCGGCCTGCTCATAGAGATTAATCAGGTGACGGGCTTTGGTTATAGAGGCATCAGTATCAAAAGAAAGGCGCGCATCCACTTCAGTTGAAACACGGCCGGGAATCTGTTCGAGAATCTTTTCACCAAAACCCACGGCCAGTCTGTCCATACAATCGGCTAGCTGCTCATTACTCGACTGTCGGCCATTCATGGTGGTGGCAACAATGGAGTCAACTAGACCTCGGTAGGCGGGCATCTGTGCGGCTTTTAGCAGCAGTGACGGGTTGGTTGTTGCATCTTCAGGAGAGTACTGAGCAATGGCATCAAAATCGCCAGTGTCGGCAACCACCGTGGTCATCTCTTTAAGTTGGGCCAGCTTGCTTTTAGTGTTGCTCATTAATCTTCTGCTCCAGATGTTTTTTGTAGTGCGCTACTTAAAACCTCAATTGTCGCTGAGGGCTTATGGGCGTTCTCGCTAATATGGCGTCGGTATTGACGGGCGCCCGGCATACCGTGAAATAGACCCAATATATGCCGGGTCATGGCGTTTAATTTAGTGCCTTTACTGAGCTCATTATCCGCGTATTGTAGAAACTCTTCAGCGATTTGTCGCCGGGTTTTTACCGCGTGAGTAGCGCCATAGATGTCTTGATCTACGCTAGCCAACAAGTATGGATTGGTATAGGCCTCACGCCCAACCATTACTCCATCAAGATACTGTAAATGGGCTTGAGACTGTTCAAGAGT
>CAJQKW010000061.1 GCA_905478975.1 uncultured Pseudomonadales bacterium | reverse complement strand
AATAAATTAGGGCCGTATCGCTTATTTTTTAAGCGATACGGCCCTAATTAAACTTACTTGTGCGGAACGACCAAGAACTTTTCACCGGTGGCTTGCTTGGCAAAGGCCTTGATGACCTCTGGCTGCAACATCTCTTCAAAAGAGATCTCCTGAGTGTAGTGACTGGCGAAGGTGGTGTTGATTTCCTTGGCGACGCGCGCGCGCATCTGGCCAAATCGTTCCATGCCGATACGGCCAATCATTGGTGTTAACAACCAGCCGCCTAAGCCCCACTGCATACCAAATGAGCGATTCAGAATAGTCGGGGACTGATCCAGACCACCATAGATATAAACCTGCTTGTAGATATCTGATCCATAGCGACTGTATTCTTTGGCTGTCTTGTTGGCAGCGATTTCCATGGCCGCCAGTATCTGTCCCGGAAGCTTGCCGCCATTACCACCACCAGTGGCGTCGAAGGCCAGGGTGGCGCCGGTGGCGATCAATGCCGCAACCAGATCCTTCATAAAGCTCTCATCGCTGGTATTGCAAACATACTCTGCACCCAGGCTCTTAAGCACTTCAACTTGCTCAGCTTTACGCACAATATTCACTAGAGGAATGCCGTCGTCTTTACAGATTTTAACCAGCATTTGGCCGAGGTTTGAGGCTGCTGCGGTGTTAACTAGTGCGGTGTGATTTTCCATTTTCATGGTTTCAACAAAGGCTAAGGCGGTCAGCGGGTTAACAAATGACGAGGCCGCTTCAGCAGAAGTGGTGCCTTCATCCATTACCAGACAGCTTTGAGCGGCAACACATCGATACTGGGCATACATGGCGCCACCGGCGACACCAACGGTCTTGCCGATCAGTGCCTGGGCTTCAGGATTAGCACCGGCAGCAACGATAACACCAGAGCCTTCATTGCCAGCCTGCATGGCTTGATCCAAACGTGGCTTCATGGCGCCCATCAAAGCTGGGCGAACTTTCATGGAGGCAACTGTGTCATCGCCAGAACCGGTCAGGGTCAGGCTGTCAAGATCAGCGGCGAAGGTGGTCAGCAGGGCGAGATCAGACGGATTAATTGGTGCGGCTTCTACCTTGATCAGTACTTCATGATCTTTCGGCACTGGCATGGCTACGTTGACAATAGAGATTGTGATATCACCTTCACTGGTGACTGTTGAGCGTATTTCTTTTGAAGTCTGTTCTGACATGCTTGGTTTCCCCTGGGTGTAATTTCCATAATGGAATTATTGTTAGTGGTTACTTGGTCCTGTTGATTAGCCTAATTCTCACAGCCGACTAATATAAACATATTGATACCGAGAAACATACTCTGACTAAATACTTAAGCCGAATGTCGACTATTTGCCAATTCAGATTTTTTAGGCTCTCTTAAGCCCAAGGCAGCTTAGCCCTCGCGACGCGGTCCTGGGAAAAAACGATTGGTGCGCTGCTGATACTCTGCATAGCCAGGGCGCTTCTGCACCGAGTAATGCTCCGAGGGCACTGCGCCGGTGACATAGACCAGAGTGCTGTACATCATTCTCGAGGTAAACAGCAGACCGAATCCCAGCAATGCCCACACCAGAGTCGTTTCAGAACCCTGCAATGCTAACCAAGAGGGTATGGCCGCGATCACTAGACCATTCCACACCATCCATTCAGCAAAATAATTCGGATGGCGACAGTAACGCCACAAACCCACATCACAGACCTGACGCTGCTTGCCCTCTTTTTTCATTTTTTGCAGAAATCTTAATTTCTGCAAATCCGCCAGAGTTTCCATGGCAAATGCCAACAACCAGATCACCAAGCCAGCCAACTCGAACATCGACAACACCGGACTATTATTCGACGCGATAATAAAAACCGGCAGCGCCAAAAAGGATGCATTGGCCAACCCCTGAGAAATGGCATCTACCTGCAGGGCCAATTGCACATTGGTTTTGCCGTCCTTTTCCCAGCGTCCCCGTTGATATTGATAGCGGGGAAATTCTTTTTTCAATAAACCCATGCGCCACATTTTTAGCGCCCCCATACCCATACGCAGGCCAATCAGAATCAACACTCCACTAACCACTAGGGATCGCAGCCAGTGGCCATCGCTGAGCCAGTAGCTAATCACGCCGAGCAAAACCAGTCCCCAGGGCCAGCCTATATCCACATAGCTCATGCGTTCGGTGCGCCAGATTGGCAGGCAGACCACTAGAGCAAAAAGTACTAACTGACCTAAGCCATTAATAAGGCCTATATCAGAAAATGTTGAGGTATAGAGAATCAGAGCCCATCCCAGTAGGAATGGATACAGCGGGCGAAAGTAATTCATGAACTTATTTATTCCTGTTTTTAGCGATAATAAATAGCAGTGTTAACCTATATATAAAGCCTATAGGCAGAGCTATTGTTGAGTTTTTTAAACATTTTTTAACTCGCGACAAACCGCGAGTCTGGAGTGCCGGTAATATTGGTTTGAAAGACCAAGACATTGCCCGCTTCTGGCTCAGCCAGCAGCGCCTGCTGGTCAAATCCCTGAGTTGCACTGGTCACAAAGAGTCTATCGAGCTGAGGCCCACCAAAGGCAACACAGGTTGGCTGGCTAACGGGTAAAGGTAAAATAAAGTCAATCTCCCCCGCAGGACTGTAGCGAACCACCTGACTGGCTCCCCACTGGGCATTCCAAATATAGCCTTCGGAGTCCACTGTAGAGCCATCCGGGAAGCAGCCTTTTTCTGTGCGCACTAAACAGCGTTGATTGGCGATGGCACCGGTAGTGGCATCAAAATCATAGGCATTAATCCGTCGCGACGGCGTGTCGGTGTGGTACATAACTGTCGAATCTGGACTCCAGCAGAGACCATTTGAAATGCTTAGCCCAGAGACTTTGCTGGTGACCTGTAATTGCTGATCTAGGCAGTACAGCGCACCGGCGCCCTGATCCCCAGACTCAACCATGCTACCTGCCCAGAAGCGCCCCTGCCGATCAGCGCGGCCGTCATTCAGTCGAGTGCCCGGATTATCTTGCTCGGTTTTTTGCAGCCATTGCAGGTCGACTATCTGAGGGTTATGGGGATTGAAATAGGCAAAGCCACTGGCAAAGCCGCAGATCAAATAGTCGCTGTCGGCGACTAGGGCAAAGGAGCCCAAACGCTCAGGTGTGGACCAGTGATCGAGCTGTTTATGGGCAGGGTCATAGCGATAGAGTTTGCTGCCATCAATATCAGTCCACCAAGCAGCGGCGCCAATGGCATCCCAGATAACGCCCTCCCCCAAGGTGTTTTTTACCTCGAGGGTTTCCATTAATGTTGCTGTGATCATGCTGTATTAACCTTCCCTTCTCGTCTAAAGTGCGGTTTTAAGTGCAGCCACCAAAGACAGCGCCCGCTGATAGACCTGCTCGGCGCTATCACCGGGTTTATAAATCTCAGAGCCAATACCAAAACCATCGACACCCGCACGCAACCAAGCGGCGGCTGAGCCTGCACCCACACCACCTACCGCCAGCACTTTGCAATCCGCAGGCAATACCGCGCTAGCCCCTTTAATATGTTCCGGGCCGTAGGTTGCCGCGGGGAATAATTTTAAATAGCGAGCTCCCGCCTGATAGGCAATCAAGGCTTCAGTGACGGTTGCCCAGCCAGGCATAGGCACCATGCCCAGGGCAAGACTGCGGGCAATTACCGCGGGATCAGTATTGGGGCTGACAGCAATTTGACCACCAGCAGCGGCAACGCCCTCGGCATCGACTTCGGTCAATACAGTGCCTGCGCCGATCACACAGCGGGCGCCCAAGGCGTCGGCTAAGTTTTTTATGCTCTTTAGTGGCTCTGGGGAATTTAACGGAACTTCAATAATGCCGATACCGGCCTTATAGAGAGACTCGCCGATGGCCACCACTTCATCTGGTTTTACCCCGCGCAAGATTGCTACCACAGGCATTTTGGCAAACCAGTTTTCGAGCTTTTCGTTCATAGCAATATGTCTCTTAAGAGTTGTGCAGAGAGGGTTGAAGAGCTTCATAAACAGCTTGGTAACCGGAGAGCGCAATTTGAGTTGCGTCTCGCAGTTCGGCTTTGACACCGACAGATTCCAGAGCGAGTTGATAGCAATGGCTCAGAGCAGAGTCGCCAATTAGGTCAACAGATGAAATTCCGTCCATCCGTTTTTCCATCAACGCCAGCGATCCAACCACATCAGAGCCGATTAATAGTCCCGACAGATATGACGAGGCATAAAGCTCCGACAACTCACCTGTGACCTGACGGCTGCGAGTGGCGAATAGCGCCTGTAGCAGCTGTCCCGGTTCCAAGGTTGTCGCGACTTTAACGCCCTGTAGAAAAATATCAGCGGAAAAGTCTGCCGACTCAGTATTGCCAATCAATACACTGTGGTTTTGTAATAGAGCATAGAGCTCACCGGTAAGCGCGGTAACAAATGTCTCAATTTTACCGCCCTTCACCAGAGCCCATTTATTGTGGGTTCCTGGCAACACAACCAGCTGGGCCATATCAGCTTCAGGGCCAGTGGCGGTTCGCATCCAGCCCAATAGCTGTAATTCTTCCCCACGCATTAGGTCGGGAGTGCCCAGAGGGTTGAGGGTTTTTAATCCGGAGATAATCGAAAATTCTATGTCTCTAGCTTGAAACGCTGTTCGACCCCTTACAATCTGTTCCGCACTAGCGGGGCAATCTATATAGGGAGCTGCTTGCCAACCAATATTGGACCCCACCATACCCGACAGAATCACCGGCATAGGGCCATGCTCCTCGAGCCAATCGCCGGCTAAATCAAAAAAGATTTGTTCGAAATTATTACTGACCTGGCTCACCCCCGGCCCTGTCTGTGTGGCTAAAATATTTAGCGATTGGCTAGATTTATGCTGGCACAGATAGAGACGCAAATTAGTCGTCCCCCAGTCCCCGGCAATAAATAATGATTCAGTCATGGCTTTAGGTCCTGCCGCCATCAATGGTAAAGCTTTGGCCAGTAATCATGCGACTATCATCCGCCGCCAGAAATAGAGCCAGGTTGGCCACTTCTTCCGGCAACAGTCGCTGCTTCAGTGACACCTGTTCCATCCAGTCCGCTTCCGCCTCTGGTGTCAGCCAGGTATCTAACTGGCGTTGGGTCACTACCCAGCCGGGCAGAATCGCATTGACCCGAATATCGGCTTCGCCATAGTCCGCTGCCAGGGCTTTACTTAAGCCGACAATACCCGCCTTAGCCGCCACATAGCCGGGCATATTACTCGGGCCAAGCAGCGCATTGATCGAACTGAAATTAATAATTGAGCCGCCCTGTTTCCTCGTCTCGCTGCTAGCCTCACTCATGATTTTAGCCGCCGCCTGAGCGGCGAAAAACGTCGCATCCAGATTAATCGCCATACAGTCACGCCAGCTCTCCGGCGTCACCTCAGCGGGAGAGTGACGGCGATCATTGGCGGCGTTATTGATCAGTGCCTGCAATGGCCCCAGGTTATTAACAGCCAGTCTTATGGAATTCTGTAGTGCTGATACATCGGTCACATCCACTTGCTGAAACCAGGGGCGTGTTCCGGTCTCCGATTCAAGGCGATCGCAGAGGCTTTCGGCAGCGGCCAAATCCAGATCGACAAAAGCCACCCGTGACTGCTGTCGAGAAAATGCCTCTACCATAGCAGCGCCAATACCCGTGGCACCGCCAGTAATAAATACACAGCGCCCCGCAAGACTGGGGTAATTCGCACATTCGCCCATTGGACGACCTCTTATATTGATGGAAGAATTATTATTTTCGCCAGCTGGCGCCGACGTTGGCCTGTATCGCGGCCGTTCTGTGTTTTAATATGGGATAACCATAACGTGATTCGGCGGCAACAACAACGCTGATAAAAAGCACGATAATAAAAACAATAAAAGGGGAACAGCTTGTCGATTAAATGGCTGCGGATTGCCGTATTTAGCGCATTGGCTCTGGTGAGTAGCATCACGACTAGTGCCGAGATCGCCGGCGAACAACTTTATACCAACCAACCTCCTGTGACGCCAGAACTCGCTTTTCCCGGCACCTATGCCGTGGGCGTAACCACGATCACCGCGACCGACCCCAAACGTTTAAATACAGCTAATTTTATTCTCAATATTGAACGCCAGCTGGTACTGGAAGTCTGGTATCCGACGGCTCAGGCCAAGACTGAAGAGCAGCGCGCCTTAGTAACCACCTATAAAAATGTCACCCGACTGCAAAACCCGTTTGAACTGCAGGGTCAGGCTTATCGCGATGCACCGGCCCTCAGTGAAGGCAGTTTTCCGCTGATCCTCTTGTCCCATGGCTTTACAGGCTATCGCACACAGATGTTTTATCTCGGTGAGCATTTGGCCAGTCATGGCTATGTGGTGGTCGGCATAGATCATACTGGCTCCACCAATGCCGATATAAAAGAGACCGAGGATCGGCCAGCAGGCTTTACAGACACGCTTTATAACCGCGCTCGTGATCAGCAGTTTTTACTCGACTATTTTGCCGATCAAGCATCCCCAGTAGAGGCCATTGTCGACACCGATAGAGCCGCGATTATCGGCCATTCTATGGGCGGCTTTGGCGCGATCAATACTGTGGGTGGCTGCTATGCCTTCGAGTCAGAATTTTTCAAACAAGCGGGTGTTCCCGCGGCCATCGCCATGGTTCTGCCCTTCGCCCTAAACTCCTGCTATGGCGGTCGTGAGCAGCTCGACCCGCGATGGAAAGC
>CAJQKW010000060.1 GCA_905478975.1 uncultured Pseudomonadales bacterium | reverse complement strand
CCGGAGGATCGCATGGTGCACTCCCAGCACGGCTACTTCTTGCGCCCTGGTGATCCCAGTGTGCCGATTTTGTATCAGGTGGATGGCATTCGCGATGGCGGTTCTTTTACCACTCGCAGAGTGGTTGCCTCCCAGCGTGGCAAGGCTATTTTTAGTACCGAACTGTCATTTCAGGTGGTTGAACCAGGCCTGTCCCATCAGGCAGATATGCCGGACTGTGTTGGACCTGAGGGTCTTGAAGATGACAATGTGCGCTGGGCCAAGCTGAGAGAGGCGCTGGCTGACAAAGCCCAAACTGGCGCCATAGCCCATCGCCCGGCATTGCGGCCAATAGAAATGCGCACAGTCAATCCAGTGGATCTTGCCAATCCAACAGTCCATCCGGCTGAACAATTTGTCTGGGTTAAAGCTGCGGGATCACTCTCTGAAAAAGCTCAGAACCCCGGTCTTCAGCGTGCCATTTTGGCCTATGCCTCAGACTTCAGTTTAATGGGAACCTCACTGCTGCCCCATGCAATTAATTTTATGAACAGCAAACTACAGGCGGCATCCCTGGATCACTGCATCTGGTTTCACGATGAATTTAAAGTGGATGAATGGATGCTCTACTGCATGGACAGTCCGCGCAGCAGCCACAGCCGTGGCCTCAGTCGCGGCTCGTTCTTTTCTCGGGATGGCAGGCTGGTTGCCAGCACTATTCAAGAGGGCTTGATACGTTTGCGCAGCTAACCGCTTTTTAAGACAGTTTAAGAGACTAAAAGCTGTTTAATCGGCTAAAAGCTTTTCCAACGCAGCCCTAATTTGAGCCGGAATCGCAACTGACTTGTCGGTGGCGCGATTAACAAATACATGAGTAAAGGTGCCGACTGCGGAAGCAGTTTCAGCACCCTTCTTAAAAATCGCGATACCGTATTCCACTGAACTGTTACCTAACTTATTGACCCGCAATCCGACATCAATTTTATCTGGATAGGCAATCGGCGATTTGTACTGACAGTTGGATGCCACCACAAAACCAATGATCTCGGCGCTGTGAATATCCAAGCCGCCCTCTTCGATTAAAAACTGGTTGGCCACTGAATCAAAGTAGCTGTAATAGACCACATTGTTCACATGACCATAGATATCGTTATCCATCCAACGGGTGGTAATGTCGGTGAAGTAAGAATAATTGGCACGTTCAGTCATGGATTAAAACGCCTGCTGGTAGATCGAAAGCGCGTCATCAAGACTCAGCTCCCGGGGATTATTGATTAACAGTCGCTGCTGCAACATCGCCTCTTGGGCTAGCTTGGGCAGATCCGACTCGGCAATATTCATCTGACTTAAACGGGTCTGTAAACCTAAGTCGGCGGCCAGGGTTAGAAAGTACTCTGCCAGCAGTTCACTCAGCTCTAGGGGGTCAGAGGGCAAGTTTCTGCCGGGCAAAATAATCGGCGCTAGTTCAGCGTACAACTCAGATGCCGCCGAGGCATTAAAACGCAGCACATGGGGCAGAACCAGTGAATTACTCAGGCCGTGGGGAATATGATAATTGCCACCCAGGGGATAGGCTAAAGCATGAACTGCGGCTACCGGTGCATTGGCAAAAGCCTGGCCCGCTAGCATGGCGCCTAACAACATAGCCTCTCGCGCTTGCAGATTATCCCCCTGTTTGACTGCGGTAGAGATATTGTTCGCCATCAGCCGAAGAGCCTCGCGGGCCAACATATCGGACAGGGGATTCTTTAGGCGTTTGCTGGTGTAGGCCTCGATGGCGTGAACCATGGCATCGATACCGGTAGCTGCTGTGACTGCTGGTGGAAGACCCAAGGTCAGCTTGGCATCGAGAATGATCTTGTCCGCCAGAAGGGTTCGGCTAACGACTCCAGCTTTGGTGGTTTCGCCGGTGGTAATAATCGACACCATGGTCGCTTCAGAGCCGGTGCCTGCAGTAGTTGGCACCTGAATCAATGGCAGTCGCCCGCCGCTGATTTGGTCGACACCGTAAATATCAGCGAGCTGTTGTTCGCCTTTGATCAGGACTGCAAGTAGTTTGGCAACATCCATAGAGCTACCGCCACCAAAGCCGATAACGCCATCGCAGCCAAAGGCCTGAGCTGATGCCACGGCATCCATCACCACCGACTCTGGAGGATCGGCAACTACATCGCTGTAGACACTGAGTTCAATCTTGTTGGCTTTGAGGTTTGCTACCGCCGCATCCAGTAAACCGAATTTAATGATGCCTGGATCGGTGACGATTAGCGCCCGTTTGATGCCCATGGCCGCGGTGAGGTCGCCAAGCTGGCTCGACGTGTCGGGGCCGACTAGGACATCGGGTACTGCGCTGTGGAGGAAATTAGTCATAACATTCTGTCGCTTTTATTATTGTTTTATTATTGTTTTATTTTGGTTTGGGAGAGGTCTGGATGAGATCCTTCGGCTTCGCTCAGGGTGACAGGCTGGGGTGTCATCCGACCGCTTCAATCTTGTCATCCCGACAGAGCGAAGCGACGAGGGATCTCTTACTCAGCACCAACCGCCATCAATCCATTTACAAACAAATGAAAATACGCCGCCGACAATGCCTTACTGTCCAAATTAGTCACTCGATTAACCAAATCCGGACTCGCCTCAACCGCACCGGACAGCATATATTGCGCCACACTAGAATCCGTATCCCGCAATGTCTTGTCTTCAAGCCCCTGCCTAATATAAGCCCCCAGCTGCTCACTATTAGCACTGGTCGCTTTAAGAATTCTTTTGCGGTGTTCCTGGTCCAGAGATGGCAACGCACGATAACGAATCAGCGGTCCATCTTCAGAAAACTGCACATTAAATAAATAGCGCAGTGCCAACTCAAGTTTCTCCACGCCCGTGCCCTGAGCACTGTCGGCCTCAGCCAGTAACAACCGCTCAACATCGAGAGTGCGGTTAAAACACTGATAGAGCAGCTCTTCTTTATTTTTAATATGGTAGTAAAAAGCCCCTTTGGTCACTTCCAGAGAACTGGCAATTTCATCCAAGGAGGTGCCCTTATAGCCCTTCTGATTAAAGAAGATCGAACCCACCCGATAGAAGGCCTCGCGCTTCATGCGGTTTTGCACATCGCGGTCAAAACTGTCTAAATCTGGATGGCTTAAATCGGGGAAATCAATCTCGGCAAACTGATGGCATTGGGCTGCCAAGCCATTGAGCATAACATCCAACACTGCATCAACCACAGGTTGCGGATTGGCCGCATGACTGCGGTTAAGCCACACCGGAAACCATTGAATAATCGAAAAAATCGCCGAACTCACCACCGCTGAATCCTGTTTTTCAATTAGGCCCTGAGCCATTCCTTGGTCGACCATATCGCAGCACAGCTGAAAAATTTCATCCCAGCGCCGGGCTATATCCTCGGCATGATTTGGATCCAGGGAGGTGACTTCCGTAAGCATGGCAAAGTGCGGTGCCTTGCCATTGAGAGTGTCGATATATTGATTAAAGTGGCCGCGGACCATTTCAACAATTTTTTCGACGCCGTTAGCATCCAGGCTGTTGGCTTGGCGGGCCTTCTCCAGCCACATATCGCAGCTCGCGACATAACATTGATAGACTAGATCTTCTTTGGTTTTTACATAATAGTAAACGCAGGTTTTGGTCAGCTTGAGACTGCCGGCAATATCCACCAGGGTGGTCGCACGGGAACCCTGCCAGTTAAATAGCTGCGCAGCTTCAGACAGAATCGACTGAAACTTAAGCTGGTGCTGACGGCCTTTGGAGAAAGGCGAGGCGATTTTTTTATCGGCAGCTAAGTTCATCAGATTCCAAGTAATGTTTTATATATCCCAAGAGATCCTTCGACTGCGCTCAGGATGACAGACTGGGGTGTCACGCGATGCACTCGCTTTGCCATCCCGACCATATAATACTTTGTCATCCCGACCGCAGTGGAGGGATCTCATCCAGCCGACAGAAGATCCTCCGGCGGCGCTCAGGATGACAATGCAGAGCGCAAAGCGACGAGGGATCTCTCATCCAGTTAAAGTGAATAATTATACTTTGGAGAAGAATAACATACTCAACTACTACCTCCACAACTCAAACTGAACGCAGAGAGGTTTACTGAGAAGCATAGAAGCAGTTTAAAAAGCGCTATAAACCATCTTGACCGCGGCAATAATCAACACCCCAGCAAGCAGTTTACGCAGGGCAGTAGAACTCGCCCGATGAGATGCCAGCTCTGCGCCAAGCAGACAACCAGCAAAGGCCGCAAGCATCAACCAGCCCGTACCCAGAGGCCAAGGCTGAGCGCTAACAACATACCCAGCGAGCCCGGCAATAGAATTAAGCAGAATAAAACCCGCGGCAATGGCGGTGCTTTGACGCACGGTGCACCAGCCGAAAATCAGTAATATTGGGCTTAAAAACACCCCGCCACCGATTCCGGTTAAGCCTGCGGAGAAGCCTAATAGCACACCCACAGACAACACTAACCACAGAGCCGGTAACTGAATCTCTTGACTGGCTTTATTACTCACCAGCATGCGTATCGCAGCCAAACCAAGCAGCAAACCCACCAGTAGGCGATAACTGAAAATATCTATAACCCATAACCCGCCAATAAAAGCTGCTGGTGTGGATGCCATTACCAGAGGCCAGAACAGCTTGTAGGGCATAAGTTTATAGGGTTGAAAGCGATACAGTAGCCAACAGGTGACCACTATATTCATCACCAGAGCTGCGGGACGCATCTCTTGAGGAGCCAGCCCCCAAAGTGCCATAGCAGCTAGATAACCCGAGGCGCCACCATGACCAACAGAAGAGTAAAGCACCGCCATCAAGGCGATAGCGGCGAGTAACCAGTAGGAGTATTCAAAGACAAAAAGTGATTCTAAACTCATTGACCTCAGCCGCCGGTCATATTCATAAAGCGCACTATATCCACCTGTTCAGGATCGAAATGATGACGCTCGGGCTTGTGACCAATGGCTTCAACAATTTTACTTTTTAACAGTTCAGCGTCGCCGGGATGGCTGCGCAATATCTCCCGCAGATCGAGGCTATCTTGGTTACCCAAACAGAGTAACAAGCGCCCTTCTGCGGTCATACGCACGCGGTTGCAGGATTCGCAGAAGTTATTCGACATGGGCGAGATAAAACCAATTTTGCTATCGCTGTTGGCCACCTGCATATAACGAGATGGGCCACCGGTGGTTTCGGCGCTGTCCACCATGGTGAACTCTGCGGCTAACTGCTCGCGAACCTGGGCACTGGTAATCTGGGTGTTAACCCTTTTGTGAGAAGATATTTCTCCCAGAGGCATCTCTTCAATAAAGGAGATATCCATGCCGTTATCCACAGCAAAGCGCGCAAGATCAACTACCTCGTCGTCATTGAAGCCAGCCAGAATAACCGCATTGAGTTTAATTTTGCCAAAGCCCACAGCATTGGCGGCGTGAATGCCTTCCAGTACCTGACTGAGATCGCCAACCCGAGTGAGCTGTTTAAAGCGTTCGGTTTTTAGGCTATCGACACTGATATTTAAGCGTGAAATACCCGCGTCTTTTAATGGCTGGGCCATGGTCGGCAACAGCAGACCATTGGTGGTCATGGTCAGCTCATCCAATCCAGGCAAGGCTGACAGAGAACTGACTAACTTGAGAATATCGCGGCGAACAAGCGGCTCGCCACCAGTAAGGCGAATCTTTCGAATACCCAATTCCACAAAAGCCGTTGCCGCATCGCGCAGTTCTTCAAGGGAGAGAATCTGCTGCTTGGGCAGAAAGGTCATCTCCTCGGCCATGCAATAGGTGCAGCGCAGATTACAGCGATCGGTCACCGACAGACGCAGGTAGTCTACCGAGCGACCGAAGGGATCAATTAATGAGGTTGGCTGAGTCAAAGCATTGTCTTCCATGAGAAGGAGAAGGAGAAAGTTCTACTGCGAATAGGATAGCACATCGACTAGATCCCCCGCATCAATAGACTGACCCCTGGCTTGTCTAACAAAGACATCTCCCCAGCTTGCTGAGGCCAGTACGCCACTGCTCTGATTGGGGTAGATTTCAACAGTGCCATTCTGCAGTCGGGCGCGCAGATAGACCTCGCGACCCTCCCCGCTCTTAGCAAACTGGGCCTGGGCCTTGAAAAATCTTGGCGCTATATCGGCCAAGCCCTGACTGGCGAGCAAAAACGGCCGTGCCAGAATCATAAAGGTCACGAACACAGACGCTGGATTGCCCGGCAATCCTATAAAAGGTTTGTTGGCCACATGACCAAAGGCTAGAGGTTTGCCCGGTTTAATCGCCACTTTCCAAAAATCGAGTTCGCCAGCTTTGGCTACGGCATCTTTGACATAGTCTTCCTCGCCAACGGATGCCCCGCCAGCGCTAATAATAATATCTCCCATATCAGCGGCTTTGATTAACACGGCATCAGTGGCCTCAGGACTGTCTGCCACTGTGCCTAAATCTACTGGAGTCATGCCCAACGATTGAATCAAGCCGATTAGGGTGGCGCGGTTGGAGTTGTAGATCTGTCCTGGCTTCAATGGGATGCCCGGTTCTACCAGCTCATCGCCAGTAGAGAATATCGCCACGCGCAATGGTTTAAAGACCTCGACCATTGCAATACCAATGGATGAGAGCAGACCCATTTCCTGAGCGCGAATTTTGGTGCCCGCAGTCAAAATAACCTGACCTGCCTGAATATCCTGACCTCGCGGTCTGACATTGCCCTGCGCTTTTACCCCAGTATCGACTTCAACTATTCCATTACTCTCAATGCAGTTTTCCTGCATAGCAACTGTATTTGCTCCGGCGGGAATCTCTGCGCCGGTAAAGATTCGTGCCACCGTATTGGAGGCCAGTGGCTGCGGTGCGGTGCCAGCGGCAATGCGTTGACTGAGAGGTAACGTAAACTGGTTTGCAGCGGCCTCGGCATAACAAAAAGCGTAGCCATCCATCGCGCTATTGTCCGCGGGAGGTACATCTACCGCTGCGCAAATGTCCGCCGCAAGAATGCGCCCAAGGCTATCCAATACCGATAGGGACTCGATTGCCGTTGCCGGTTTAATGTTGGCAACAAGTTGCTTAATAGCCTCTGAGACGCTGAGCATTAGACTGACTTCTTCCTTACATGCTGAACAAAGTTGCAGGGCTGAAAAGTGCTATCCAACTGCTCTTTGATAATGCCATTCCAACCGGTTTTGCAGGCGCCGGTGGATCCTGGCACGCAGAAGATAGCGGTATTGTTGGACAGCCCTGCCAGACAGCGAGACTGCACAGTGGAGGTACCAATTTCATCGTAGGAGAGTTGACGGAACAGCTCGCCAAAGCCTTCGATATGTTTGTCGAACAGCGGAGTCAGAGCTTCAGGGGTGCTGTCGCGGCCGGTAAAGCCAGTGCCACCGGTGGTGATAATCACTTCCACTTCAGGGTCGGCGATCCAAGTGGAGACCACGGCGCGCATTTGGTAGATATCGTCGATAACCAGCTTGCGATCGGCCAGCTGGTGGCCCTCTTCTTCCAGGGCTTGCTGGAGAAAGGAACCGCTGGTGTCGGTTTCCAGACTGCGGGTGTCTGACACCGTGAGTATGGCGATTTTGACAAAACGTCTTGGGGCTGATGCATCGTGAGCCACGTTTATTACTCCTTTTGTTGATATTTAATTTGTCTAAGTCTTTTACTCTGTAATCTTGGGCCTTTTACTCTGTCAGCCTGTGCCTTTTACTTTGTCATCCTGAGCCAGCCACAGGATCTAATCAGCCTCTCCACAAACCACACAACCCTGCTTTGCACTAGCCGCCAACGCCAACCAGCGCCCAGCCTTGCCATCATAGCGTTGCATCTCACCATGCTGCTGAAAATAACCCAGCAGCATTCTTATCACCGTGGTCGCCTGCAAACTCCCCATGGCGCCCAACACCGGACCCACTACCCCAGAGTTTGAGCAATTCTGCATAGGCTCTGGAGAGTCTCGATCAATAATACAATTGAGGCACAAACTGCCATGGGCGGCAAAATCAAAAGCCACCAACTGCCCTTCCCAACCCAGCGCCGAGGCGCTGACAAAGCCAAGCTTATGCTTGTGACAGGCACTATTCATCAACTGCCGAGCCGCCAAGTTGTCAGTGCAGTCGACAACAATGTCCTGACTACCTATTAATTCATCTGTTATCTCGGTCTTATAACTGCTGACATTGATATGCGGATTCAACGCCCTCAACTCACGCTCAGCACATTTAACCTTGTACTCATCACAGTCAGTCTGGCGATAGAGGATCTGCCGCTGTAAATTACTCAGTTCAACCACATCTGGATCGCACAGAGATAAATGCCCAACCCCCGCCGCAGCCAAATACAACGCAACCGGACAACCGAGCCCACCGAGGCCAACAATCAACACCCGCGCCTCTGAGAGCTTCTGCTGCCCCGCCTCGCCAATATCGCCCATCAACAGATGGCGACTGTAGCGCATAAATTGCTCATGACTGAGTTCAAGGCTCACGCTAACAGTAACTCCGCTTCAGCCAAATCTTCCGGGGTATTGATGTTAAAAAACGGGTTTAACGGCTGCTCTGGCCAGTCGAGATAGACCGTATTTAACTCGGCTAAAAGAGGCTTAAAGCCACCCATTTTCTTCACTAACAATGTCTCTTCCACAGCTGGCAGCACGCGCTTATTCCACAGTGAAAAAGTCGGCTGAGCAAAACCCTGATAGCGGACACAGGCGATATCAGCATCATTTTTCGCCATCAGCTGATGCAGCTCAGCGACCAAATTATGCGGAATAAAAGGCCCATCACAGGGAACCAACATCAGGTAGCTGGTATCGCTCAGCTGGTCACTTTTCAGGGCACTCCAGAGACCGGTTAGAGGCCCCTGAAAGCCCTCTATGTGATCTGCGATAACGGTTAGAGATTGGTCGTCACAGAGGTCTGGACTGGCATTAATAAACAGCTCGCTCACCTGAGGTTCGAGCCGATCAACCACATGTTCGAGCAATGTCTTTTTATCTAGAATTGACTTGAACTTATCCTCATAACCCATTCTTTTAGAACGGCCAGCAGCCAGTATCAACCCATCAATTTTATTTATCATCTGAACCATCCCAGCGCGCTGCAGCCTGCTGATCTGAGGCTTTACTCTCGATCCACTGCTGCTCGCCATTGCGCCTTACCGACTTCCAGAAGGTCGCCTGAGTCTTGAGGTAGTCCATCAAAAATTGCGCGGCTTCGAAGGCATCGGCACGGTGCTGGCTGGCAACGCCAACTAGAACAATTTGATCCTTGGGCACTAGATCCCCTACCCGATGAATCACCGTGGTAGCAATCAAATTCCAGCGCTGGTTAGCCTGTTCAACAATGGTTTCCAGCAGGCTCTCAGTCATGCCCGGGTAGTGCTGTAGACTCAGCAAGTCGATAGGATTCTTTGTCGAAGACTGGTCTTGCCGATCTACTCCCCTATCTACTCCCCTATCTAGCTCGGAACCTAATTCGGAAACTAATTCGAAGTCACGCACCAGACCGGAAAAAGTCACCACCGCACCCACAGCAGAATCGCTCTGGCGAAGCAGTTGA
>CAJQKW010000059.1 GCA_905478975.1 uncultured Pseudomonadales bacterium | reverse complement strand
CTTTATTCGACAGAAAAGGCAAAACCTTACAGCTTTCAGAGATGGGGCGGTTGATATACAGCCATGCAGAAGAGATTTTTCAGTTGGGTGATGAGCTGAGCAATCTACTGAAAACCCAGAGCCCGATATCTTGGCAAACCCTCACCGTAGGCATTACTGATGTGATACCCAAGGTGCTGGCGCATCAGCTGCTTAAGCCAGCCTTAAAAATGGCTGATTCTATAAGGCTGGTATGTCACGAGGGTGATCAGCTAAATCTATTGAGCTTGTTGGCGATCAATAAATTGGACTTAATTATTACCGACCAGCCACTGGAGCCCAGCGGGAATGTCAAAGCTTACACCCATCAAATCGCTGAGAGCGGGTTGACCTTTTTTGCCACTCAAGAGATGGCCGAGCAGTATAAAAAAGGATTTCCCCAGTCCTTATCATCTGAATCGTTTCTTATGCAGAGTAAAAAGTCAGCGGTTCGGCAGCGCCTGATAATGTGGTTGGATCAGGTGGGTGTGGTACCCAATATTGTCGCGGAATTTGATGACAGTGCACTGATGGAGTCATTTGGCCAGGAAGGTTATGGTGTGTTTTCCGCACCAACTATTATCGAGAAATATATTACCTCTCAATATGGCGTAAAAATTATAGGTAGGGCTGAGGAATGTATTGATCGTTACTATATTATTTCCCCGGAGCGGAAGATCAAACACCCGGCGGTTGTGGAGATCGTTAATTCTATTCCTCGGTAAATTGGGGCTTTAGCTGCTGTTATTTTAGTATCATGTCACTCCCAATGATGGGGGCTTTGTTGACCTGCTACGAACAGATTAATCTGCTCGAAAATAGTCCGGTTACAAAATGATGAGTAGGGAGACAGATTTAAAAACATGGAAGAATCTAATACAGATACCCTTTTTAGCGCCTCTGAGTGGCTGCGATATAGCCGCCATGTGCAGTTGCCACAGGTGGGGGCCAAGGGTCAGGGGGATCTTAAAAAATCCAAGGTTCTGATTGTCGGTGCCGGTGGTTTAGGCTGCCCAGTTTCTCTCTATCTTGCCGCGGCAGGTGTTGGCAGCATTACCGTTGTCGACGGTGATATTGTCGATGTCACTAACCTTCAACGGCAGATTCTGTTTAATACTCAGCAAATAGGCAAGAGCAAAGCTGAGAGCGCTAAGCAGGTGCTGACGGCATTAAATCCGGAGATAAAAGTTACCGCAATTGCTGAGTATTTGAACGATAAAAATGCGCCAGCATTAGTGGCTTCAGCTGATTTGATTATCGATTGCACGGATAATTTTTCTGCCCGCTATCTTATTAATGATGTCTGTCAGCAGCAGAAAAAACCCTGGATCTTCGCCGCCATCCATCAATTTTCAGGGCAGTGTTCGCTATTTTCGTCTGAGACTGGATGTTTTAGATGCCTATTTCCTGTGGCGCCTTCAGATATGGGGGACTGCAACTCTGCTGGTGTTCTTGGGGTATTGCCGGGAATGCTTGGCACCCTTCAAGCCAATGAAGCGCTGAAATATTTGGTTGGACAACCGGTTCCTCTCAGGGGGAACCTGTTAGTAGTCGATGCCCTTGAACTGAGTTTTAAAAAGATTGGCCTCAGCAAAGATCCTGAATGTGTTAGTTGCGGCTCCGGCACAGCAGACACCAGAGATCAATTGCCTGAAAAGGTCTGCCCTAACGAGCAGATTGATAGTCGGGCTGTGACGGTTGAGCAGTTCGAAATATTGAAAAAGCGAGACAATTATATTGTGGTTGATGTGCGTACGGATGCGGAGCACCAGGCATTTAATCTTGGTGGCAGGCATATCCCCTTGACTATTTTGGCTGAGTCTCTGGCCTCCATTGACTCTGAAAAAACACTGCTCTGTTATTGCCAGTCGGGTCTGCGCAGTTTGCAGGCGGCCAAGTTAATAGAGTCGGCGGGCATAAAAAGCCAAAGCCTTTATGGCGGTCTTGCAGCTTGGCTGAAACAGATGCCGCTATAGGTAGCTATAGGAGGCTTTGGTGATGCTGCAAAAACTGGCTGACAGTTTGCTGATAATCTTCGGCTAGAGTAATTGCAGTTACTACTGCACAGCTTTTTACCCCAGTGGCTAAAACCCCGGGGGCGCGCTCTAGACTGATGCCGCCAATAGCGGTTAGGGAATAGCGCGGCTTGAGTAGTTTTACCCATTGGCTCAATCGTTCAAGTCCTCTCTCAGAAAATTTCATCACTTTGGTCTTGGTCGGATAAATCGGGCCTATGGCAATATAGCTTGGGCCTATAGCGTGGGCCCGGGCGATCTCATAATAGCTATGGGTGCTAACCCCCAGGCGCAAGCCAGCTTCAGAAATGGCTTTGAGATCTGCGCTTTCTATATCTTCCTGACCCAGATGAACCCCATAGGCGCCGTGCTCTATGGCGAGCTGCCAGTGATCGTTAACAAATAATCTAACCTGATATCTTTGCGCCAGTGAAACGGCTTGGGCAATCGTATCGCTAAGATTAGAGCCAGAATCTTTTATTCTTAACTGGATGGTGGTGATGCCCAAGGGCATCAGCTTCTCCAGCCATTCGATGGAATCAACTACCGGGTATAGGCCCAATTCGCCGCCACATGCCGCAAATTCGAAAGGTAGGCAATCGGGTTTCGGCATTAAGCGCGGAAGATCTTCAAGCTGTGTTGGAAAGCCAAGGTGGGCTACCGAGCCGGGGCCACTGCCCAGTTGGACACTGTGGCGAAGCCCTTGGCTGATATAGGCCTTGGCCAGCACAAGCGCATCGGGTAAACAATAACCTTTGGCAATAGCGGCAGTAATAGCCGAGGACAGAGTACAGCCGCTGCCATGACTATGCTCTGTTGCAATGTTTTCTCCAGCCAGCCAAAAATGACTATCTCTGTCGCAATAGTAATCCAGGCGCTGCTTGTTGATGGGGTTGAAGTGACCTCCGGTAATTAATACCCGCCGCACACCCAAGGCCAATAACGCTTGGGCCGCATCAGTAAGTTGCTGGGTAGTGGTAATGGTTAAACCGGTGAGGGCTTCAGCTTCGGCAATATTCGGTGTCAGCAAATCAATTCGTGGCAGCAGCCCTTTAAACGCTGTCATGGCGTCACTGTCGAGAAGGCTGTGGTTGTTACTGGACCGCAGCACCGGATCGCAGACCACAAAACCTGAGTAGGTTTTAAGGTAGTTGGTAATACAGCGGATGACGGCACTGTTTGCCAGCATACCCAGCTTGATGGCCTGAGCCGGTAGATCTCTATCCAGAGCGTCGATCTGCGCTAATAACTGTTCTGGATCAGTGGCTGTACTCTTGGTGATGGCAGTGGAATTTTGTGCGGTTAGGGCTGTAATAACAGTGCAACCATGAACACCAAAATCCTGAAAGCTATGCAGGTCTGCTTGAATACCGGCGCCGCCACCGGAATCTGAGCCGGCGATCGTCCAGGCAATAGGAGGGGCTGAATTCATGGCTGATCTCTCCCATCGGCTTGGTGCCAAAATGGTTGGCCAACAATCGGTGAACTGGGGCTGGCGGCTTCTCGCTGCGGCATAGTGCCGGATTGATAGGCCGTATAACCGGCCTCGACTGCACGGGCAAACGCGCTGGCCATAGACGCGGGTTTATTCGCCAGTGCTATGGCGCTATTCAGTAGTACCCCATCAAACCCCAATTCCATGGCTTGGCAGGCATGAGAGGGCAGGCCCAAACCGGCATCTACCAGCAGTTGAATACCCGGTAGGCGAACACGCAGAGTTTTCAGGGCAAAGGGGTTTAGTAAGCCTTGGCCAGTGCCTATCGGCGCCCCCCATGGCATTAAAATGGTACAGCCAACATCGACCAATTTTTGGCAGAGCACCAAATCATCTGTGCAGTAGGGGAATACTTCAAAGCCCTGGTCGATCAATTCTTTGGCGGCTTCTAACAAGCCAAATGGATCAGGTTGAAGATTGTAATCGTCGCCAATCACTTCCAGCTTTACCCAGTTGGTGGCAAAAATTTCGCGGCCCATCTGTGCGGTGGTAATAGCTTCTTTGGCTGAGTGGCAACCTGCCGTATTGGGCAAAATATGCAGCCCAGTACTTTTAATAATATCCCAAAACTGCCCGCCAGCATTTTCACTGGGATTTTGGCGGCGCAGTGATACGGTGACAACCTCACTGCCTGAGGCTGCGATGGCATTGCACATAATTTGCGGCGACGGATACAGGGCACTGCCAATAAACAAGCGACTGGTCAGTGTCTTTCCAGCAATTTTCCAGCTCATCTTTAACCTCCTTGAATGGGGGCGATGATTTCAATCTGGTCGCCCTCGTTTAATACTGTTTTGTGGTGATCGCTGCGCGGAACAAACTGTTGATTCACTGCAACAGCAAAATCTGATTGAGTGTATTCCCAGGCCGCAATTGCCTGAGTTAAAGAAATTCCTATGGAGACTTCTTTTGGTTGGCCGTTTAAAAATACTAAAGTCATTAGGCGATGGCCTCGTTCTTAATAGAGCGATGTTGAAACAAGTCTTTGTAGGGGCTCTGATAATCGCCGTCGGCAGAGATCATCCTTGAGACTTCCTGTGCAATGGCGGGGCTGATTAAATAGCCATGACGAAATAGTCCGTTGACGCTTAGCAGGCCCGGTTCAAAAATTACTTTGGGCTGGTTGTTGGGTAAGGCGGGGCGCAAATTAACATCACTGTAGACAATTTGGGCTTCACCAAAACCTGGGTGGACACTGTAGGCCGCAGAGAGTAATTCCAACGTGGAGCGAACCGATATAGGCCCCCGATCTTCACTTTCAATCTGTGTGGCGCCGATCAAATATAGGTTGTCCCGCCGCGGTACAATATATATGCGATAGCGGGGGTGCATTAACCTGACCAAACGAGTGATTTTAACCTCCGGCGCTCTGAGCCAGAGAATCTCGCCGCGCACACCGCGCAAGTTGGGTTGTTGCGTTATCGCTCCCAATCCTCGAGTATCAATCACCCAGTCAAAGCCGTGGCTGCGCAGGCCAGCAGATGCTTGGACAATAATCTCATTAGGTTTAACCGCCATTACAGAGGTACTGCTATGCCAGCGTACCTCCTGCTCAATCAATGTCTGATAGAGTGCTGGCATGGTGCAGCAGGCACAGAGCCAAGCTTCCTTTGGCATATGCAGCGCTCGACTAAAGTGGCTGCCCAGTTCCGGCTCTAAGCGACTCAGTTCGCTGTTCTCGATTGACGCCACCAGATCCGCTGTCGGCGAAATATTCACCTGCACTAAATGGTGAAAACGGTCGAAATCGGCCCGGTCTTGGCTGTGAGCCACCACCAGAGTGCCGCCTGTGCGGTAAAACACTTCGCGGCCCATTTGCTTGACTATATCGGGCCATAGATCAAGTGACCTAAGCCCCAGTTGGTATACCAGCGGCTCAGCGGTGTCAGCTTCGCTGTAGGGTGTCAGCATTCCCGCTGCGCTATAGCTACAGGCAGATGAGGTGCACAGGGGCAGCGACTGGTTGGTCGCTGCCGACTGACATCTGCTGCCGGATGAGCTTGCCGGATCCTGTTCAAAAATGCTCACTTGATGACCCTGTTGGCGAAGTTCCAAGGCCACCAAGCGACCGATAATCCCAGCTCCAGCAATACCTATTGATTGAATCGACATAGTGGCGACTCCACTAGACCGGGCTATAAATTTGACTGCCCTGTTGTTTGAACTGATCAGATTTCTTTGCCATCTCCGACTCAATATCTACCATGGGAATGATATCGTCACCGTTGACTGGGTAACCATTTTTAGCGGCGTAATCCCGCACTTCTTGGGAGATCTTCATGGAGCAGAATTTGGGTCCACACATGGAGCAGAAGTGCGCCACCTTGGCGGACTCTTTGGGCAGGGTTTCATCGTGGTAGGCACGGGCTGTGTCAGGGTCGAGACCCAGATTGAATTGGTCTTCCCAGCGGAATTCAAAACGCGCTTTGGACAGTGCATCATCTCGCAGCTGAGCGCCGGGATGGCCTTTGGCCAAGTCTGCTGCGTGGGCGGCAATCTTGTAGGTGATAGTGCCCTCTTTGACATCCTCTTTGTTCGGCAGGCCGAGATGTTCTTTGGGTGTGACATAGCAGAGCATGGCGCAGCCATACCAGGCAATCATGGCTGCCCCTATACCGGAGGTAATATGATCATAGCCTGGGGCAATATCAGTGGTTAGGGGCCCCAGAGTATAGAAAGGGGCTTCACCACATTCTTTCAGTTGCTTGTCCATATTCTCTTTGATCATATGCATGGGCACGTGACCTGGACCTTCGATCATCACTTGAACATCATGGCGCCAGGCGATTTTGGTCAGTTCTCCGAGGGTCTCCAATTCGGCAAATTGCGCTGGGTCATTGGCGTCGGCAATAGAGCCGGGGCGCAACCCATCACCCAGAGAGAAGGAGACATCATAGGCCTTCATGATTTCGCAAATATCCTCGAAATGGGTATAGAGAAAATTTTCTTGATGATGAGCCAAGCACCACTTGGCCATAATGGAGCCACCGCGAGATACGATGCCGGTAACCCGGGAGGCGGTTAAGGGAACATAGCGCAGAAGCACCCCAGCATGGATGGTGAAATAGTCCACTCCCTGCTCGGCCTGTTCAATTAAGGTGTCGCGAAAAATTTCCCAAGTCAGGTTTTCTGCTACGCCATCAACCTTTTCCAGGGCTTGATAGATAGGCACAGTGCCGATAGGAACTGGGGAGTTACGAATAATCCACTCGCGGGTTTCATGAATGTTTTTTCCGGTGGATAAATCCATAACCGTATCGGCTCCCCAGCGCGTCCCCCAGGTGAGTTTTTCCACCTCTTCTTCAATCGAAGAACCCAGCGCTGAGTTACCAATATTGCCATTAATTTTAACCAAAAAATTACGCCCAATAATCATCGGCTCCAGTTCCGGATGGTTGATATTGGCGGGAATAATAGCGCGCCCCTGAGCCACTTCGGCACGGACAAATTCAGGGCTGTATTGGTGGGGTATGTTAGCGCCAAAGTCCTGCCCTGCATGCTGTTGATTAAGCGTGCCCTGTTCACTGGCTTGGGCTAGGGCCATATTTTCACGGATGGCAATATATTCCATTTCTGGGGTAATAATGCCCTGTCGGGCGTAGTGCATTTGGCTGACGTTGTGACCGGCTAAAGCGCGCCTTGGTTTGCGCTTTAAGTCGAAGCGCAAATTATCGAGGCTGTCGTTTAACTGCCGCTGTGCGGTGTAATTTGAATTCCCTCTGTCGAGAAATTCAGTGTCTTGGCGCTCCTTGATCCAGCTTTCGCGAACAGCCGGTAGGCCTTTGCGAATATCAATATCTGCATCGGGATCACTGTATGGGCCGGAGGTATCATAAATTTGCAGGGCGGGGTTAGGCTCGAGTTGCGAGGCGCCATTGGCACTGGATAAGGTGGTTGCTGTTAGCTGCACTTCACGCATAGCCACGCGGATATCTGGGCGGCTGCCTTCAATGTAGCGTTTATAGGAAGAGGGAAAGGGCTTTACTGATGCTGAATCTACTTCTGCTACCTCGCGTAGAGGCCTTGGTGCTGTGATGTCCATTTCAAACGCTCCGTTTATAATTCAATCTAAATTAGATTGCGAGCGCAGGAATATAGGGATGACAGACCGAAGAAATGGGCGTGTAGGGGTCATCCTTGTTCCCTACGCTGGCATTATCCAGGTCAGGTTCGACGGGATTCACAGTAGTGATCTCAGCCCACTTTACTAAGTTGGGCACCCCGACAAGGCTTGTTCTTTGATAAGACTAGAGGAAGGAATTGGATTACGCGAATATAGATTCGAAATAACTTGCCCATTGTTAATCGTTAGTTAGTTAATTGGGGCCGTATCGCTTATTTTTTGATCAACTATGGTATTGCAGGCCTGCGGCACTGCTTTTGGGGAAGGTAAGGTTAAGCTTTAATCCGCCGTTGCCTATCTGCCCTTTTTAAGGATATTGATGATCTTCTCATTACCGGAGTTTATCGAACAATGTCTTAAACTGATTTGATATCTTTCCCCACTAAACTTGTCGCAGTCCCGGCGGGCCGAAATTAGGCCGGAAAATCAGCCGGGCATATAATAACCTATGTGTTATCATTAAGAGTGTAATCGTTGTAGTTGAGTACGAGAGCGCGGAGGGAGGCCACCCCTATTCAAAGTGGTTTCTTTCCTTAAATGTCCAAGCTGCGTTATAGATTCGTACCTCTGTTACGCGCATGGAAAACGGTAATTTTTCCAATGTTAAATCGGTAGGGCAGGGGGTGCATGAGTACAAACTTGATTTTGGTCCCGGCTACCGTATTTATTTCGGCAGGGATGGAGATAAAATTGTCGTTCTGCTGGGTGGTGGAACGAAAAAGCGGCAAAGTCGCGATATTCAAACTGCGCAAGCGCTCTGGCAAGAGTATAAGCAGCGGAAAAAGAAAGGGTAGTGATTATGGCTTTAACAAGAAACTTTAAAGAGACTGTTTTAGAGCGTGCAAAAGTCGATGCTGAATTCCGTGTTGGTCTATTGACCGAGGCGGCGGAATGCCTGCTCAATAATGAAACAGGCGTAGCCAAATGCTTGCTGCGCGATTATGTGAATGCCACTCTTGGATTCCAGGAACTGGCAAATATTGTTAATAAGAAGCCAACAAGTCTTATGCGTATGCTCAGTGATAAAGGTAATCCAAGCATTGATAATATGGCGTTGGTGATTTCAGTCATGCGACAGCATGAAGGTATAGAGCTGCATGTTAGTGCAGCATAGACATTAATTAAACTGTCAGCCTAATCCCGATTAGCATTGCCCCGTCAGCTTAATCCACGACGAGGCAGTACTGGCATTACATCCAATGCAGGTTTCCAGACATTAGGGTTTAAGAGGCAATCGCCAGCTCTTCAGCCCCTTTACTGTAAAACAGCTCCTCGAGCCGATCCCCTTCAGTCATCAAGTATTCGAATGAGGCCAGTGAGGCTTTTGAACCTTCGCCCATGGAAATAATAATCTGCTTATAGGGCACCGTTGTCACATCGCCACAGGCGTAAATACCGGCTTCTGATGTCTGGCATTTCTCATTGATCACAATCTCACCAAAGCGGGTTTTTTCAACCAGGTCTCCCAAAAAGACACTGTTGGGTATCAGACCAATTTGCACAAAAATACCATCCAGCTTGAGGCTGTGTTCGGTGTTTGTGGCACGATCAATATATTCAATTGCTGAGACCTTACCGTTGGTGGCAGTAATCTCTTTGGTGGCGACATTTTTGTGAATGGTAATGTTGGGCTTGGCCATGGCCTTATCCACCAGTATTTGGTCGGCTTTAAGGTCCGGCATAAATTCAAATACATTTACTGATTTAACCATGCCCGCTAGATCCAGTGCCGCTTCGATTCCAGAGTTACCACCACCGACTACCGCCACATCTTTACCCTTAAAGAAGGGGCCGTCGCAGTGCGGGCAGTAGGCAACGCCATTGCCGACATTTTCCTTTTCACCCGGGACACCCAGCTCGCGCCAGTTGGCACCCGTGGCAATAATCAGGGTTTTAGTGAAAATCTTCTCACCGGAGGAGAGAGTCAGGGTTTTAATATCGCCGCCTTCAACCTCGGTAACTTTTAGGTATTCTTTAAAGGTAATCTCATATTCATTCATGTGTGATTGCAGAGCGCCGGACAATTCTGGGCCGGTGGTTTTGGTCACGGAGATAAAATTCTCAATACCCATGGTGTCTTTTAGTTGGCCACCAATACGGTCGGCAATCAAGGTCACTTTCAAACCTTTACGGGCACTGTAAATCGCTGCACTGGCTCCCGCGGGGCCGCCGCCAATAATGGTGACATCTTGCAGGGGCAGGGATGGCTGATCGCTGCTGGCCAGGGCCGCTGGTGGTGCGCGCTGTATTAGCTTGTCGATGAGTTGAGCCGTATCCACTTTACCGTTGGCGAACAGTTCACCGTTTAGATAGACACTGGGGACACCTTGAATATCGCGCTCTTTAATCAGCGCTTGGTAGTGGCCGCCATCAATCATCTCGGTGCTGATGTTGGGGTTTAGCAGAGCAAACTGATTTAGCGACTGCACCACATCTGGGCAGTTGTGACAGCTGAGGCTGATAAACACTTCAAAATGTAATGTTTCTTCAACGCCAGCAATAATATTTTTAACGCTGTCATCGAGCTTTAATGGGGTACCAGAGGCATGCAATATGGCCAGTATTAACGAGTTAAATTCATGGCCGCTGGGGATACCTGAAAAACGAATTCCGGTGTCTACGCCATCAGCTTGCATCAAAAAGCTGATTGGACTGCGCAGCAGGCCATCCATATCGCGCTCTTCAAGTTGAATATGGTCACTCTGCTTTGAGATATC
>CAJQKW010000058.1 GCA_905478975.1 uncultured Pseudomonadales bacterium | reverse complement strand
GCCCGTAAATAATGGCCCGTAACAAACAGCCTATTTCTCTATCGGACAAAAACCCTGAGCCGGCACATCCAAGGCATTGTTAAATTTGCTCGACAGATTCTGAAAGGCAATCAACCCGGTCAGCTCGACTATCCCCTCATCATCGTAAAACCTGCGCAACCTTGTCATTAACGCCGCACTAACCACGCCATCGGTATAGGTCACCGCCTCGGTATACTCGAGAACAACCCGCTCCTCTTCGCTAAACAGATCCTGATTGCGCCAATCACTGAGAGCAAGCATCTTATCCATGGAACCGCTGCGCTGGGCCAGAGTGGCTGAGTTGATATCGACACAGAAATGGCAGTCATTCACCTGAGAGACCCGCACCGTCACCAATGAGCGCAGCACTGGGCTTAAAGGTGAGTGTTTGCGATCCAGCACCCCATACATAAGCGCCACACTGGCAAACAATTTTGGCGAACGTCCCCAGAGACGACCGGGATCGAGCACCGCGCCATATTTGCGTTTTTGGTTCCAGAAAAATGGACGAATGTACCAGGGATATTGATTGAGGGATTTCACTTGAACGTGCATGGTTTATCCTGCTGTTGCCCACCGAATGGACAACAGTGTACCAATTGTCGCGACCCTACCAAGGAATCGATTTATTGTCCCAATCCAAATAAGAGAGCTGCCCATCGATCTCGGCCTCAGCCATAATTCCGCACAATCGCTCGGCAACAAACTCTGGGGTAAACAATTTATCCGATGGCACTGAAGCCTGAAACGGCTTGGATAGCGCGGTATCCGTAGTCCCCGGATGGAAGGAGATTATCTTGACGTTCTTTACCCGACGCCCATATTCGATAGACAGAGTACGCAACATCATATTCAGCGCCGCCTTGGAACTGCGATAGGCGTACCAGCCGCCTAAATGATTGTCGCCAATACTGCCGACTCTGGCACTGAGGGCAGCCACAACACAGCGCTGCTTACCCTTTAATAAACGGTGCAGCAATTTCAACCACAGCACAGGTACAACAGTGTTGGCTTGAAATACGGTTTGCAGTGACTCGGCGCTAATATCCTCGAGGCGCTTCTCTGGCCACAATGTCTCACTGTGCAGAATGCCATGACAGATCACCACTCGGGTGATGCGCCCAGCAAAAGACTGCAACTGCTCAACCACCGCGGCCATGGCTGGCTCGCTGTACTCGGTTTCGATCCACATCGGCGTCACAGAGCCATTAGAGAAATGTTCCGGCGCAGCATTTCGACTCACAGCAATCACGGTATCTATGTCGGCATCGGCCATTAACTCACCGATAATCGCCTGAGCCAGCCCGCCGCTGGCACCCAACACCAGCGCCGCAGTGCCTTCAGTTACATCAGTCATACCTCGCCCCGCTTAATCTCACAGACTTCACAGCGTTCGCTGCCGGTCAATAGTTTCGAGATCCGCGAACGGTGCTTGGCAAAAAACAGATAGACCTGATGGGATACCTGCTTGACCACTGGCCAGCGCAGTATCGCAACCCAATGACGCTTGCCCACTAGCGCCCAGGCTTCATAGGTCACATCCAAGGCATAAATCATCTCACCATTAGCCAGCTGGCCATGGAGAATCTGATCAGCGCGCACTGGATCTATATGAGGGAAGGTCTCAGCAAAACCCTCCGCATGAATATCTTGCAGGGCAATTTTTTGCTCTGTATCTCGGCGATTCAGGTGACGCATCTCCGAGACACAGAGGGGGCAGCCGCCGTCATAAAAGATGGTGAGCTCAGGCTGTAAAGATTCGGTCATATTGATAACTCTCCGAGCATCAGTGCCGCGACCAGCGCGTGCAACACCAGGACTAAAATTGTGATTCGTAAGCGCATCGACCAATAGCTGCTGCCAATCAGCTCCGCCGCTCCGGTCAGGCGTTCGACCCAGAGCAAGCTTAAAAAGCCCGCCATCAGCAGACAGACGGCAAAGATCGTCATAATCGGCGCCACATAGATTAACAGCAAACAGGCCCAGGCACTGAGGGCGATAAAATTGCTAAACAGAATACTCACTGATGCCAGTCTATTGGGCTCGGCCAATCTGCTTCGTTCCCGCTCGCTCTCCCTTTCCCTCTCCCTTTCCCTCTCCCAAAGCGCACCACTCAAAAAACTCAGGATAACGGCGCTGTAGGCAATAAAAACATAGGGAGCATAGAGGCCCAGCACCGAGGCACTCTGCAATCCCGGGCCACTAAAATGGGCATTCGCCATCAGACCCGCCAAAAGAATAAACGGCAGTGAACCGAGATCCCCTAGCAGTGATGTGAGGTTATATTTTGCCGCGGCTGTTGAGGATTGGTCAGACATAAGTTCGCTTTGACTCTTCAGTGAATAGGTTTTATTTGATGACTAATACTACGCGAGCCAGGGTAATTTAGATGATTCTAACCGGCCTTTTGATAAGTCTAAATCAACCCGCCCAGCGTATTTAAAAGCCTGATTCACTTAGTTTCTTACCCCTCAACGTCGAGATAGTTCAGTATGCAAAAAGTCGGTCTTTTCCTGTTTAACCATGATCTGCGCATGGACGATAATGCCGCCTTACTGCAAGCCGCCGCTGAAGTGGACAAGTTGATCTGCCTCTATTGCGTGGAGACCGCCAGTGTCGGGCCCGGTTGGCAGCAACCGGCCAAGCTATCGCCGCGACGACGTGAGTTTTTATTTGAATCCCTAGAAGACCTAGACAGCCAGCTCAGCCAATATGGTCAGAAGCTAATCGTTCGCATGCAGTCGCCGCTGGAAGCCATTGCCCAGCTGATTACGGTACACAATGTCTCGCACCTTTACAGCTCCAACCATGTGGGCAGCCATGAAAAGCATATCTGGAGCACCCTGAACAAGCGCTATTCCATGCTCCAGTTTTTCCAGAGCCATACCCATACATTGTTTGATCCCTCTCAGTTGCCCTTCACCATCGATCAACTGCCCGAGAGCTTTTCGAAATTCCGCAAGCTGGTGGAAAAGATGGACCTGGATGCTGTTATCAGCGCCCCCTTGGATGCACCGACCAGATTGCCGCCCCCCGCGCTGGTAGCGGATATGGCCTGGCAACCGGTTTGGCGGAAACACTTTCCCTCAAGCGCCAATGACCAGGCACCAGCATTGTTTAAAGGCGGCGCCAGTGCCGGAGAAGAGCATCTTAAAGGCTACTTCGCCAAGGACCTCGCCAGCAGTTACAAACAGACCCGCAACGGTCTTGACGGCATGGATTACTCCACCAAGTTTTCTCCCTGGTTGGCCAATGGCAGCCTCTCGCCGCGACGCATTGTCCAGCAGCTAAAACAGTATGAAGCCCGAGCAGGCGCCAATGATTCAACCTATTGGATAGTCTTTGAGCTTCTCTGGCGGGAGTATTTCCAATGGTACGGACACAGACACCAGCAGCGCCTCTTCGCCTTTTCCGGCATTGGAACATCCTCGCCGAGTACCAGCTTTTATCCCGAACGGTTTAAAAAGTGGTGTGCGGGCAACACCCCCTACGGGATTATTAACGCCTGCATGAAGCAGTTAAATGCCACCGGCTATCTCTCCAACCGCGGTCGCCAATTAGTCGCCAGCTGCTTTGTCCATGAGTTGGGTTTGGATTGGCGGCACGGTGCAGCTTATATGGAACAGCAGTTAGTGGATTACGATGTCGCCTCCAACTGGGGAAACTGGCAATATCTGGCGGGCGTGGGAGCGGATCCCCGAGGGCATCGCCGTTTTGATTTACACAAACAGGCGCAAATTTATGATCCCAACAATCAGTTTGT
>CAJQKW010000057.1 GCA_905478975.1 uncultured Pseudomonadales bacterium | reverse complement strand
AAATAAAGGGACTCTAAAATAAAGGGACTCTTTAATCGACCAATAATAAGAAAGTTTTTGCCATGACCCTATATCGGCCATGGCTAAATAATAACGGAACCCACTATGTCTCTTAGTTTTATCTGCGAAAGAACCTTCGACGTCAACGGCTTAACCTTCACTGCAAAAGAGTGGGGCTCTCCCGGCTATAAACCGGTTATAGCACTGCACGGTTGGCTGGATAATGCCGCCAGCTTTGATCTGATGCTGCCATTTTTGAGCGATATGCATGTGATTGCCTTGGACTGCGCTGGTCACGGCGGCAGCAGCTTCCGCTCGGCGGACTCGGGCTACAATATCTGGCAGGATATAGCTGAAGTGCTGGGCGTAGCCGACCTTATGGGTTGGGACCAATTTGCTCTGCTGGGACATTCACGTGGCGCGATTATTTCGACGCTGATTGCCGGCGCCTTTCCCGATCGCATTAGCCATGCTGCGCTGATTGATGGCTATATGCCCGGTCTTGCGGATGCCAAAGGTACAGCGGTTCAGCTAGCAAAATCGGTCTACGAAGCAAAGCGCTTTGGCGGCGCTAGCCCGAGCTTCTTCCCCGACTTTGATCGCGCCGTTCAGGCCCGGGTGAATGGCTTTATCCCGCTCAAAGAGGCTGCTGCTGCGATACTGGCACAGCGCGGAGTGCGTCAGCATGAGAGAGGTTTCTACTGGCATACAGATCAACGCCTAAAGGCCGCTTCACAGCTCAAGTTAACCCGTGATCATATGCAGGATTTCTTCAGTTCGGTGATTGCGCCAGTGATGCTGATTCAAGCGGAAGACAGTGGCTTTAAGCCTGATGCCCAGCAGGATGAAACCTTTTCGTGGATCACCAATTTCCGGTTGCTGAAAATGCCCGGCTCCCACCATTTGCATATGGAAGAGCAGGCTGAGCAGGTGGCAGCTGAAGTTCAAAAGTTTATACTGCCGGCCTAAGCTGTCGTTTTAATAGAGTGAGCTGTCGTATTAATATAGGGAGATAAGCATTGGCTAAAATTGAATTTAGCGACATTGAAAAGGCCGCCATCGTCGGCAAAATAAAGCTCTATTTTCGCGAGGAACTGGATCAGGATATAGCCCAGTTCGACGCCGAGTTTTTACTCGACTTCTTCTCTGAGGAAGTGGGTGCCTATCACTACAACCGTGGTCTAGGTGATGCCAAACTGATTCTTGAGCAAAAGCTCGAATCGATCACTGACGCCTTTTATGAAATTGAAAAGCCAACGGATTTTATCCGCTAGAGATTGACCTTGGCGGACTTTTTTTGGGAGCCTTATTGGGAGCCTTACCGGGAGACGCGCAATGACACCACTTCAACAACAGCAGTGCAGCCCCTGTCGACCGGATTCAGCACCAGTTGCCGATGCTGAGTTTGATCGCTTGATGCTTGAACTTAAAGATTGGCAGTTGCAAATCTGCGGTGGAATCAAGCAGCTAGAGAAGCAATTTCACTTTCCCGATTACGTTCAGTCTATGGCCTTTACCCAGAGAGTGGGAGGGCTGGCTGAAGCTGAAGATCATCATCCGTCTATAGTCACGGAGTGGGGCAAGGTGAAGGTGACCTGGTGGACCCATTCAATCAAGGGGCTGCATATCAATGACTTTATCTGTGCCGCCAAAACCGATCAGCTGGTCAGGTAATAAGTGCTAGAAAATAAGTAGGAAGGAGCAGCAGACAACAAAAAGCCCACTTAATAGTGGGCTTTTGCGTATTGGGATAGGCAGTCTTGCTCTGCTTATGACGTCAGCAGCGTCAGAAACTCAGTACGGGTCGCCTGATCCGAGCGGAACGTACCCAGCATAGCTGAGGTCTTCATCGACGAATTCTGCTTCTCAACACCGCGCATCATCATGCACATATGCTTGGCTTCAACAATCACGCCGACACCGCGAGCCTGAGTAACATCAGCAATCGTCGAGGCAATCTGCTGTGCCAAGGCTTCTTGGATCTGAAGGCGGCGGGCAAACATATCCACGACGCGAGCCACTTTAGAGAGACCAAGAACCTTGCCATTGGGAATATAGGCCACATGGCATTTTCCAATAAAGGGCAGCAGGTGATGTTCACAGAGAGAGAATAGCTCAATATCTTTCACAATCACCATCTCTTCAGAATCTGAAGGGAACAGCGCATCGTTGATCACTGTTTTGATATCCATCTCATAGCCGCTAGTGAGATAGGAGAATGCCTTAGAGGCTCTATCTGGAGTGTCTATGAGTCCAGGGCGGGTAATATCTTCGCCAGTACTCTGAATAATTTTTTCGTAGTGATCTCTCATTGAAATGTTTCCAGGCCAGTAAAATTAGATTGTTATTTATACGGCGCATTCTGTAACAAAGTGCACATTATTACTAGTTTCAAGGGTAAAATGTTGCTCTAGCGGAGAATCCAAAACCATGTCAGAGAAACAAGCGCCTTCCGAGTCAGATATTGACTCGGGTTCAACGATTAAAATTGCGACCAATACCGTTGCCGCGATGCTCGATCATGGCCAAACGCTGTTTGGGCAGAGTGGTGTCTACTTTGGTCACGGCACAGACAATGCCTGGGATGAAGCGGTCTATCTGCTGTCCTTTGTGCTCGGTCTAGCGCCAGATGTAGATCGTGCTGTACTTGAGAAAGAACTTAGTCCCCAGCAACAGGCGGCTATTCTGGCACTCTATCAGCGGCGCATTGATGAGCGTATTCCCGCGGCTTACCTCACTGGGCGGGCTTGGTTTTGCGGCCTACCTTTTACCGTCGACGAGCGGGTGATTATTCCACGTTCACCGATTGCCGAATTGATTATGGCGGGCTTTGAGCCCTGGTGTGCCGAAGAGCCGAGCCGCGTGCTGGATCTCTGCACCGGCAGTGGCTGTATCGGCATCGCCTGCGCCTATGCCTTTGAAGCGGCCGAGGTAGTGCTCAGCGATATCTCACCAGAGGCTCTTCAGGTGACCGAGGCCAATATAGCTCAGCACAAGCTCGGCTATCGTGTTACCGCAGTAGAATCGGATCTATTTGAACAGATGTCTGGCCAGCAGTTTCAATTGATTGTCAGCAATCCACCCTATGTGGATGCCGACGATTTTGCCTCCATGCCCGACGAGTACCAACATGAGCCTGAGATCGCTCTGGCCTCCGGCAATGATGGTCTCGACTTTACCCGCCGACTATTGCGCGAAGCCGCCGATCATCTAACGGAAGAGGGTGTGCTAGTGGTTGAAGTGGGCAATTCTTGGGTGGCCCTAGAACGGGATTTCCCCAGAGTGCCATTTTTATGGCTTGAATTTAGCGAGGGTGACAATGGTGTGTTTCTCCTGACCCGCGAGCAGTTACTCGAACACCGCGAATCTTTCTAATAACTTACGTATAATCGCTGGCTCTACAGCAGACACCACAAGGCTTAACTGCATTATGTCCGGAAACAGTATAGGAAAACTCTTCACCGTAACCAGCTTTGGCGAGAGCCATGGTTTAGCGATTGGCTGTATTGTCGACGGTTGCCCTCCAGGCCTAGAGATCAGCGCCGCAGATTTGCAGCCGGATCTGGATCGCCGCAAGCCGGGTCAGTCGCGCTATACCACCCAGCGCCGTGAAGACGATGAAGTGAAGATCCTCTCTGGAATATTCGAGGGCAAGACCACTGGTGCCTCTATCGGCATGATCATTGAGAACAAAGATCAGAAGTCGAAAGATTACAGTAAAATCAAAGACTTATTTCGACCTTCTCATGCAGATTATACTTATCATCAGAAGTATGGGGAGCGCGACTATCGCGGTGGCGGACGCAGTTCTGCCCGTGAAACAGCCATGCGCGTTGCCGCTGGCGGTATTGCCAAAAAGTATTTAAAAGAGCGCTTGGGTGTTGAGATTTACGGCTATGTGTCCCAGCTGGGTCCGATTGTTGCCGAGCGTTTTGTGCAGGAAGAGATCGAGCAAAATCCGTTCTTCTTTCCTGATCCGGACAAGATTGCCGAGCTGGAAACCTATATGCAGGCACTGACCAAAGAGGGCAATTCCATTGGCGCTCAGGTCACTGTAGTGGCGAAACAGGTTCCTGTGGGATTGGGTGAGCCGGTTTTTGATCGTTTAGATGCGGATCTGGCCCATGCTTTGATGGGTATTAACGCCGTTAAAGGCGTGGAGATTGGTGCCGGTTTTGATTCAGTGAGTCAGAAGGGTACTGAGCATCGCGACGAAATGACCCCAGAGGGTTTTCTGTCGAATAACTCCGGCGGCATTCTCGGGGGTATTTCATCGGGTCAAAGCATTGTTGCCAACCTGGCACTGAAGCCCACCTCAAGCCTGCGTATTCCTGGCCAGTCGATCAATACTGCCGGTGAGTCAGTAGAAGTGGTTACCACTGGTCGCCATGATCCCTGCGTCGGTATCCGTGCGGTGCCCATTGCCGAAGCCATGCTGGCCATCACCCTGATGGATCACTATTTGCGCAATCGCGGTCAAAACGGCGATGTGCACAGCGGTCTGGTATCAGTCGGGCCGGAACTTTAGTTCCAGCCCATTTGAGTCTCCTTAATGCTGGTGTGCGATACCTGCACCAGCTGGGATGCGAATATCTTCCACCATATTTTGCACTTCCACCGGCGGTGGCGCAGTGACCCGACTGATGCCATAGGCGCTGGCAAAATTCAGCAGCATACCAATAAAGCCAATCCCCTCAGGCGAAATACCCAATAGCCAGTATTCAGCACTATTGAGTTCCGGCGCGACAAACTTAAAGTAGACAATATAAGTAAAGGTAAACACCAGGCCGATTAGCATACCGGTGATGGCGCCTTCCTTATTAATTCGCGTTGAGAAAATACCCATCAGCAGCGCAGGAAATAGCGACGAGGCCGCCAAGCCGAAGGCAAAGGCCACCACCTGAGCGACAAAGGCCGGTGGGTAAATGCCAAAGAGTCCTGCGACACAGACCGCCACTGCCGCGGCAATACGGGCAAACAGCAACTCCTGCTTATCGCTAATCCCTGGCATAAAGGTCTGTTTCAGCAAATCGTGGGACACCGCGCTGGAGATCACCAATAACAAACCCGCCGCAGTAGAGAGGGCCGCAGCCACACCCCCAGCGGCGACTAGGGCGATGACCCAACCGGGTAGGCCAGCAATTTCAGGATTGGCCAGTACAATAATATCTCGGTCAATGGTCACCTCGTTGGCCTCGGTGGCGCTGTACTGCATCAGGCCGTCGTCATTCTTATCTTCCCAGCCGACTAGGCCGGTCTCCTGCCAAGTGCTAAACCATTCCGGTGCCTGTTCGTAGGGCGTGTTGTGCACCGTGTCCACCAGATTGAGTCGGGCAAAGGAGGCTACTGCAGGGGCCGTGGTGTAGACAATGGCGATAAATACCAAGGCATAACCGGCCGACAGGCGGGCATCGGAAACCTTGGGTACAGTGAAGAAACGCACCAGTACATGGGGCAGGCCAGCAGTGCCAAACATCAGCGCGGCCGTGATGGCAAAGACATCGATGGTCGACTTAGCGCCCTCGGTATAGGCGCCAAAGCCAAGGTCGAGCAGCACGTTGTCGAGCTTTTGCAGTACAGATATACCAGAGCCATCAGCGGATAGGGAGCCATCAGCGGATAGGGAGCCATCAGCTACCACAGAGCCAAAGCCGATCTGTGGAAGGGGGTTGTCGGTAATCATAATCGAGATAAATACCGCGGGTACCATATAGGCAAACAGCAGCACGCAGTACTGGGCCACCTGAGTATAGGTAATGCCTTTCATACCGCCGAGCACCGCATACATAAAGACAATTGCCATACCAATGATCACACCAGTATTAACATCTACTTCGAGAAAGCGTGAAAAGACAATGCCGACGCCGCGCATCTGACCCGCCACATAGGTGAATGAGACAAAGATCAGGCAGACCACAGCGACAATGCGTGCGGCCCGGGAATAGTAGCGCTCGCCAATAAAGTCCGGCACCGTAAAGCGGCCGAATTTACGCAGATAGGGGGCCAGCAGAAGTGCTAATAGAACATAGCCGCCAGTCCAACCCATCAGGTAGACGGCACCATCGCGACCCATAAAAGCAATAATACCCGCCATGGAAATAAACGACGCGGCACTCATCCAATCAGCGGCTGTGGCCATGCCATTGACCAGGGGATGGACGCCACCGCCAGCCACATAGAAATCCTTGGTGGAACCGGCACGAGACCAGATAGCAATGGCGATATACAGCGCAAAGGAAGCGCCGACAAAGAGGTAAGTGAGCATTTGAGTGGTCATCAGTGCTGCTCCTCATCATCAATACCAAATTCCCGATCAATCACCTGCATGCGCCAGGTATAAATAAAGATCAGGGCCACAAACACATAGATGGCACCCTGTTGGGCAAACCAGAAGCCGAGTTTAAAGCCAAAGAAGGAAAACTGATCAAGCCAGTCAACCAGCAGAATACCGCAGCCAAAAGAAACCGCAAACCAGGCTGTCAGTAGCTTGGCCAACAAGCTAAGGTTAGCTTTCCAATAGCGCTTGGCGTCTTGTTCTGAAAGAACCCGCTGGTCGTTTTGAGTTTCAGGAGGGAGGTTTTCTCCCTGATGATGGTAAGTCTCTTCGGACATTTTTCTGCCTCTTAGTTGGTTGAGAATCAGGTGTATTAAACCTTTATATTTAGACCATCCAGCCAACTTAACAAGTCGCCATAGACCTCGGCTCTATTGGTCTCATTGAGCATTTCATGATGTCCCCCCTCATAGAGGTGACAGCTAACCTCTTTGACACCAGCCTTTTCAATCACCTCGGCAAGTTTTTTTACCCCTTTGCCAGCACCTCCTACAGGATCCAGGGCACCGGAAAAAATATAAATAGGTAGGTCGTTATTGATCTTAGCCATTGCTGCCGGGGCCGACAGATCTGCCAGGCCGCGCAAAAAGTCATACCAGGATTGAGTGGATATGGCGCCGCCGCAGTGGGGGTCAGCTAGATAGCGATCAACGGTTTCCACATCACTGGATATCCAGTCTTTTTCGGTGCGCACAGGTTTAAAGGCATTGTTAAAAGCACCAAAGGACATGCTCTCCAGCAACTTGCTCACTGAGCTGCCACCCAAGCGGGCGCGTTCGAGGCGGGCAATCTGACTAGCGGTGCTACAGAACCAGGGTGGGGCATAGTTGGAACCGGATAGCACCAATCCATGCAGGCGGCTAGAGAGCTTGTCGGCATAGCGCTGACAGGTATGCATAGCTAAAAATGAGCCCATGCTGTGGCCGAGAATAATTAATGGTAACTGGTTGTCTCTGCTGAGGTGCTCAATAAGCTGTAGCTGGTCATCCACCATCTGGTTCCAGCCGTCGTTGTCGGCAAAATGGTAGAGGTTGCCATTGGCCTCAGCGGTTTTGCCGTGGCCGCGGTGATCGTCGGCGGTAACCTGGAAACCCTGCTGGTTGAGATAGACGGCTAGTTCGGCGTAGCGGGCGCTGTGTTCCGCCATGCCATGCATAATATGGATCCATGCTTTGGGTTGCTGGGGGGCTTGGACAGGCCACTCGTGGTAGCAGCAGTCGCCGGGTTCGCCGTTGGTGAAGGGGGTAGTTTTTAGGTTCATAGTTTTTTTATCGTCATTATTATTTTTGTGTTTTCGGCTTAACCTGTCATCGTGATCCAGCGCCTTTGCCTGTCATCCCGACCACGGTGGAGGGATCTCCCTCCGGCCGCTGCGATCTTTCCCCGTGGTGCCACATTCCAAAAGATCCTTCGGCTTCGCTCAGGATGACAGTGTAAAGTGCCAGCCCAATGAGATCCTTCGGCTTCGCTCAGGATGACAGTGTAAAGTGCCAGCCCAATGAGATCCTTCGGCTTCGCTCAGGATGACAGTGTAAAGTGCCAGCCCAATGAGATCCTTCGGCTTCGCTCAGGATGACAGTGCGGAGCACTGTCACTTATTATGCCTTAAAAAGAGTGAATTACCGCGCTACTCTGTATAATCGCCAAACCGGTTTTTGGATACCCAGCAATATGGCACATTTTCAACGTATAGGCTTGCTCGCAAGTCTTGATGTACCTGAGGTGCGCGACTCTCTCAACAAGCTCGAAGCCTTTCTATTAAGTCAGGGCCGAGAGGTTGTCTACGAAGAGCGTGCAGCCAAACTAGTCGATTGGTCCGTGGATAAAATCCTCCCTCTAGAGCAATTCCCCGGTGCCGTTGATCTGGGTATAGTCGTCGGCGGCGACGGCAGTATGCTCAGCGCCAGCCGCAGTATGGCGGCGAGTAAAATTCCACTCTTGGGTATCAACCGCGGCCGCTTGGGTTTCTTAACCGATATCTCCCCCGACGAAATCGCCGAGCGAGTGCTGCCGGTACTCTCCGGAGATTACAAACAAACCAATCGATTTATCCTCGAAACCTCGATTACTCGCCATGGCAAGTTGATTGGAGAAGGGTTGGCGGTAAACGATATAGTCCTGCACCCAGGTCAGTCGGTTCGGATGATGGCCTTTGAACTCTATGTGGACGGCGAATTTGTCTACAGCCAGCGCTCTGATGGTCTGATTGTCGCCACCCCCACAGGCTCAACTGCCTACGCACTCTCTGCCGGCGGCCCGCTGCTCTGTCCAGAGCTGGATGCCATGGTGGTGGTACCGCTCAATCCTCACACACTGAATAGTCGACCTATTGCACTGCACGGCAACTCAGAGATTGAAATCCGCGTCAGCTCGCGCAACGAGTTGCACCCGTTGATTACCTGTGACGGCCACAATGATTATCTCAGTGAGCCTGGAGATATTATCCGCATCCGCAAGCACCGCGATGGGGTGATTTTGATTCACCCGAAAGATCACAATTTTTATAGCATCTGTCGCTCAAAGCTCGGTTGGGGTAGTCGCTTAGACAGAGCTAAAGCCAAGGCCGATAATGACAGTTGAGCCCCCTGAGCCATTGGAACGGGAGCCGTCGGCCCGATCCCGCTGGCGCACCGCCGCCAAACAACACCCGGCCACAGCACTGCTATTTTTAGCCAGCCTCTGCGGTTGGTTTGTCGGCAGCTACTTTTATCCGATTCCCCGAATGCTGATATTCGGCGGTATTGCCGAAGGTGAGCTGTGGCGCCTAGTCACACCAATATTTGTCCACTTTGGATTGATGCATTTTGTCTTTAATGGTCTCTGGTTATCACTGCTCGGCGGTCGAATTGAAGCGCTGCTGGGTCCAGTCCATTTACTGCTATTGGTTTTGGTTAGCGCAGTCGTCTCTAATATGGGCCAGTTTGTATGGACTGGCTCGGTGGCCTTTGGTGGCATGTCTGGGGTGATCTATGCCTTGCTCGGCTATATCTGGATTCGCAATCTGCTGGCACCCCATCCCATACTGGCTCTACCCAAAGAACTAATCGGCTTTATGCTGTTTTGGTTACTGTTCTGTATGACTGGCGTCTTGGATGTTTTATTGGGCGTTGGCATCGCCAATGCGGCCCATTTCGGCGGTTTGATCGTAGGTATGTTATTGGGTTTGATTTTTGGTTTGGTCGGCACTGTAAGAGCGAGGTTTAAATAGATAATGGACTTATCCCAGTTACTGGAAAGTATCACACCACAGATTTGCGAAAGCTTAAAGCGCGCCGTTGAATTGGGCAAGTGGCCCGATGGACGGGCACTTACCGATGAGCAAAAGGCACTCTGTATGCAGGCTATTATTGCCTATGATCAGCGCAAGCCCGCTGACCAGCGCACCGGTTATGTGCCACCGAAAACCACCGCCTGTTCACCGCCGCCAGACGAACAACCTTTGAAATGGAAAAATTAATTAAGGCTACAACATGTCGATAAAAGCTTCCGGGCATCTGGAAAAAATGTATACCTCCCTTGGCGAGAATGGCCGGGTTGACTATCAGCTGCCGCTGGATGATCAGCGTATTGGTATGAATGCCTTAATCGGCAAAGCGATTTCCCTCGAACACCTCGGCGATATTCACTGTATCCATTGCGGCCGTCGCTCGAAAAAGAGCTTTAGTCAGGGCTACTGCTATCCCTGCTTTACCAAATTGCCCCAGTGCGATACCTGCATCATGAGTCCTGAGAAATGCCATTTTCATCATGGCACCTGTCGTGATCCGGAGTGGGGTGAGAAGTTTTGCTTTACCGACCACTTTGTCTATCTTGCAAATTCATCTGGAGTCAAAGTCGGTATTACTCGCGGAACCCAACTGCCGACCCGTTGGATTGATCAGGGTGCCACTCAGGGTTTGCCGATTTTTCGTGTCCAGACACGCTATCAGGCAGGCCTAATTGAAGACTGTCTACGCGAGCATGTAGCGGATAAAACCCACTGGCAGAAAATGCTTAAGGGCAATGCGGAAGACATAGACTTAGCGGCGATCCGAGATGAGTTGATGGCCAAGTCGGAAGAGGGTCTAGAATTGCTCGAGGAGGAATATGGTTTGCAAGCACTACAGCGCTTATACAGCGAAACCAGTACCTCGATTGATTTCCCCGTGAGCCAATGGCCGGAAAAAGTGAAAAGTCTCAGCCTCGATAAACAGCCCCTAGTGGAAGGTGTTTTGCAGGGTATCAAAGGTCAGTATCTTATTCTTGATACCGGCGTCATTAATATTCGTAAATTTACTGCCTACAATATTCAATTTTCTGCTGCCGATTAAAGGCATCGCCAGACAGCATTATTACAAGGATCGTCACCATGAAAGACGCACTGCCACAAACGATTTATCTTCAAGACTATAAAGTATCGCCCTTTGAAATTGAGAAAACCGATCTGGTTTTCGATCTCGGCGAGCACTACACCAGAGTTACCACAACATTATCTCTACTACGGAACTCGCTATCCGATGAGTTGGGTGCGGATCTAGTTTTACATGGCAGTGAAGGACTGGATCTACAGTCTGTGTCGGTGGATGGTCTGACTCTAGAAGAGGGCGCCTACAGTTGTGACAGTGAGTCGTTAACCATTCCCGGTCTTGCTGACCGTGCAGTGGTTACCACCGAAGTGTTGATCAAGCCCCAAGACAATACCACCATGATGGGCCTCTATCGCTCGCGCACCATGTATTGCACCCAATGTGAAGCCGAAGGCTTTCGCGACATTACTTACTATCTAGATCGCCCCGACGTCATGTCCGAATTCACCACCCAGGTGATTGCCGATAAAGCCCAGTACCCAGTGCTGCTATCCAATGGTAACCCCATTGACCGCGGCGAACTGGATGGCGGTCGTCACTTTGTCACCTGGCACGACCCGTTTAAAAAGCCCGCCTACCTGTTTGCCCTGGTGGCTGGCACCTTGAGCCGTGTCGAGGACAGTTTCACGACTATGTCTGGCCGCCAAGTGGCTCTGCAAATATTTGTTGAAGAGAAAGATCTGGATAAGTGCGCTCACGCCATGCTCTCCCTCAAGCACTCCATGCGTTGGGACGAAGAGACCTATGGTCGCGAATACGATCTGGATATCTTTATGATCGTCGCCGTGGATGATTTCAATATGGGCGCCATGGAAAATAAAGGCCTGAATATCTTTAACACCTCCGCGGTATTGGCCAATCCCAAGACCTCCACCGATGCCTCCTTTCAGCGGGTTGAAGCCATTGTCGCCCACGAGTACTTCCACAACTGGTCCGGCAATCGCGTGACCTGTCGCGACTGGTTTCAACTGAGCCTCAAAGAGGGCTTTACGGTTTATCGCGACTCCCAGTTTTCCGCGGATATGAACTCGGCAACGGTCAAGCGCATTGAAGATGTCAGCTATCTGCGTACCCATCAGTTTGCCGAAGATGGCGGCCCCATGTCCCATCCGGTGCAGCCTGACTCCTACATGGAGATCAATAACTTTTACACCCTGACCATCTATGAGAAGGGCGCTGAAATCGTCGGTATGATACGCACGCTGCTCGGCCCCGAGACTTTCCGCAAAGGCAGTGACCTCTATTTTGATCGCCATGATGGCCAAGCTGTCACCATTGAAGAATTTGTTAAAGCCATGGAAGAGGCCAGTGGTCGCGACTTGACCCAATTCCGCCGCTGGTACAAACAGTCGGGTACACCTCAGTTAGCGGTTAGCTCAAACTATGACGCTGCCGATCGCACAGTGACATTAGACTTTGCCCAGAGCTGCCCAGCGACACCGGGACAGCCTCAGAAACAGCCCTTTGTGATACCGGTGAAGCTTGGCTTGGTGGGTATGGCAGGTGATCTGCCACTCAACAGTCAAGGCGATACAGAGATTGTCTATGAAGTCAGCCAGACCCATCAGCAGCTGATTATTGAGAATATCGACGAAGCCCCAGTGCCCTCATTGTTGCGTGAACTCTCGGCCCCGGTAAAACTGGATTACGCCTATACCAAAGACCAGCTGATCCATCTGATGGCCAACGATAGCGATGGCTTTAATCGCTGGGATGCAGGGCAAAAGCTAAGCTTTGAATTACTCCAGAAACTCACTGCCGACAGTCACCAGCAGCGGCCATTGGAAATGGACAGCCAGCTTGTTGACGCCTACAAATCATTGTTGACTGATGCCAGCTTGGATCCGGCGATGGTTGCACTAATGTTGCAATTACCCAGCGAAGCTCAGCTCCATGAAGAGGCCGCCCTGATCCATGCGCAAGCCATTCACAGCGCCCGACTGTTTGTTCGTCAGGCATTGGCCGACGCCCTGAGTCAAGACTTTCTGGCCGTCTATCAGCGGCATAATATTGAACAGGATTACGCCCCGGACGCCTCGCAGATTGGCCGCCGCTCGCTGAAAAATACTGCCCTGAGCTACCTGATGCTGGTTGATCAGGTTGGCGTCGATCTGGCATCTCAGCAGTTTGAGAGCGCCGACAATATGACCGATAAAGCCACTGCGCTCTCCTGCCTAGTCAACTGCCCAGCCGCAGCGCCACAGGCTGAGACGGCATTGCAGCAGTTTGAACAGCAGTATCGCGACGAAGCCCTAGTGATGAATCTATGGCTGCAAGTGCAAGCCGCCAATAGCCAGCCCGGTGGATTACAGCGGGTCGAGGAACTGGAAGGTCATGGCACCTTTACCCTGAGTAACCCGAATAAAATCCGCAGCCTAATCGGCGGCTTCTGCAACGGCAATCTAGTGAACTTTCACAGCCCTGATGGTTCAGGGTATGAGTTCCTTAAACAGCGTATTTTGACATTACACAGCCGCAACCCGCAGGTTGCCGCACGATTGATGACGCCACTGACAGGCTGGAAGAAATTCCCTGAGCCTAATAGCTCACAAATGCGTGGAGCGTTGCAAGTAATTGCCGATGAGCAGGGATTGGTCAAGGATATCTATGAAATCGCGATTAAATCGCTGCAATAAGTGTCGGGGCTGGACAAGCCGAGATTGTTGGCTATGCTTTAAATGTCGGGTTTGTATTGTCCTTTTTATAAGCTCGGCATTCAGCGCCACAGCTCGCTTTTTGGCTTAGTTATAACCAGCTTGGTTGACTAGCTAGTAGAGAATGCCTAATCCTCATTCTCGGTCGCTGAAGACAGATGTAACTCCATTTAAGAGGGCCGTTATGGCCCTCTTTTTTTCGTACTCTTTTTTTACCTTCGTTTCCCCCTCGTTTTTTTCGCTCGGAATTCTGTTTAGTCTCTCTGATTCGTTTCTCTAATGTACAACAGCAGCGTCGGTCTCGAGTTTCTTATTATTGAACTCAGAGTCCATTTATGTTGTCTTGGCAGAGTGAGGCGGCTTGAAATAACCAGGCACTGTGCGCAATCAAGGATTTTGGGTTTATGAGTAGTGCGACAAACCCAACCCACAGACAAAAAATGGCCGCAACTGTTATTGAGTTACGGCCATTGGGGTGGCTCCTTTTGTGAGCCGGAAACAGGATAAATTCCTGTTTAATTTTTTTTCGATACTTACTTTTACCTGTTACTTAACGTGCCTGCTAAAGTTGCTCACCAATACTGCCTTTTTATATTGCCCACTCATACTCCCTAGTGAGGCTGCCTGTTATGGTTTCTTCTCAGCGCAAAGCCGTCTTACAAGCTTGCCGCTTTTTGCTGGAATGAGTGCTGTTTGAACCCATTCCAATAATCTTCTTTGCCTTCTCGCCAGCCCCTGGACCAGTGATAGGCCATTGTTGAATTTTCTTGGTAGGGGATTGCTGCGAGGGTGCGGCCCTGAACTGCGGCCTGATAGCCTTTTACAAACGAACGATGTTCCAAATCTCTTTTATGTTTTTTCACTTATATCTCCTAATGGTTTATCTAGGAAACTGACAGTCAGCTTGAAAAACGTGCTGAGAGCAGTTTTTATCAAACAAAATTGTACAAAGAGCGATAGAATGAGCGCCTTTCAAAACGCTGATCACAGTTCACCAAATTCTATCGACGCTGTCGAAGATTTTGTTAGTCTATAAAAAGTGCGTTTTACTCCTCAAGGTAATAAAAAGTAATAAAAGGATCCTATTTGTGTCTGCAGTTGATCATGCTTGGCTAGCCACTTGCCCCAAAGGGTTGGAGCAATTGCTCGCCCAAGAGTTACTGGCCCTGGGCGCGGAGAGCACCAAGGAAACTGTGGCCGCCGTGCATTTTATCGGTACCCGCGAATTAGCCTATCGTGCCTGCCTCTGGTCACGCCTCGCCAATCGGGTATTAATGCCGCTGCACAGTTTCAGCTTGGATGAGGAAGATCAACTCTACCAAGAGTGTTTGGATATTCCATGGGAAGAGCACTTTTCCCACGAGCAGACCATTGCTATCGATTTTATTGGCACCTCGCGGCTTGTGGACAACACCATGTATGGCTCCCAGCGAGTTAAAGATGCAGTGGTTGACCGCATCCGCCGCGAAGAGGGCGAGCGCCCCAATGTGGATACCAAGAACCCAGACATCCGCATTCAGGTGCGTCAGCACAAAGGTCAGGTCACCGTGTCTCTGGATATTTCTGGCGAGAGCCTGCACCGTCGCGGCTATCGCAGCGGGCAGGGCAGTGCGCCGATCAAAGAAAATCTTGCCGCCGCACTGTTGATGCGCTCCAACTGGCCCGAGATGATGAAAAACGGGGCCGCACTGCTGGATCCCATGTGCGGTAGTGCGACACTGATTATTGAAGGCGCGATGATGGCGGCAGATATTGCCCCGGGTCTATTGCGTGAGCGCTTTGGCTTTACCGACTGGAAGCAGCATGACCAAGAGCTGTGGCAGTCAATTTTCGACGAAGCGGAGCAACGTAAGGTTGCCGGTCTTGAAGCTCTGGAGCTGGATATTCGCGGTTACGATGCCAATCCACGAGTGCTGGAGTTTGCCACGCTAAATATTGAAAAAGCCGGTCTGGATGAACATATCCGTCTGGCTCACAAGCCGATAGATCAGTTTGGTAAAGCCACATCTGACTATGGGCTGCTGCTCACCAACCCTCCCTATGGCGAGCGTCTCGGTGATGTCGATGGCTTGAAACCTATCTATCAGAAGTTGGGTGCGGTCTTACAGAAGAACTTCCAAGGCTGGAAAGCTGCGGTGTTTACCGGCAATGTTGAGTTGGGTCGCGAGACCGATCTTACGCCCACCAAACAGTATCAGCTGTTTAACGGCACTATTCCCTGTAAGTTGTTGGTCTTTGAAGATCTGACCTCACGCTCGGCAAAGATCGAAGAGCGCTTAAATAAGCCGGCCCCGGCTCAGGAACTCACCGAAGGCGCCAAGATGGTGTTCAATCGCTTGGTGAAAAATCAGCGCAAACTCAATGGTTGGTTAAATAAAACCGGTGTCAGTTGCTACCGAGCCTATGATGCGGATATCCCTGAATATTCCGTCGCTGTCGATATCTACGAAGACTCTGTGCACGTCCAAGAATATTTGCCGCCAAACACGATTGAAGACAAGATTGCCCGTGAGCGCTTTGCCGAAGTTAAACAAGCGGTTAAAGAGTTTGCCAAGGACGCCCCTGGCCATATTCACTACAAAGAGCGCCGTCGACAGAAGGGCGACAGTCAGTACGAACGCTTTAATGAAGGCCCCAGCGATACGATTACAGTCTATGAAGGGGAAGCGCAGTTTGAAGCTAACCTGTCAGACTATTTGGATACCGGACTGTTTCTCGATCATCGTCCAGTGCGCCGTATGGTCACTGAACTGGCCGAAGGCAAGAGCCTACTTAACCTGTTCTGCTATACCGCTGCTGTATCAGTGCAAGCAGCGCTTGGCGGTGCTAAGAGCAGCCTTAGTATCGATATGTCGAATACTTACTTGGACTGGGCTCAACGCAACTATGATCTGAATAATATCAGTGCTAAAAATCACCATCTGCTGCGTGCCGACTGTCTGAAGTGGTTGGAGACCGATGGCGAGCAGTATGATGTGATCTTCCTCGACCCACCGACATTCTCCAACTCGAAAAAAATGGATGTGGTGTTGGACGTACAGCGAGATCACGGCGATTTGATTCGTAACTCAATGGCCAAACTGGCGCCTGATGGTGTGTTGATCTTCTCCAATAACTTCCGCAAATTTAAGATGGATGAGTTGGTGACGCGACAGTTTAATGCTGAGAATATTACCCCCCAGACATTGGATATGGATTTTGAGAGAAACCCGCGGATTCACAATGTGTGGCGCATTACTCGACGCAGTACCTTTGGGTAGCGGTTATGTCCCTGCCTAACTCTCTGTCTAATTCGCAGGTGACGCTTTATACCGGGCCTAACTGTCATCTCTGCGAACAGGCCAAAGCGCTGCTCTATCCCTTACTGACAGAGCGAGGATTGCGCTTGGTTGAGGTGAATGTTCAAACCGATGCTGAGCTACAGAAAAAATACGCGATTCGTATTCCGGTTGTGGCTTTAGCCAATGGTCAGGAGAAGGGCTGGCCTTTTACTGCGGCGCAGATTGGGCGGTTGTTGGATGGGGCAGATTAAAAGGTTTGTCATCCTGAGCGATGTCGAAGGATCTCCTGAATAGGGAAACCGTGGTCTTGGTCACTGCCAGCGTTATGAGGTCCCTCCACTGCGGTCGGGATGACAGTGTTTTGGTCGGGATGCCAGCGCTGTAGTCAGTTGGGCTGGTACACAAGCCTGTCATCCTGAGCGTAGCCGAAGGATCTCATCCAGCCCGCTGCGTCGTAACGATTCCCACGAAATCGCTGACTATGTAAACCGCGCCACATAAGAATCCAACGCATTAGCAAACTCCATCCGATCCTTCTGGGTCAAGGGCGGCGGACCACCACCCACCTGCACGCCACTGTTACGCATACTGTCCATAAAATCCCGCATATTCAGTCGCGCTTTAATATTTGCCTTGGTATACAACTCGCCCCTTGGATTGAGCGCCTTGCCGCCCTTATCAATCACCTCAGCTGCGAGCGGTATATCCGCGGTAATGACCAAGTCATCGGCTTCCACCAACTCGACAATGCGATCATCCGCCACATCAAATCCGGAGCTCACCTGAATGCTTCGCACCGTCGGTATCCGCGGTGTAGTCAGAGGCTGGTTGGCAACCAATATCAGTTCAATGCCGGTGCGTTGAGAGACTCTGTAGAGAATATCTTTAATCACCGTTGGGCAGGCATCGGCGTCCACGTAAATTTTCAAAGTTTGGCTTCCTCTGTGTTGTGGTTGCGCGCATTGTAACGGTTGAATAGCCTTGTAAATAGGGCTGTTCAAGGTAGAATGCTCGCTTAATTATTTAACCCCACGTGGCCTTTGGTATAGGTCACCACTGGAAAGGAAAAGACAATGCCCGCGATTACCCTCCCTGATGGATCCCAACGTATTTTCGATAACCCTGTTTCTGTAGCCGATGTGGCTGCGGATATTGGTGCCGGTCTGGCTAAAGCGACACTGGCTGGTGTGGTTAATGGCGAGGTGGTCGATGCGTCCTACCTTATAGAGCAGGACTCGACCCTGGCGATTGTTACCGATCGCTCCGATGAAGCGCTGGATATTATCCGTCACTCCTCGGCTCACTTGTTGGCTATGGCGGTTAAGCAGTTGTTTCCGACAGCTCAGGTGACCATTGGTCCGGTAATTGAAGATGGCTTCTATTACGACTTCGCTTTTGAACGTGCCTTTACCCCGGAAGATCTCGAGGCTATCGAAGCGCGCATGACTGAGCTGGTGAATCAGAATCACAGTATCAGCCGTGAAGAGTGGAAGCGCGACGAGGCAGTGGAATTCTTTAAGAGCATTGGTGAGGAATACAAAGCTGAGATTATTGCCAGCATTCCCGCTGATCAGGCCATTGGCCTCTACCGCCAGGGCGACTTTATCGATCTCTGCCGCGGCCCCCACGTTCCCTCCACTGCAAAACTGTCTGCCTTTAAATTGACCAAGGTTGCCGGTGCCTACTGGCGTGGCGACAGCAACAATGAAATGTTGCAGCGTATTTACGGTACTGCCTGGACGAATAAGAAAGAGCTCAAGGCCTATATTAATCGTCTGGCGGAAGCCGAGAAGCGCGATCACCGCAAGATCAATAAGAAGCTCGACCTCTACCATATGCAAGATGAGGCGCCTGGTTCGATCTTTTGGCACCCCAAGGGCTGGAGCATTTACAGCGCCATTGAAGAGTATATGCGCGGCAAGCAGCGCGCTCAGGGCTACCAGGAAATTAAGACACCACAGATTGTTGATATGAGTCTGTGGGAGAAGTCCGGCCACGCGGATAAGTTTGGCGACGGAATGTTTAGTCTGCAGACCGACGATCGCAACTATGCGATTAAGCCAATGAACTGTCCCTGCCATGTACAGGTGTTCAATCAGGGCTTAAAAAGTTACAGAGATTTGCCACTGCGTCTGGCTGAGTTTGGTTCCTGTCACCGCAATGAGCCTTCGGGATCACTCCACGGCATTATGCGCGTTCGCTCATTTACTCAGGATGATGCGCATATTTTCTGCACTGAAGAGCAGATTCAGCCAGAAGTGTCGCAGTTTATTGATTTCCTCCATGAGGTCTATGCAGACTTTGGCTTTGACGAAATTATCTATCGCCTCTCGACTCGCCCTGCGGAGCGGGTGGGTTCCGATGAAGATTGGGATCGCGCTGAAGCCGCTCTGGGTCAAGCACTGGATGCAAAAGAATTACCCTGGCAAGAGCTGCCAGGAGAGGGCGCCTTTTACGGCCCCAAGATTGAGTTTTCATTAAAAGACTGTATTGGCCGAGTCTGGCAGTTGGGTACCATTCAGGTGGACTTTTCCATGCCCGGTCGTCTCGATGCGCAATATGTTGCCGAAGACGGTTCGCGCAAAGTTCCGGTGATGTTACACCGGGCAATTCTCGGTTCATTTGAGCGATTTATCGGTATTTTGATCGAACAGTACGAAGGCGCGTTTCCGTTTTGGTTAGCACCGGAACAGGCCATCGTGGCCAATATTACCGACGCCCAAGCCGATTATGCGCAAGAAGTTGCTAAAACACTGCAAAATAAAGGCTTTAGAGTGAATTGTGACTTGAGAAACGAGAAGATCGGCTTTAAAATCCGCGGTCATTCTATGCAGCGAGTCCCATTCATTCTCGTTGTTGGTGATAATGAAAAAGAATCGCGCACGGTGGCGGTCCGAACTCGAGATGGAAAAGACCTTGGCAGCTTGCCGCTGCAACAGGTTGAAGACATGTTTACCTCTGAGACGGAACGACGCGGGCGTATTTGTGTTGAAACGGAGTAAAGCTTATTAAAAAAGACAGCAAACGGGCACGTCTAAACGAAAATATAACGTCCCCCGAAGTTCGATTGGTTGCATCAGATGGTAGTCAGGTTGGCGTAGTTGGCCTTGAGGCTGCTCTCGAAGCTGCGCAGAAAGAGACACTGGATCTGGTTGAGATTTCCCCAGATGCTGAGCCTCCGGTGTGTAAAATCATGGACTACGGCAAACATGTCTTTGATATTAAGAAGAAAGTCGCCCTGCAGAAGAAAAAGCAGAAGCAGACACAGGTTAAAGAAATGAAGTTTCGTCCTGGTACAGATCAGGGCGATTACGAAATCAAGTTGCGCAACTTAGTTCGCTTCTTGGAAAATGGTGATAAAGCTAAAATCTCGCTGCGTTTTCGCGGTCGTGAAATGGCTCACCAGCAGCTCGGTATGGACATGATGAAACGCATTGAAGCGGATCTCGCTGAGCTGGCACAAGTGGAACAGTTTCCAAAAATGGAAGGTCGTCAAATGATCATGGTTCTGTCACCACGTAGCAAGAAGAAGTAATTTAACGCGACCCGCGTTCAGCCACATTTTTTGGCAGGCTGTCCGGGCGTCTCTTCTTGATTAAACTAACTCTCAATTTGGAGAACAGCAATGCCAAAAGGTAAGACACACAGTGGAGCGGCAAAACGCTTCAAAAAAACGGCTTCTGGTTACAAGCACAAGCACCAGCACAAGAGCCACATCCTCACCAAAATGACAACGAAGCGTAAGCGTCAACTCCGTGGCACCAGCATTCTGAATGCTGCTGACAAACCACGCGTCGATCGCATGCTGCGTAACGTCTAATTAACTAGTTTTGGGAGGAAAAAGATATGCCTAGAGTAAAACGCGGTGTTGAAGCCGGTCGTCGTCACAAGAAGATTTTAAAGCAAGCCAAAGGATATTACGGAGCTCGTAGCCGTGTTTATCGCGTAGCAGTTCAGGCTGTTACCAAAGCAGGTCAATACGCCTATCGTGACCGTCGCGCCAAGAAGCGCACGTTCCGTAGACTTTGGATTGCTCGTATCAATGCCCAGTCTCGTGTTGAGGGATTGGCGTATAGCAGATTGATCAATGGTCTGAGCAAAGCAGGTGTTGCTCTCGACCGTCGCGTACTCGCCGACTTGGCAGTACATGACAAAGCAGCATTTGGTGCAGTAGTTAATCTAGCCAAAGCTGCCCTAGCTTAAATAGCGACTCACCTGCTCCGGCAGGCGTTGTAACAAGCTAATCGAATAGGGAAGGGGCCAACGCTCTTTCCCTATTTTTTTATCAGTAATATAAGATAGCTGACTGAACTACTGTGGTGACCCCTAATGATTGAATTGGAACAGATTGCCAGTGAAGCTGAGGCCTCGATTGCCGCAGCCACCGAACTCGGTGCACTGGACGATTTGCGTGTCGAGTTTCTCGGCAAAAAAGGCAGGCTAACTGGGCTGTTAAAAGGCCTGGGCGCACTCTCCAACGAAGAGCGGCCGGCTGCCGGCGCCAAGATCAATGAGGTCAAGCAGGCGCTGCAGGCGCGTATCAACGAAAAGAAAGAAGCACTGGAAACCCTGGCACTCTATGCCAAGCTCTCCAGTGAGACTATAGATGTGACCTTGCCAGGTCGCGGTGAAGCGGTGGGTGGATTGCATCCAGTGACCCGCACTATGGAGCGCATCGAAGCGTTCTTTACCCGAATCGGCTATGACGTCGAGACCGGCCCCGAAATTGAAGACGACTACCACAACTTTGAAGCGCTCAATATCCCCAGCCATCATCCGGCTCGGGCTATGCATGACACCTTCTATGTCAATCCTTCCACAGTGCTGCGTACCCACACCTCACCGGTTCAGGTCCGCACCATGGAAAAGCAGGCGCCACCGATTCGCATCATCTGTCCCGGCCGTGTTTACCGCTGTGACTCTGACATAACTCACACGCCTATGTTCCATCAGGTTGAAGGGCTGGTAGTCGACAAGAACATCAGCTTTGCCGACCTCAAAGGTGTGATCGATCAATTTTTAAAAGCCTTTTTCGAAGCAGACTTGCCGGTACGTTTTCGGCCCTCTTACTTCCCCTTTACAGAGCCGTCCGCCGAAGTCGATATTCAATGCACTAACTGTTCGGGCGAAGGCTGCCGTATTTGCAGTCAGACTGGCTGGCTAGAGGTAATGGGTTGCGGCATGGTGCATCCCAATGTATTTGAAAGTTGTAATGTCGACACTGAACAATACACCGGCTTTGCCTTTGGTATGGGTGTCGAGCGACTGGCTATGTTGCGCTACGGCGTCACCGATCTGCGATTGTTTTTCGAAAACGATCTGCGCTTCCTCAAACAATTTTAAGGCTGGGTAGACAATGAAATTTAGTGAATCCTGGTTGCGTCAAGCCGTTAACCCGAGTATTTCAACCGAAGACCTAGTGGCCCAAGTGACCATGGCGGGATTGGAAGTGGATGCCTTAGAGAGCGCCGCGCCAGAAATGTCTGGTGTAGTGGTCGGTGAGATTGTCTCTGTAGAACAGCATCCGGATGCGGACAAGCTTCGTGTCTGTCAGGTTGCTGGTGGCGGCGAAATCGCCCAGGTCGTCTGTGGTGCACCAAACGCTCGCGCTGGTATTAAAGTGCCATTCGCCACGGTGGGTGCAAAACTGCCCGGCGACTTCAAGATTAAAAAAGCCAAGCTCAGAGGTGTTGAGTCCTTTGGTATGCTCTGTGCTCAGACTGAACTACAGCTGGGCGATGACGATGATGGCCTCTGGGAACTTCCCATTGATGCCAGCGTTGGTAGCGATCTGATCGACTATCTGGAACTCAATGACAATATTATTGAAGTCGATCTAACACCTAACCGCGGTGACTGCCTCAGTATTCGCGGTCTCGCCCGTGAAGTGGGCGTGCTCAATAAGACTGCAGTCACAGAGCAAGCCTGTACCCCTGTAGCTGCGGCTATCGAAGACCGCATAAGTATTACACTTGAGGCTCCAGAGGCCTGTGCGCGCTATGTAGGCCGCGTAATACGCAATCTCGACTTGGGTCAGCCAACACCTCAATGGATGCAAGAGAAATTGCGCCGCAGTGGTGTGCGCAGCTTGGGTCCAGCGGTAGATGTAACCAACTATGTATTGCTCGAACTAGGCCAGCCAATGCATGCCTTCGATCTGTCCAAGGTTGATGGTGGTATTGTTGTGCGCATGGGTCGCGATGAGAAAGTAAAACTCCTCGATGATTCTGAAGTAGTAGTCGATACCCAGACATTGGTTATTGCCGATAACAGCAAAGCACTGGCCATGGCCGGTATTATGGGCGGCGATGAATCCGCAGTTGGCGATGACACCACCGATATCCTTTTCGAGAGCGCCTGGTTTAACCCCCTGGCGATTGCCGGTAAAGCGCGCAACTATGGCAAGCACACCGATTCATCCCATCGCTTTGAACGCGGTGTTGACTCAGAACTACAGGTAGCTGCTATTGAGCGCGCCACAGCGCTAATGCTTGAAATCTGCGGTGGTCAGGCCGGACCTGTTGTCATCGAAGAGTCCGCCGAGCATCTGCCAGCACCAGCCACTATAAAGCTGCGCGACGCACATTTAGCTCAGCAGTTGGGTGTAGTGATTGGCGCTAGCGAAATAGACGATATCTTGGCCCGCCTAGGCCTCACCTTTGTTGCCCGTGACGACCGGGGTTCAACCTGGGTTGCCCCGAGCTGGCGCTTTGATATTGCCATTGAGCAGGACCTGGTTGAAGAAGTAGCGCGGATCTATGGCTACAACAATCTTCCCACCTCGACGCCCACTATGGCTCTTGAGTTACAGGCCAAGCCCGAGCGTCAGCAAGACCTGAGTATCTTTAGGCAGCAACTGGTTGCCAGCGGTTACCAAGAAGCGGTGACCTATAGTTTTGTCGACCCAGAATTGCAAACGTTGGTTGATCCTGACACTGTGGGTATAGCGCTGCAAAACCCTATATCCGCCGATATGTCAGTTATGCGCACCAGCCTCTGGCCCGGGTTGTTATCCACAGCGATCTATAACCTTAATCGTCAGCAAAATCGTGTACGTATTTTCGAAGCCGGCCAGTGTTTTGTCCCAGGTGAAAGTGGTGAGCTAACCCAGAATATGGCCCTGGCCGGATTGATCTGCGGTTCACGCACACCATCTGGCTGGACCGCGAGCAAAGACAAGGTCGATTTCTTTGATCTTAAAGGCGATCTGGAATCGGTTCTCGCACTCACTGGATTAGCAGAGCAGTTTAGTTTTACCGCCGCCGAGCATCTCGCACTGCACCCAGGTCAATCGGCAATGCTATCGCGCAATGGTGAGCAAGTCGGTTGGATAGGGCAGTTGCATCCAAGGCTTCGGGCGCAGTTAGACTTCAGTACCCCGGTCTACCTATTCCAAGTTGATGTGGCCAAAATCAGCGCAAGCCGACTGCCTAAATTCAATGAAGTGAGTAAATTCCCCGCTGTTCGTCGCGACTTGGCATTCCTTGTGGACGGCCAAATTGCCTCTGCGGATATGATGTCGGAAGCGCGCAACGCGGCTGGCGAGCATCTGGTTGATTTAATGTTGTTTGATGTTTATCAGAGCAAAGATATTGATAACAAAGGAAAAAGTCTCGCGTTAGGCTTGACGTTTCAGCACGCTTCGCGCACTCTTACCGACGAAGAAATTAATATGTCCATAGATCGAGTCGTGAAGAAGCTCGACAATAAATTTAAAGCTGAGCTAAGAGGCTGATTAAAACCTCCAGTTCAAAGCAGGGAATTACTCTTGTGTGGCAATGTCACGCAAAAACGTTAGGTGTATAAATGGGTGCGTTAACCAAAGCTGATTTAGCTGAAATGTTATTCGAAGAACTGGGTCTCAACAAACGCGAGGCCAAGGAAATCGTCGAAATGTTTTACAGTGAAATCTCACTAGCATTGGAAAATAATGATTCGGTTAAGCTGTCTGGTTTCGGGAATTTTGAGCTACGTGACAAAAAAAGCCGGCCGGGACGCAACCCCAAAACCGGTGAAGAAATCCCCATCTCCGCACGGCGTGTAGTGACCTTCAAGCCAGGCCAGAAATTAAAGGCGCGAGTAGAGAACTATGCTGGAACCAAGTAACAATAACGAACTGCCTGTTATTCCAGGAAAGCGTTACTTCACCATCGGCGAAGTCGCCGAGCTCTGTGAAGTAAAGCCACATGTTCTGCGTTATTGGGAGCAGGAATTCCCCAGCTTAAATCCGGTTAAACGTCGTGGTAATCGCCGTTACTATCAGCGTCAAGATGTAGTACTGATTCGCCAAATTCGTTCCCTGCTCTATCAACAGGGCTTCACTATTGGTGGCGCACGCCAGCGTTTAGAAGGCGAATCCAGCAAAGAAGAACAGACCCCGTACAAGCAGCTTATCGAGCAAACTATCTCCGAGCTTGAAGGCATAATCACCTTACTCGACAAAGAGTAACCATCGCAGACTATTCTGGTTGCAAAAGCACCCCGTGCCTGTATGATTGCCCACTTGAAATCGGGGCGTAGCGCAGCCTGGTAGCGCACTACACTGGGGGTGTAGTGGTCGCAGGTTCAAATCCTGCCGTCCCGACCAA